>NZ_JAGSHX010000001.1:0-330008 GCF_018138715.1 Streptomyces asiaticus
TCGGCACCGCCGTGCCGCCGGCCTCCTACACGCAAAGGGAAATCCTCGACACCTTCGGTATCACCGACCGGCGGATCCGCTCCGTCTTCCTCGGCGGTGCCATCGAACGCCGCAACCTCACCCTGCCCCCGACCGGCCCCGACGGGCTCCCCGCCGTCGAGTCCCAGGGCGACCTGCTGAGCAAACACACCGCGAGCGGGCTGAAGATGGGCCGGGAGGCCGTCGGACACTGCCTGAAGGACGCGGGCGCCGCGCTCGGCGACGTCCGATACCTGTGCTGCGTCACCTCCACCGGATTGCTCACCCCCGGATTCTCCGCGCTGCTCATCAAGGACCTGGGCATCGAACAGTCCTGCCAGCGCCTGGACGTCGTCGGCATGGGCTGTAACGCCGGGCTGAACGCCCTCAACGCCGTCGTCGGCTGGGCCGCCGGCCACCCCGGCGAGCTCGCCCTGATGGTGTGCGTCGAGGTCTGCTCCGCCGCCTACGTCTTCGACGGCACCATGCGCTCCTCCGTGGTCAACAGCCTGTTCGGCGACGGCGCGGCGGCTGTCGCGGTCCGCGCCACTCCACAGGAGCCCCCGCCGGAGTCGGCTCTGCTGAGGTTCACCAGCCACATCATCCCCGAGGCGGTCGACGCGATGCGCTACGACTGGGACGACGGGCACGGCAAGTTCAGCTTCTACCTCGACCCCGAGGTCCCCTACGTCGTCGGGGCCAACGCGGAGACGGCCGTGGCCCGGCTCCTGGAGGGCACCGGACTGCGCATCGGCGACATCGCCCACTGGGTGGTGCACTCCGGCGGCAAGAAGGTCATCGACTCGGTCCGTGTGAACCTCGGACTGTCCCGGTACGACGTGCGGCACACCACCGGGGTCCTGCGCGACCACGGCAACCTCTCCAGCGGCTCGTTCCTGTTCTCCTACAAGCGGCTGCGTGACGAGAGGGTCGCGGTACCCGGTGACCTCGGGGTGCTGATGACGATGGGGCCCGGGTCGACCATCGAGACGGCCCTGGTGGGCTGGTGACGGAAGGAAGGTTTGCCGACATGAAGACCGAGCCCGACCGGACCCCGCTGCCCGACGGCCTGGGCATCCTGGCCCGGCTGGACGGCGGCAGCCCGCTGCCCGAGCTGACCGCGGCGGTGAACGCCGTGTGTGAGGAGGCGGAGGAACAGAGCGAACGGACGGTCGTCATCCTCCGGTTCGCGCCGCCACCGCCCGGGGCCCGCGAATGGCCCGGCGATGTCTCCATCCATGAGGTCAACCGCTGGGAACGGACCATCCGTCGCCTGGAACGCCTCGACAACATCACCATCACCGTGGCCCAGGGCACATGTGGCGGCCCCGTCCTCGACGTGCTGCTGGCCGCCGCCTACCGGATCGGCACCCCCGACCTGAAGCTGCTGCTGCCGGTCAACGATGGGCAGTTCTGGCCCGGTATGGCCCTCTACCGACTCGTCCAGCACATCGGTCCGGCCCGTGCCCGTCGCATTGTGCTGTGGGACTCCGACATCCCCCTCCCCGACGCCGTCGAACTCGGAATCGTCGACGAGGTCAGCAACGATGTGACCGAAGCCGTCCGTCACGCGGCCGTGCTGCGCGGACGGCTCTCCGGCCGTGAGGCCGGGATCCGCCGCCGGTTGCTGACGGAGGCCGCGTCCGCCGAGTACCAGGACGCCCTCGGCGCGCATCTCGCCGCCTGCGACCGCGAGCTGCGCCGCCTGCGGAACAGTGGACCCGGCACCCCGGCCGGGACGGCGGCGGGCCACGTCGAAGCGGCCGGATGAGCGCCGGTGCGCCCGGCGGCGGCTCCCTCGATCCCGTACCCGAGCCGACCGGCGGCATCGAGGCAGACGTCCGCCGCCTGGCCGAGTACATCGGCGGCACCGAGCGGCGGCTCGCGGCGCTGCCGCCCGTTCCCGACCGGGCCCCCCACGACCGGGACCGCGCCGTCGCGGTCCACGTGCGCGCCCGCCGGGCCCGCCGGGCCTTCCTCGCCCGGCACACCGAGACCGTCTACGGGGTGCTCACCGACGGGCTGACCCGTTCCGTACGCCTGGCGGACCTCGTGTACGAGGCCGCCGACCGGTTCCCGGGCCTGGTGCCGACCCGTGCCCAGATGGCGGCCGAGCGCCGCTTCGTCCAGGCGGAGAAGGAGGGCCGGGAGATCGACCAGGGCATTTTCTGCGGCGCGGTGCTGCGCTCGCACACCGCCGGCCGGCACCTCGTCGAGACGATGCTCAGACCCACCCCACGCGCCCGCACGCTCCTCGATGGCTTCCGCACCGAGGGCCGGATCGAGCTGGACACCGTGTACCTCGAACGCCGGGGTGTCGCCGGTCATATCGAGTTCCGCAACGCCGCCCGGCTGAACGCGGAGGACGACCGGCTGATCGCCGACTTGGAAACCGCCGTCGACCTCGTCCTGCTCGACGACGTGATCAAGGTCGGTGTGCTGCGCGGCGGCACCGTCGACCATCCCAAGTACCGGGGACGCCGTGTCTTCAGCGCCGGAGTCAACCTGACCGACCTGCGCGACGGGCGGATCTCCTTCGTCGAGTTCCTCCTCGGCCGCGAGCTCGGCTACGTCAACAAGATGCTTCGCGGTCTGCTCACC
Source organism: Streptomyces asiaticus (assembly GCF_018138715.1). Classification (NCBI taxonomy): domain Bacteria; kingdom Bacillati; phylum Actinomycetota; class Actinomycetes; order Kitasatosporales; family Streptomycetaceae; genus Streptomyces; species Streptomyces asiaticus. The sequence continues at coordinate 2,620 of NZ_JAGSHX010000001.1, forward strand.
GCCCCGTCGCCTGGTGACGGGCGCGAACGGAGTGTGGGCAAGCCATGGATCGGCGCCGTCGACACCTTCGCCATCGGGGGCGGTATGCAACTCCTGCTGGTCCTCGACCACGTCATCGCCGAGGAGAACGCCTACCTCAGCCTGCCCGCCGCCGAGGAGGGCATCGTGCCCGGGCTCGGCAACCTCCGGCTCACCCGGCTCACCGGAGCCCGGCTGGCCCGTCAGGTGGTGCTCGGCGGACGCCGGATCGCCGCGACCGAACCGGAGGCCCGTTATGTGTGCGACACCGTGGTGCCTGCCGAGGATATGGACGGCGCCGTCGACAGGGCTGTCGAAGCGCTCCGCGCGCCCGCCGTCTCAGCCAACCGCCACATGCTCACCGTCGCCGAGGAACCTCTCGACCTGTACCGCGCCTACCTCGCCGAGTTCGCCGTCGTACAGGCCGAACGCACCTACGCCCCGGACGTTCTGGCCAAGGTCGAAAGGCGTTGGCAGGAACGCGAGCGGCGGCGCGCGGCACGGGGCAGCGTGCGGTGAGCACCGCACCCGGCCTGCGCCGGCCGGGGTGATGGCATACCGCTCAGCGGTCGCGATGCGTGATGATCCGGGCGAGCGAGCTGAGTGCCCGTGCGCCCTCCTCCGCCGGAGCAGCGGCGCCAGCGCCTCCTGAAGATCGGCGAGAGAGGCGTTTCGCTCGTCCCGCGGGTGCTGGATGGTGCCGCGTAGCAGACGCGGCCGGGCGAGCAGTTGCGGGTGGTCCCGGCCGTGTTCCAGTTCCACCGCCTCGTCGATGTAGCGGAGTGCGGAGTCGTCGTCGGCGTTCCGGGCCGCCAGTGAGGCGGCCGCCGCCGGGGCGACGGGGCGGTAGTCCGAGTCCGGCGCGGCGCGGTCGCGGGCCTGTGCCACCAGGCCGGCGGTGCCGGCGGTCCGCCCGTCGGCCGTCTCGACCGCGGCGAGCGCGCCGGCCAGCAGCAGTTGGCGTTCGTCCGTACCGGTGTGGAGACGGTGCAGCGCATGCGTCAGGTGGGTGCGCTCTTTCGCCGGCGGTTCCAGCGTGGCGGAGGGGACCACGGCCTCAGCATGCAGTGGCAGGCACATCGCGGTCAGCCAGCTGACCAGCCGTTCGTACGCTTCGGTTTCCTCGTCCTCGGCGATGAGCCTGTCGTGTCCGAAGCAGCGTATGGACTCCAGGAGCCGGAAGCGGGTGGGGCCGCTGGTGTCGGTGAGCGCAGTGATGACGGATTTGGCTTCCAGGCCGATGAGGAGCCGCGGTATCGCGGTGGCCGGGGCGGGCAGGTCGGAGGCGACCGCCGCGGCGGCGTCCGGGCCGAAGTCGCCGGACAGCACCGACAGCCTGCGCAGCAGCGCCTGTTCCTGCGGGTTCAGCAGGGCGTAGCTCCACTCCAGGGAGGCACGCAGGCTCTGGTGGCGGTCGTCGGCGAGCCGCCGGCCGCTGGTCAGCAGGGCGAGCCGGTCCTCGAGCCGGGTCACGATCTCGGCCGGTGGGAAGACCCGGATCAGCCGGGCGGCCATCTCGATGGGGAGGGGCAGCCCGTCCAGCCGGGCGCAGATCCCGCCCACGTGGACCGCGTTGTCGTGGGTGAGCTGGAAGCCGGGCACGACAACGCGGGTCCGGTCCACGAAGAGGGTGACCGCGTCGGAGCGCAGGCACGCGTTGAGCACGGTGTCGGACTCGGCATCGGACCCGGCATCGGACCCGGTGTCGGGCAGGGCCAGACCGGCCACCGAGAAGACGGTCTCACCGGGGAGTTGGAGCGACTCGCGGTTGGTGGCCAGCACCCGCAGCCGTGGCCGGGCCGGGAGCAACTCGGTCAGCGGCTTCCCGCAGCCGTCCAGCACGTGTTCGCAGTCGTCGAGCAGGAGGAGCTGGTCCCGGCCGGTGCTCTCGGGGCCGTCGGATGTGGTGTCGGAGGCGGCGGCGACGGAGGGCGGCGTGGCGCCGGGCGGCTCGCCGAGCGCGGCCAGCACCTGCCGCCGGATCTCGTCGGGCTCGGTGCAGGTGCCGAGCCGCACCACCGATACGTCGCGGCGTTTTCTGCGGAGCTCCTGACCGACCAGTTCGCGCCAGCCGGCTCTTGCCGACCCCGGCGGGGCCGGTCAGTGTCAGCAGTCGTACGCCGTCCAGCAGCCGGGCCGGCTCCACCAGCTCGTCGGTGCGGCCCACGAGGCTGCTCAGCTGGGTCAGCGGCCCACCGCCCAGCGCGGTGTCCATGCCGCCCGCCTTCTGCCTCGACCGATAGGCGCGCTGTCGGCAGGCGTTGGAACAGTAGCGTGCCCGGGGAAGGGACCTGCCGGACCGGGTGGGTCCGGACAGCGGTTCACCGCAGGTGCCGCATCTGACAGTGGACGGAGACGGCGTCCAGGGTCTTGTGCGAGGCGGGGGCTCATGTCCTCACAGTCGGCATGGCGGAACGGTCTCCTCTCTGAACACAGCTGTGACGTGGTAGGACGGAGGCCCGCACCCGGCGTCCGTGGCCGTGACGATGAACCCGGCGCCGGCCACCGATGTGGCCGAGGTGTTGCTGCTCGCGTACGGACTCACCCCACGCGAGCGGGACGTGCTGGCGCGGGTCGTCGCCGGACTGCCGTCGCGGGCCATTGCCACCGAACTGCACATCACCGTGGCGACCGTGCAGGACCACCTGAAGAGCGTCTTCGCGAAGACCGGCGTCCGCAGCCGCAGCGCACTGGTGGCGACGATCCTGGGCCTGTGACCGAGTGATCAGGCGGGCACCGGGCAGACGCATGGTGCCGCGGTTCAGCTGATGGATCTTCACGGCAGGACGGCGAGCGCGTAGAGTGACGATGCGTTGGCCAGGGTGGGAACGACGCTGGCAGCGCTCACAATCTCGCGGGTAGGAGGACGTCAGGCGGATGAGACTGCATTCCTCCTCGTTGCACAGCTCGTTGCGGGATCCGGTCCTCGGTTCGATCGGATTTCTGAACGAGGTGATGAGCCGCTATCCGGAAGCGATATCCTTCGCGCCCGGCGCGCCGCATCCGGACACGTTCGAGGATATCGACACCGAACGGTACGTTGACAGATTCATCGATTATCTCGTCCAAACCGGACGGAGCCCGGAGCAGGCACGCCGACTGCTTCTCGAGTACGGGCCGAGCCGGGGCATCATCAACGGCATTGTCGCTGATGCCTTGCGCCGGGACCACGGGATCGACGCCCCCGAGAACACGCTCGTCATGACCGTCGGTGCCCAGGAAGCGATGCTGCTCGTGCTGCGTGCGCTGTTCCGCTCGGCCGAGGGCGTGCTCGCGGTGGCCAATCCGTGCTTCGTGGGCATCATCGGGGCAGCCCGGCTCCTGGACATCGATGTGATTCCGGTCGACGAGACGGACGCCGGGATCGATCTCGACGGTTTGGAGCGGACGTGCCGTTCCTCTCGGGAAAACGGCCGGCCGGTTCGTGCGCTGTACGTGGCACCGGACTTCTCCAATCCCGGCGCGGCACATATGTCGCTTGGCGGTCGTCGGAAACTTCTCGACCTTGCGGAGCGCGAGGGCTTCCTCGTCATAGAGGACAACGCTTACGGGTTCACGGCGGCAGCCGGAGCCGAACTGCCTCCGCTCAAAGCGCTTGACACCGCTCGCAGTGTGATTCATATCGGTACCTTTGCCAAGGTTGCCTTCCCGGGAGCCAGAGTCGGCTATGTGATCGCTGATCAGCCGATCGGCTCGTCTTCTGGCGGCACGCTGCTGGCGGACGAGTTGGCCGCCGTGAAGAGCATGGTCACCGTGAACACATCCCCGCTGTGCCAGGCCGTGATCGGCGGGATGTTGCTGGAGCACGGAGGCTCCGTGATCGAGTTGAGCCGTCGCAAGTCCGAGATCTACCAACGGAACCTGACCTGCCTGGTCGACGCATTGGACCGGCATCTGGGAGACGGATCGCACCCCGGAATCCGCTGGAACCGCCCTTGCGGTGGGTTCTTCGTCCGCATACATCTGCCCGTCCCCGTGGATACCGCTCTGCTGGAGGTGTCCGCGGCCAAATACGGCGTGCTGTGGACTCCGATGCGGCAGTTCTACCTGGATCAAGCAGGTGATCACCAACTTCGGCTCTCATGCAGCTACCTCGATCCCGAACGGATCGAGGAGGGGGTGCGGCGCCTGACCGCCTTCCTGTCGGAGGAGGTCGAACGCCGGTGGGACAGCGGCGGTATTGGCTGACGTAGACGTTGGCGGTGGTGGAGAGCTACGTGGCCCTGGGGCGTCGCTTGGCGTGGCGGGGTATCAGGAGGGAGACGTGGGTTCCCTCACCGGGGGTGGAACCCACGGTGAGGTGTCCGTTCAGCAGGTGGCCGCGCTCGCGCATGGCCGACAGTCCGGTGCCCGTGGAGACCACCGTGCGGGGCGCGGATCGGTTGACCGGGGTGGAAGGCCGATGGGCCATTCCGCGGCCGTTGTCCCGCACCGCCACGGTGATCGCGTGATCGTCGCTGTCGAGTTGCACGAGAAGACGGCTCGCCTCGGCGTGCTTGACCGCGTTGTTCACCGCTTCCTGCACGATGCGGTAGACATGGGCCTGGGCCTCTGGCGACAGTTCGTCCCCGAGCCGGCTCCACTCCGCTCCGACGCGCAGTTCCGCCTCCAGCCCGAAGGTCTCCCCGGTGCGCCGGCACAGCGTCTCGAGGGCGGGCGCGAGGCCGAGCTGGTCGAGGGCGAAGGGCCGCATTTCCACGATCAGGTGCCGTAGTGAGGTGATCTGGTTCGTGATCAGGCCGCGCGCCTGGTCGATGGCGTCCTTCATGGCGGCGGGCTCGCCACTGACGGCGGCGGTGGACAGCACGATCTGGACGGCGACCAGTTCTTGAAGCGTCTCGTCGTGCAACTCACGTGCCCAGCGCCGCCGTTCTCGTTCCTCCCCGTCGCTGCGGGCCTGCGCCCGCTCCCGGGCGAGACTACGGCGGCGCGCCACCGCGCCGCGGCCCAGCATGGCGGCGCAGCCGATCAGCAGGAGAGGCACGATGTTCAAGCCGTTGAAAAGCGGCTCCTTGGTCATGCGGACCAGTTGTGACACCGCGAGGATGAGGGCGAGCCCGCACAGGGCCGCCAGCCACGCCCGCCGGACGGCGGTGTTCAGCGCCGCCGCGATGATGAGGACGACGGCCGCACCGAGGGAGAGCCGCATCACCCAGCGAGGCTGCTGCTGGAGGACCTCGATCGCGAAGGCGAGGACGAGCAGCGCCGCACCGGCGGCCTCGGTGATCGGGCCGGCCTTGGCCCGTGGCGAGCCGTTCATCCCAGCAGTCCGCGCTCGCGAGCCGCGGCGATGAGCTCCGCCCGGGTCTCGGTCTTGAGCTTGTCCCGAATCCTGGCGCGGTGCGTCTCCACCGTCCGAACGGAAACGTGGAGACGTCGCGCGATCTCCTGGTTGGTGTGGCCCAGGGCGAGCAGTGAGAGAATCTGAAGCTCGCGCGCTGTCAAAGAGGCCTCGCCACCGGTGCCGGGAGCGCCGGTGTCCGCGATGGCCAGCCGGGCGCCCATGGCGGGCTGGAGGTAGGTGGCTCCCTTCGCGACCTGGCGTGCCGCACCGACCAGTTCTTCCGCCGCCGCTTCCTTGAGCAGATATCCGGCCGCCCCGATCCGCAGGGCCGCGCGGGCGAACGCGGGATCCTCCTGCATCGTGAGGATCAGAATCCGGGTGCCGGGGGACGCCGCGAGCAGGTCGGGTATCGAGGGCAGGCTGGATTGACCGGCCATGGTGAGATCCAGGATCAGCACGGACGGTCGGTGCTCGGTCACGGTCTCCACGGTCTCCGGGACCGTGGAGCTCTCGGCGACGACTTCCAGGGAATCGTCCTGCGACAACAGCACGCGCATGCCCGCACGGACCACAGGATGATCGTCGGCGATCACCACGCTGAGGCGCGACACGGCATCCACTCCCTGTTCAGCGCGGTCGGCAGGCACGGGAGTAAAGGTACTCGGCGAGTCCGGCGGGTCAGCGCCCCAGGGCGGCGGTGGAGCGATCGGGCGAGCTCCTCAAGCGGCGGCTGCGGGAAACCCGCAGGATGTCTGCGGACGGACACCGAGGTCCCGAAGGCGCCGGAGCACCACGATGGCTGCTCGGAGCACTCAGTCGGGCGCGATGCCCGCTCTGCCGAGACGGACAGAAACGGTTCAGGTTCACAGATGATCGACAGGCGTACCTTCGGCAAGGCCATCGGCGCGGGGGCGGCGGGAACGGCCGCCGTATCACTGACCGGCCTGAGCCACCCCTCGTCGGCAGCGGCCTCGTCGTCATCCGGGCCGGGCGGCGCCGACAGGGCGGCCACGGCGCCGACGTCGCACCCCGGCGGCGGCTCCTTCCCGGCGCTGAAGCGGGTCGAGGCCGGCGAGCTCACCATCGGCTACGCCGAGGCCGGCCCGGCCCATGGACCGGCCGTCGTCCTCCTGCACGGATGGCCGTACGACATCCACAGCTACGCGGAGGTCGCGCCCCTGCTGGCGGCCCGGGGCCACCGGGTCATCGTCCCCCATCTGCGCGGCCACGGCACCACGAGCTTCCGCTCGCCCAAGACCTTCCGCAACGCGCAGCAATCGGTGATCGCCCTCGACATCATCGCCCTGCTGAACGCCTTGAAGATCGAGAAGGCCGTGTTCGGAGGCTTCGACTGGGGCTCCCGGACCGCCGGCATCATCGCCGCACTCTGGCCGGAGCGGTGCAAGGCCCTGGTCTCCGTGACCGGTTACCTGATCACCAGCCGGGAGAAGAACAAGCAGCCGCTGCCGCCGTCGGCCGAGTGGGCATGGTGGTACCAGTACTACTTCGCGACCGAACGTGGTGCGGTGGGCTTCGAGACGTACCGACACGATTTCGCGAAGCTCATCTGGCGCAATGTCTCCCCGACGTGGAACTTCGACGACGCCACCTTCGATCGCACGGCGGCGGCGTTCGGCAACCCCGACTACGTCCCCATCGTGGTGCACAACTACCGCTGGCGGCTCGGCCTGGCCAAGGGCGACCCCCGCTATGACGGGCTCGAGGCGCGCCTGGCGGCCGCGCCCGACATCGCGGTGCCCACGATCACCCTCGACGGTGAGCTGGATCCCTTCACCCCGGCCGGTGACGGCGCGGCGTACCGGTCCAAGTTCACCGGCCCCTATGACCACCGAACGCTCGAGGGCATCGGCCACAACGTGCCGCAGGAAGCGCCCGAGGCGTTCGCCGAGGCCGTCCTCGACGTCGACCGATGCTGAGGACGTCGCCGATGCTGAGGACGTCGAACGATGCTGAGGAGGATGACATGACACCCGGAGAGCCCAGGCCCGCCGATGCCGCCGAGGCCAGGCGGCGTGCCAGGTTCGGCACGCTGCCGGAGCGCGTTCGTGCGGAGGACATGGTCGAGGAAAGGCCCGCTACGGCACCGGATTCGGCGAGAGACGCGTACGACTCCGACGAGTGGCTCGTTCGTACGTGTCTGTGAAGGGCCCCGCGCATACGAGGGCGCCGTCCGGATGGGGACGGCATCCTCGTGTCCGCGGCCTTTCCAGCCGTTTCCCGACACCGGGACCCGGTGTTATCTCGGCATCTCCGTCGCGGTGCCGTTCACCGTTCCGGTGGCACGCGTCGGGCGTTCCAGGATGCCCCGGGCATCGGGCGGGGCCGGATCAGGTGCGCTGGTGGTGTGCTGCGGGCCCGTGGACTCGGCGGAGCCGTTCGCGGCGCCGTTGTGCGGATGCGCCGAGCCGCCGTTGATCTTCTCGATCGCCTGCCGGGCCTGCTCACCGGGGGAGCGGGCCGCCAGCGGGGGTGAGGTGTGGGACGCGGTGGGCGTGGGCTGGTTCCGCTCCCGCTCGGGTTTGGCGTGGACGCCTATGGTCTGGGCCGTCCCGTGGCGCAGGCGGTGGCTGACCGCCTCGTCGAGGCTCACCGGCCGCTGTGTCTGGGCCGCCAGCCGGCCGGCCTCCTGGCCCAGGGCGGCGACCACGTCCCAGGGCAGATGGAGCACCAGGCGGACTTCGGCGTCGCCATCCGGCAGCGCCTGGATGGGAGGGATGAACCGGTCATTCATGGAACGGGGCCTCCGGTCTCGGTATCGGCCTGTGCGGGCGACGCGCGTCCCAGTGGGCAGGACGCACACAGAGCCATACGGGGAACCGGCCCCGCGCGTTCACCTGACCGCCGGAGGGCTGTCAGTTCTTGCTGAGCAGGATCGTCACCGTCGCCAGGATCGCCGCCAGCACCAGCAGGGCGATGCCGTAGATCAGCCGCTGCGACCGCAGGACCGGGAGGAACGCGTCGAGGGAGATCCGGCCGGCGCCGGACAGTGCGAGCCCGGCCGCGCCGACGCCCACGAGCAGCGGAAACTCGAAGCCGCCGAAATAGCCGAGCGGTGTGGAGGCGGCCACCGCGTTGGCCATCGTGCCCGCGACGGCCGCACCGGCGAGCGGGGTGAGCAGCCCCACGGCGAGGCCGAGGCCCCCGAAGGTCTCGGCGATCCCGGCGATCACGGCCATGGCCTTGGGCGCCGGATAGCCGAACTGCGCGAACGCCACCGCCGTCTTGTCGATGCCCAGGCCGCCCCACCAGCCGAAGAGGTGCTGTGCGCCGCGCGCCGCGACGATCAGCCCGACGCCGAGCCGGATGACCAGCAGGCCGACGTCATGGGCGAGGAGTACGTGCGCCGCGGACCTGAGCGAGTGCGGGGCGGGGGCGGAGGCGTTCTCCGGTGCGTGCTCCGGGCCGTTCTCGTAGGGGGAATAAGACATGGCGCCCTCGTGTGGTCGGGCTCGGCGCGGATCGCCGAGCCGATATCCGATATGCACCTTAAGTACTCTTTATTCCACCGGGGTGCCGGGTTCAATCCGGACGCCCGTCAGCGCCGGAGCGGCATCCCCGGGCAGGACCCCCGAACCCCGCCGCGGTGGTGTCGCGCGACTCCCCGGCGCGTGCCGCGCACGCGGTGCCGGGCGGCTCGGCGATACGCCCGGGGAGCGGCGATCGGTCAGCGGCGGGGCGGCAGCCGGTGCAGCTCCACGGCGGTCAGCCGCCCGGCCTCGATCGCGGCCGTCAGATACGTACAGTACGGCTGCCGGCGCCGGTCGGTGGGAGAGCCGGGGTTGAGCAGCCGCAGCCGCCCCTCGGCCGTGGTGTCCCACGGGATGTGGCTGTGGCCGAACACCAGCACATCGAGGTCGGGGAACCGCTCGGCGCAGCGCCGCTCCCGCCCCTTCGACTGGCCGGTCTCGTGCACCACGCCCAGCCGCACCCCCGCCAGCTCGGCCCGGGCCACCTCGGGCAGCCGCGCCCGCAGCTCGGGCCCGTCGTTGTTGCCGTACACCCCGATCAGCCGCCGCGAGCGCTCCTCGAGCAGATCGAGGGTGGCGAGGTCGACCCAGTCGCCCGCGTGGATCACCACATCGGCGTCCGGCAGCCGCTCCAGCAGCTCCCCGGGGAGCGCCTTGGCGCGCCGGGGCAGATGGGTGTCGGACATCAGCAGAAGGCGCACACGGACGACCGTACCGCCGTGCGTCCCTTGACGAGGACATCGGGGGGAGAAATAGTGTGCCAAGCGACTCGATCGGGAGGCTCCCAGGGGGGTGGACGTGGCGGCGCGCACGGCGAAGGACACGGCGCGGGACCGCTATCCGCGGCCGGTGGTCACGACGGCGGAGGCGGAGTGGATCTGGCGCCGGCTGTCGGTGGAGGCGATGGAGGACGGCGCGAAGCCGGAGACCGTACGGCTCGCCGTGGTGGTGGGCCTGGCGCGGGCCAGCGGCGCCCGGTACGGCGGGCTGCTGCGCTGCACCGTGTCGGCGCTGGACCTGGACTCCGGATGGGTGACCATCGAGCACGGCAAACACCGCGTCCCGCGCCGGCACGGCCTGGACCGCGGCACCGTGCTGGTGCTGCGCCGCTGGCTGCGGGTGCGTCAGGAGCTCTGCGCCGAGCTGGAGGGGTCGGTGCCGGAAGCGCTGCTGCTGACGGTGCACCACACCCATGACAACGGGGTGACCGTGGTCGCCGGGCTGCCCATCACCCGGCAGGGCCTGGTGCTCTCCTGGCGCCGGTTCGTCCACCGTACGAACGCCCGGTACGCCGGTCGCCGCCCTCCGCTGCCCACCCGCTTCGAGCAGGTACGCCGCGTCTGGGACACCTGAGCGCGGCGGGGCGCCTGGGTCCGGTGGGGCGCCTGGGCCTGCCGGGGGCTTCTGGGGCCGGTGGGGCGCCTGGGTCCGGTGGGGCGCCTGGGTCCGGTGGGGGCGGGGCGCTCAGGCCGCCCCGCCCCCACCGGCCCGGCTAGGCCGCGGGTGCCGCGGCCGCCGCGGTGACGGTGAACCGCGCCTGTGCGATGGCGCCGTTCACGCTCACCGCGAGGGTGGCCGTTCCCGGGCGCAGCGCGGTCAGCTTGCCGCTGGCCGGGTCGTACGCCGCCACATCACGGCGCCCGGCGTCGTCCGGATCGCCGATGTGGAGGGTGGGCGAGCCGGTCCAGTCCGCGCTGAGCGGGAAGCCGACCGGCACCCGCCGGGCAGCGGTCCCCTCGCCCTGGAGGACGGTCGCGGTGACATCGGCGTCCTGTCCGGTGCGCAGTTCGGCCGGGGCGGTGACGGTCAGCCCGTCCACATGGGCGCGGGTCTGTACGGACACCCAGTCCGGGCCGCCCTGCCACGGTGCGTGGCGCGCGGCGGCCTGGTCCCGCGCCGAGACGTGGTCCACGCCGACCATCGACCAGCCGGTGAAGCCGCCGTGGCCGGGCGGGGTGGCGGGGTTCTTGCCCGAGTTGCCGTTGATCAGGTACGGGACGCCGTCCACCCGGGAGGCGTGGAAGGTGCCGACGTGGCTGCCGATGAAGCCCGCGCCCTTGCCCGTGGTGCGGCGGAAGTCGGCCAGCCAGCCCTCCAGCAGCGCCGCCTCCTTGCGGTCGCCGAGCTGGCTGCCCTGCTGCGGGGTGGGGTCACGCGGCGGTACGTGCTCGATCACCATGACCGAGCCGATGTCCGGGTCCTTGGCGGCCGCGTCCAGCTGGGCGCGCAACTCCTTGATCTGGTCGAAGCCGCCGGCGCGCAGCCCCAGGCGTGAGGTGTCCAGGGTGAGGAAGCGGGTGCCCCGGTGGTCGAACGTGCGGTGGGCGGGCCCGAATTCGGCGGTGAAGTTGTCGATGGAGCCGCCCATCACCTCGTGGTTGCCGGGGACGTAAGTCCAGGGCAGCTCATCGCCCAGCTCCTCCTTCAGCACGGTGCGGGCGAAGGAGAGATCGGCGGGGGAGCCCTCGTCCACCAGGTCCCCGTTGATCACCAGGAAGTCGGGGTTGGCCGCCTTGATCTCGCGCAGGGTGCGGCGGGCCTGGGAGACGATCGGGCTGTTCGGATCGCGGGCCACGAACTGCGCGTCGGACATCACCGCGAACCGCCAGTCGCGTCCCCGTACCTGGGCGGCGGTGGAGATCAGCGGATCGGGGCGCACGCTCTCCGTGGGCAGTTCGACGGAGGGCGGCACCCGTGCGGTGAGGTCGTCGATGACCACACTGCCGGTGTACTGGCGGGTGGCGGAGGTCTCGGCGAGGTAGAAGCGGTTGACCTTCAGCGGATAGGCGACTCCGGCCGGTACGGCGAAGTCGACATGTCGCCATCCGGTCCAGGTGACATACGGCCCGCGCAGCAACTGGTCCGAGCCCGCCGCGTCCTTGAGGTGCAGGGTGGGCCAGGCCCCCTTGCCATCGCCCTTGATCCACAGGCCGAAGGACTGCGGCTGTCCGTCCACCGCGATCTGCTGGGGCGGGGTGACATAGGCGGCGCGGGTGGCCGTGGACTGGGTGAAGTCGTAGTCCAGCGCGAGCCCGGTGCCGGTGTGGCCGTCGGGGGTGGCCTCGGCCGAACCGGAGGCGCGGGCCTGGCTGAAGGTCCAGCGGTCGGCGTCGTCGAAGGACGCCTCCTGCCGCTCGGTCAGGCCGACGGTGACGGCGAGCACCGTGGTGGTGGTGCCGACGGCGACCTTGACCTGCCCCGCGGCCTGGTCGTGGCGCGCCTTGACGGTGAAGGTGCCGGTCCGGGGGTCCGGGGCGATGTCGAACAGCGCTTGGTCGTACGACAGTCGCACATCGGACGGTTCGACGGGGGCGCTGGTGCCGTGCGCGTCCAGGCCGACGATGCCGAACCGGCCCGTGGCCTCGGCGTCGGCCAGGCCGACCAGCCGGCTGGTGGACTGGATCCGGTCCAGCCGGTCCAGGACGGTGAGGCCGAGGTCGCCGTGGGCGGCGCCGCGCCGGGCGGTCACGGTGGTGTCGCCGCCGTGGCGGGCGGTGAAGGTGCCGTCGGCATCGACCCGGCCGATGTGGGAATCGTCCGTCCGCCACTGCGGCGCGCCCTCGGCGGGGCCGTAGGTCTCGTCGTAACCGGCGGCGGTGAGGCGGCGGGTGAGCCCGGGGAAGACCCGCTCGGGGTGGCCGCCCCGGACCGGGTCGGCGGTGGGCGCGGACGCGCGGTCCACAGCGGTGTCCACCCAGAAGCCCTTGAGGCGGCCGCTGCCGTCGGGGGCGGTGAGGGCCAGGCCGTTGGGGACGGTGCGCTCGGCCCCGTCGGACGGGCTGTTCTCCACCCGGGTGGTGTCGCTGCCGGGCTCGCGGGCGACGAGCGTGGAGGAGCCGCCGCCGTCGAGGTTGAGGGCGCTGTAGGCGCCCGCGTCCTTCATCATCAGGCCCAGTTCGGTGAGGGTGACGCCGCCGCTGTCGGCCTGCCGCCCGTCCACGCTGAGGATCCGCATGGTGCGGCCGTCGCGGGAGAAGCCGACCGCGGTGCGCGGCGCGGTGGCGTTGTTGCCCTCGCCCTCGTGGCCGACCGCCTTGCCGTCCACGACCAGCAGCTCGCGGCCGCCGACGGCGGTGCGGGGCAGGTCGCCGCCGTCGGTGCGGGGCCGGTACTCCATCGACACCGCGTCGCCGACGGCCAGTTCGGACAGCGTGTCGGCCCCGGCGTCCCGGCCGACCAGTACGGTCGCACCGGCCGGGATCGGGCCCTTGCCGGGCGCGCCGGCCGCCTGGGTGACCTTGCCGTCCACGACCGTGACCTCGGCGGTGCGCCGTGCGCCGTCCACGGTCTGGGCGCGGTCCGCCTCGCCCCACTGGGCGGTGTACGCCCCGATGCCGGTGGCCGGGACGTTGGCGGCGTTGAGCGCCGCGAGCGGGTGGGGGCCGTCGGGGAGGGTCAGGGTGCCGTCGAAGTAGAGCTGGAGGACGCGGCCGGCGTCGGCCGGGCCGATGCCGACGGCCCGGGCGGGCCCGGTGGCGGAGGCGGAGTTGACGAGGCGGCCGTCGCCGATGCCGTTGCCCTCGGGGGCGCCGGTCTGGTTGATGTCGAAGAAGTCACCGTTGATGGCCGCGACCGTGCGGCGCCCCGGCCCGGGGTCGTGCTCGGCGGCCAGTTGGGAGACGCTTCGGCGCTCCGCGACCTTGTCGGGGTGGAGATAGTCGACCTTGGTGCCGCCGGCCAGGTCCACCGACAGCGAGTCGACCCGCAGCCATTTGTCCGACTCCAGCCGGTCGTACGAGGTCAGCCGCACCCCCGGGGCGACCGGCCGGGAGGTGCGGGCGGTCTCCACCCCGTCCCCGTCGGCCACGGACCGGGTGCCGGTCGCACCGCTGGCGGCGGGGGGCGCGACCGGGCGCAGCATCTCCGAGGACGACCTGGGGACGGGTTCGGGCGCCGGGGCGGGGGTGTTGTCGGCGGTGGCCTGGCCGGCGGCGCCCAGCACGAGGGCGGACACCGCGGCCAGGGCCGCCAGTGGTCTGGCGAGCGCGACAGGAGGCACGGCAACTCCATGGGGCCAGGGGACACGCGTGGTTCACACGCACAGCGCCCCAGCATCGCCCCGGAGTTGACCGGGCACCAGAAGGCGTCGGCGACGACACGGGAAACAAATGACCAAGTCGGTGCGGACCGTGATCGCTGACGCGGGGTGGGGTCAGTCTTCGGTCAGACCGTCGAGGTAGACCCAGGCACCGTCGTGGCGTACGAAGCGGCTGTTCTCGTGGAGCGAGCCCGTGCGGCCGCCCTGGGTGTAGTGGGCGCGGAACTCGACGCTGCCGGTGGTGTGGAACGCGCTGCCCTCGGTGGTGCCCAGGATCTCCAGGCGCACCCAGCGCAGCCCCGGGTCGAGGTCCGCGCCGGGCGGCCGGGTGGTGGGGTGCCAACTGCGCAGCAGATACGCCTCGTCCCCGACGGCGAAGGCGCTGTAGCGCGAGCGCATCAGCTGCTCGGCGGTGGTCGCCTGGGCCTGGCCGCGGTGCAGTCGGCCGCAGCAGTCGTCGTAGGCCGCGGACAGCCCGCAGGGGCAGGTGGCCGGGGTGGGGCGGGCCGGCCGCGGGCGTCGGGTACGTCGGGACATGGTGCCCATTTTGACGGGTGGGACGGACGGGATGCCGCCCGGTCCACTCCTGCTCAGGACCCGATGGGCCCGATGGGTTCGTTGGGTTCGATGACGACCTTCAGCTGTGTCGGGTCGGTGAGCGCCGTGTGGAGGGCGTCCGCCGAACGTTCCAGCGGGAAGCGTGTGGTGATCAGCGACTCCAGCTCGACCCGCCCGGTGGCGGCCAGGGACACCGCGGCCGGGAACTCCCCGGCGTAGCGGAAGGCGGTGACCAGGCTGAGCTCCTGGCGCTGCATCCAGGCCAGCGGGAGCGTGGTCCGGGGCTGGGGCGGGTTGCCGACGGCGACCAGGGTGCCGCCGGGGCGTACCGCGTGGGCGGCGGCGGCCAGGGCGGCCTCGATGCCGGAGCAGTCGAGCGCGATGTCGAACAGCGGCTCCTGGGAGAGGGGTTCGCGGGAGGTGTCCAGGGTCCGGTCGGCGCCCAGGCGGTGGGCGTGGGCGAGCCGGCCGGGGTTGATGTCGGTCACCACGGTCTCGCCCGCCCCCACCGCGCGGGCGGCCTGGAGGACGAGCAGGCCGATCGGCCCGGCGCCGGTGACCAGCACCCGGTCCCCGGCCGCGACGCCGCCGCGGCGCACCGCGTGCAGGGCCACCGCGAGGGGTTCGACGCGCGCGCCGGAGGTGAGGGGGAAGTCGTCGGGGAGGGGGTGGGCGAACTCCGCGGGTACGGCCAGGTGTCCGGTCAGGGCGCCATGGGTGGGCGGGGAGCCGAAGCAGCGGCCGTGCGGGCACTGGTTGTAGCGGCCCGCGCGGCAGGCGCGGCAGTGTCCGCAGGGGATGGCGGGCTCGATGGCGACCCGGGTGCCCGCGGGCAGCGGGCCGTGGCCCGCCACGACCGTTCCGGCGGCCTCGTGGCCGAGCGCGGTGGGGGAGCGGAGCACATGGGGGCCGTTCTCGCCGTGGGCGTAGTAGTGCAGATCGGAGCCGCACAGCCCGACCGCGCCGATGTCCACGAGGACCTCGCCGGGGGCGGGCCCGGGAATCGGGTGCCGCTCGATGCGCACATCCTTAGGGCCGTGCAGGATCGCGGCGGTGGCGTCGTTCATCGGATGGTTCTCCTGGTACGCGAAGACACGAAGGGGCTCAGGCGGCGGTCAGCCGCAGTGGTTCGACGCGCTTGACGACCAGGCCGTAGGTGAGGGCGCCGACGATGCACAGCGCGCCGGACAGCATCAGCGGGGCGACGAAGGAGTGGTGGAAGAACCCCAGCAGCAGACCGGTGGTGGTCGAGCCGAGCACTCCGGCGAGGTTGGAGGCGAAGTTCTGGATGCCGCCGAGCGAGGCGACATGGCGCGGGGTGGGCGCGACGTCGGCGGGCAGGCTGGCCACCGATGCGGCGGAGAAGGCCAGGCTGGCGTAGCTGACGGACAGCAGGGCCAGGGCCCACATGGCGCTGGGGACGAGCACGGCGAAGGCGATGACGGAGGAGAAGAGCATCCCGCACACCAGACAGGTTTTGCGGGCCCGGGTCACCGACCAGCCGCGGCGCAGCAGGGTGTCGCTGGTCCAGCCGCCGAGCAGGCTGCCGCCGATGGCGACGATGCCGGGCAGGGCGCCGTAGAAGCCCAGTTTGAGCAGGTCGAAACCGCGGGCGTCGACGAGGTAGCTGGGGAACCAGGTGATGAAGAAGTAGATGACGTAGTTGAGGCAGAAGAAGCCGATCATCATGCCCCAGACCGTGCGGTGGCGGAACAGGTCGCGCCAGCGGACGGCGGGCTCCTCCGGCGCCGTCGTCTTCTGGGCGGGGTTCTCCTCGAGCCGGGCGCCGCCCGCCGTGACGTAGGCGCGTTCCTCGGCGCTGAGTCCGTCGCGGGCCGAGGGTTCGCGGTACGCCTTGAGCCACAGCGCCACCCACAGCAGGGCCACGGCGCCGGTGACCCAGAACGCCATCCGCCAGCCCTGCCAGGCGATCAGCGCGGTCACGACGGGGGCGGCGACGGCGGTGCCGGCGCGGGCGCCGTTGTCCCAGACGCTGTTGGCCAGGGCGCGTTCGCGGACCGGGAACCAGCGGGAGACGGACTTGGCGCACGAGGGGTACGCGGGGGCCTCGCCCGCGCCGAGGGCGAGACGGGCGAAGAGCAGGCTGCCGATGCCCCGGACGAATCCGGTGCCGACGGTGACCAGCGACCAGATCAGCCCGCCGATGGCGAACATGCGCTTCTCGCCGTAGCGGTCGATCAGCGCCCCGGCGGGCAGTTGGCCCAGCGCGTAGGTCACGAAGAACATGCTGAGGATGACGCCCTGCCACTCGGGGCCGATGTGCAGGTCATCGGTCATATAGGGCAGGGAGATGGAGATGGTGGCGCGGTCGACGTAGTTGACGGTCATGCCCAGGAAGCAGAGGAAGACCATCAGCCAGCGGGTGTTGTGGCGCAGCCCGCGGGGGCGCGGTGGCCCGGTGGCGGCCTCGTCCTGGGCCGGGGAGGGCTGGTCGGTGGCGGGGACGGCTCTGGGGGTCTTCAAGGCGGCTCTCCTTTGAAGGGGCGGTGCGTGGGTCAGCGCGGTGGCCGGGCGCGGGGGTCCAGCTCCGCCCGTACGGACGCGATGAGAGCGGTGTCGTCCGCGAGGTCCTCGGCGCCCAGCAGCCGCAGCAGCCGGCGCGGGGCCTCGGTGCGCGGGCCGTCCCAGGCGCGGCGCAGCTCCTCGGCCCGGGGATCGTCCAGGGGGTGGTCGCGGGTGCGGCGGGCCCAGGCGGCGAGGGCGGCGGCCAGGAGCGGGGTGTCCCGTCCGGCGGCGCGCAGTTCGCGCAGCGGGGCGAGCCACCGTTCGGGGATCTTCTGGGATCCGTCCATGGCGATCTGCTGGATGCGGTGGTGCATCGCGGGGTTGGCGAAGCGGTCCACCAGGCTGTCGATGTAGGCGGGGAGGTCAAGACCCTCGGTGGGCGGCAGGCTCTGCGCGGCCTCGGCGCAGTAGGCGCGTACGGTCTCCTCGCCCCAGGGGGTGGCCAGGACGTCGGCGACGGTCTCGCATCCGTGCCCGAGCCCGAGATAGGCGATGAGCGAGTGGGAGCCGTTGAGCAGCCGGAGCTTGGCGAGCTGGTAGGGGCTCACATCGGGGACGAAGCGCACCCCGGCCGCCTCCCAGTGCGGGCGGTCGGCGGCGAAGATGTCCTGGAGCACCCACTGGGTGAACGGTTCGCCGGTGACCGCGCCCGCGTCGTCCACGGTCAGGGCGCGGGCGGCGGTCCGCCGGTCGGTGTCGGTGGTGGCGGGGACGATGCGGTCGACGACGGTGGCGGGGAAGGCGACCGAGCCGGTGATCCAGTCCAGCAGGCGGTCGCGGTCGTCCCATGCGGTGGCGGCGATGAACTCCCGTACCAGGCGCCGCAGTACCGCGCCGTTGTCGGCCATGTTGTCGCAGGAGACCAGCGACACCGGGGCGCCGCCGGCCCGCAGCCGGGCGCGCAGCCCCGCGGCGAGCTGCCCGGTCACGCTCGCGGGCGCGGGCCGTCCCGCCAGGTCGTCGCGGATCAGCGGGTCGTCCAGGGCGAGTCCGCCGGTGGCGGGGTCGCGCCGGTAGCCCTTCTCGGTGACGGTGAGGGTGACGACGGTGACCTCGGGGGAGGCGAGGAGCGCGCCGAGCCGGGCGCCGTCGTCGGTGGCGTGCAGCACCTCGGTCACGGTGCCGACCACGCGGGTGGCCGGGCCGTCGGGGCGCCGTTCGGTGAAGGAGTACAGCCCGTCCTGTGGGCGCAGCGCGTCCACGACTGACCGGCTGCGCTGGGTGACACCGGCGATGCTCCAGCCGCCGCCGTGCGCGGCCTCGGCGGCTTCGGTGTAGAGGGCCTGGTGGGCGCGGTGGAAGGCGCCGATGCCCAGGTGCACGATCCGGGGGCGCAAGCCCCGCGGGTCGGTGCGCGGGCGGCTTCCGGCGGGGACGCGGTCCAGGGTGGCCAGCGACAGGCGCGGCGGGGAGTCGGCGGTCACCAGTCGTGCACCGACCCGTCGGTGCGGCGGCTCACCGGGAGGTACTTCGGGTCGTACGGGAAGCGGGCGGCCGCCTCCTCGTCGAGTTCGATGCCGAGGCCGGGCGCGGCCGAGGGGTGCAGGGCGCCGTCGATCAGCTCGTAGGCCGGCCGGAACACCTCGTGGGTGAGCGGGTCGTGCGCCATGTACTCCTGGATGCCGAAGTTGGGCACGGTGACATCGAGGTGGACGGCCGCCGACATGCTCACCGGGGACAGGTCGGTGGCGCCGTGCGAACCGGTGCGCACCTGGTACAGCTCGGCGAGGTGGAAGATCCGCCGCAGGTGGGTGATGCCGCCGGCGTGCACGACCGAGGCGCGGATGTAGTCGATGAGCCGCTCGGTGATGAGCTGCTGGCAGTCCCAGATGGAGTTGAAGACCTCGCCGACCGCGATGGGGGTGGTGGTGGACTGGCGGATCTGGCGGAAGGAGTCCTGGAGTTCGGCGGGGCTGGGGTCTTCCATCCAGAACAGCCGCAGGTCTTCCACGCTGCGGCCGAGCCGTCCCGCCTCGGTGGGGCTGAGCCGGTGGTGGACGTCGTGCAGCAGGTGGAAGCCGAAGCCGAACCGCTCGCGGACCGCTTCCAGGTAGCGCGGTGCGAAGTCCAGGTACGCCTCGGTCGACCACGGCTGCTCCTCCGGCAGCGCACCGGTGGCGGGCTCGTAGACCGTGGCCACGGTGCCGTGGCGGATGCCGTACGTCCCGGGGGAACCGGGGACGGCGGCCTGGGCGCGGATCGCGCGGTAGCCCATCTCCTGGAACTGGGCGACGTCGTCGAGCAGCTCGGGGATGTCGCCGCCGCTGGCGTGGCCGTAGACCATGGCCCCTTCGCGGGCCTTGCCGCCCAGCAGGTCGTACACCGGCATCCCGGCGACCTTGCCCTTGATGTCCCACAGCGCGGTGTCCACGGCCGAGATGGCGGTCATGGTCACCGGGCCGCGGCGCCAGTAGGCCCCCTTGTAGAGATAGTGCCAGGTGTCCTCGATACGGGCGGGGTCGCGCCCGATCAGCAGCGGTACGAGGTGGTCCTCCAGATAGGAGGCGACCGCGAGCTCGCGGCCGTTCAGGGTGGCGTCACCGAGACCGGTCACGCCGTCGGAGGTGGTCACCTTCAGGGTCACGAAATTGCGACCCGGCGAGGTGACGATGACCTTGGCCTCCGTGATCGTGGCCATGCGTGCTCCTCACTGAAGCGGGCTCCCGGGGTGGAGTCCGGGCTGTCGGTCGGCTACCATACAAGTACGTCAGCGAGCGGAGTCAAGGGTTCGGAAGGGGTCAGATGGCATCGGCGGAGGGATTGCACGCGGCGCGCTCCCGGGGGCGCAACACCCGGCAACTGGTCCATGAGGTGCTGCGTTCGCGCATCGTCGGCCTGGAGCTGGAGCCCGGCTCCGCCGTATCGGAGAACGACCTGGCGGCCGAGCTCGGGGTGAGTCGCACCCCCGTCCGCGAGTCGCTGATCCTGCTCGCCGACGAGGGGCTGGTGGACATCTACCCCCAGATGGGCACGTTCGTCTCGCGCATCCGGGAGCGCGATGTGGCCTCCGCCCAGTTCATCCGGGAGGCGCTGGAGTGCGCCGCGCTGCGGGACGCCGTCGGCAAGGCCGGCCCGCGGGACGTGGCGGAGCTGCGGGCGCTGCTCACCGCGCAGGAGGAGGCCGACCGCCGGTCCGACATGGCGGGCTTCTTCCAGCTGGACGAGGACTTCCACGCCCGGCTGATGGCCGTCAGCGGCCACGCCTCGGCCTGGCCGGTCGTCAGCCAGGCCAAGGCCCAGCTGGACCGGGCCCGCAGGCTGTCACTGCCGATGACCCAGCAGATGTCCCTGCTCATCGGCCAGCACCGCGAGGTGGTCGACCTGCTGGAGGCGGGCGATCTGGACCGGGCCGACGAGTCGCTCCGCTCCCATCTGCGGCTGGTCTTCAGCGATGTGGAGAAGATCCGCGCCAAGCACCCCGAGCTCTTCAGCGACGAGGACGCCCCCTTGCGGCCCCGCCGCGACAGCGCCCGGCGCACCGCCTCCCGCACCGCCTCCCAGGGGGACCGCTAGCGGCCGCCCCCGGCATCCTCGGATCGCGTCCCACTCCACCGCGTCGGGGGGAGCGCGGGCATCCGCAGGGTGGCCGCGGTGGCGGGCGATCCGTTGATCTCGATGTGGCTCATCCGTCCACGTCCCCGGGCTCCCGGCGGTGGGTCAGCACATTGATCACCCGGCCGTTGGGGTCGCGGACGAAGAAGCGGCGGACGCCCCACTCCTCGTCCCGCAGGGGGTGGACGATCTCGGCGCCGCTGTCACGCACCGCCGCGTAGACCGCGTCCACGTCGTCCACCTCGATGCTCAGATCGGGGACCACCGGCCCGGTCCTGTCGTCGGTCATCACGCCGATCTGGGCCGTGGGGTTGGTGGGGGAGGCGAGGGTCATGACCCAGCCGAGGTTCATCACCTCCTCGAGCCCCAGGAGACCGTAGAACTCCCGGTTCTCCCGCATCGCTGCGGACCGGACGTTGGGCACGACACGGCGGACGGTCATCGCGGGCTCCCCGGTGGTTCAGCTGGTGGTGTGGTTACCGATCACGGCGTCAAGATACTCGGAGATCGCGTCCCGGTTGCGGGTCAGGCAGTCGATGCGCCGGGTCATGCGGTCCCGCTCGTCCTCCAGGGTGGTGATCATCTCCGGTGTGGCATCGGAGAAGTGAATGAGCCGGGGCTTGTCGAGACACGGCAGGATCTGCTTGATGATGCGAGTGGGCAGCCCGGCGTCGAGCAGGCCCCTGATCTGGAGCACCCGGTCGACGAGCCGCTCGTCGTACGAGCGGTAGCCGTTCGCGCAGCGGTCCGGCAGGATCAGCCCCTGCTCCTCGTAGTAGCGCAGCAGCCGGCGCGGTGTGCCGGTGCGCTCCGACAGTTCTCCGATGCGCATGTGCGGGTCCCCTCACCTTCACATCCATGTGAGGGACGCAGCGTAACGTCGGGGCGGGCGCACTCGCGAGGGGAGGAGGCGCCGGGAAAAGTGCCAGGTGATTGAACGCGGACCCCCGGCACGCCGTACGGATAACGACGGGCCCGGCCACCCGAGCCGGGTCCGCCGTGCCACCACCGGGCTTCGCAGGGAAGGACCTTCGGGTTGTCGCGCCAATCGAGCTCTCGTCAGCGGTCGGAAACGGACAAGGGAACCACGGAGGAGGGTCTGACGGAGGGCCCGTCACCGGAGGGGCCACCTGAGCGCACGCCGGATGTCCCCGCCCAGGCGGCGGACACCGCCGCGGACGCGGACACCTCAGCGGATGCGGACACCTCGGCGGACGTCGACGCCGCCGCGGACGCCGCCGCGGACGCGTCCGTGGGACACGACGCGTCCCCCGAGCCGTCCGGCGCATCGGAGGAGGTGGCGGACCCGGAGGAGACCACCGTGACCGGCCCGCTGGTCGGCACCGCCCCCGACGCGGCCCCCGTCCGCAAGGGCTGGCGGGCCAAGTACCCCGTCGCGGCACGGACGGTGGCGTGGACGGTCACCGGGCTGTCCCTCGCCCTCGTCTTCCTCGCCCTCCTCCTGCCGACCAAACTCGCCCTCGTCGAACCCAGCGCCTTCATGCGCATCCCGGTGGAGGGGATCTTCGGCGCCACGCTGCTGCTCATGCTGCCGACGATGGCGCGGCGGGTGGTGGCGGTGCTCGCCGGGGCGGCCCTCGGGGCGCTGACCATCCTGAACCTCCTCGACATCGGCTTCAACGAGTTCCTCGGCCGTGGGTTCAATGTGGTGCTCGACTGGATACTGCTGGACGACGCCGAGTCGTACCTCAAGGACTCGGTCGGCGATACGGCCGCCACCGCCGCCGTGATCGGGGTCGTGGTCCTCGCCGTCGCCCTGCTCGTCCTGATGGCGCTCGCCGTTCTGCGGGTCAGCAATGTCATGGCGCGGAACACCGCCGTGGCCACCCGCACCACCCTGGTGCTCGGCACCGTCTGGGTGATGTGCGCGGCGCTCGGGGTGCAGGTGGCCGGGGTGCCGTTCGCGTCCAGGAGCACCACCGCGCTGGTGCAGGACCGGGCGGAGCGGGTGCGCAAGACCCTCAAGGACGAGCGGGAGTTCGCCAAGGTGGCCGCCGTGGACACCTATGGCGACACCCCCGGCGACCAGCTGCTGACCGGGTTGCGCGGCAAGGACATGATGATCACCTTCATCGAGAGCTACGGCCGCTCGGCCATCGAGGACCCGGCGATCGCGCCCGGTGTCGACAAGACGCTCAAGAACGCCACCAAGCGGCTGAACAAGGCCGGGTTCGCCTCCAAGAGCGGCTGGCTCACCTCGGCCACGTACGGCGGCAGCAGCTGGCTGGGCCACTCCACCTTCCTCACCGGCCTGTGGATCGACAACCAGAACCGCTACCGCACCGTCACCGCGGGCGACCACATGTCCATCACCCGCGCCTTCCAGCGCACCGGCGCCTGGCGGACCGTCGGCATCATGCCCGGGGTGCAGAAGGCTTGGCCGGAGGGCAAGTTCTACGGCCTCGACCACGTCTACGACTCCCGGGAACTCGGCTACAAGGGCCCGAAGTTCAGCTGGTCGACCATGCCCGACCAGTACGCCCTGAAGGCGTTCCAGCGCCTGGAGCACGGCAAGAAGCACGACAAGCCGCTGATGTCGGAGATCATCCTGACCTCCAGCCACCAGCCCTGGGCGCCCATCCCCAAGACGATCCCCTGGAGTCAGGTCGGCGACGGCTCGGTCTACAAGGCCATCCAGAAGGCGGGCAAGAAGCCCGCGGACGTGTTCACCGATTCCACGAAGGTGAAGACCGAGTACGGAAGGTCCATCCAGTACTCGGTCAACAGCCTCATCGACTATGTGCTGAAGTACGGCAACAAGAACACGGTGCTGGTCTTCCTCGGCGACCACCAGCCCCTCGCCCGGGTCAGCGGCGACAACGCCAGCCGGGACGTGCCGGTGGCGATCGTCGCGCACGACAAGGCGGTGCTGGACCGGATCTCCCACTGGGGCTGGGACGACGGTCTGATGCCGGGCGCGAAGGCCCCGGTGTGGAAGATGAGCTCCTTCCGCGACCGCTTCCTGGACGCCTACGGGCCGAACCCCGGCGGTGGCACGGCGCCCGCCTCCCCGTCGGCCTCGCCGAAGGCGACTTCGCCATCGCCTTCGGCCAAGCGATAGCCGCTCGACGCTCCTGGCGGCGGGTCAGTCGTCCTCCGACTGCTCCCGCCGCGCTTCGAGCCGTTCCCGCTGGGGCAGAACCGTGTACTTCGGGTCCTCCGCCGACCGCATCCCGGCGTGGAACACACCGAAACGGGTGCACGCTGAGGCCGCCAGCAGGGCGACGCCGCTGAGGGCCGCGGCGGGGCGGCTACGGCGGCCGAGGAGGGCGCCGCCGAGCGCGCCCGCCACCGAAAGCGCCTCGGCGGCGCGCATCAGCTTGCCCGCCCGGCCCTCGCGGTAGGTCTCGGCGACCACCCCGAGTCGCCGTTCCATGGCCTTGAGAGCGGCGGTCTCCACCGCCGTGCCGAGCAGCGCCACGCCCCGCGCCGGGGCGTTCTCGGCGACCGGCGAGGCCAGCAGGGCCATACCGCTCGCCGCCATGGCGGCCGAGCCGACGAAGAGATACGGCAGCTCGCGATGGCCGTCGTGCCATGCCGGGACGGCCGTGTCGGCGGCCAGCACCGCCGTGTACGAGGCCACCGCGGGACCCAGCAGCGCCGCCCCCACCGTGGCCGCCCGGCCGGCGCGCGGCAGCCGCCCGGTCAGGTCCGAGGCGGCGGCCGCCCCGGCCATCGGGCCGTAGGCCGCCAGCAGCCATGAGCCCATGCTCATCGGCGAGGTGGGCTTGAAGACCCGCAGCATATTGGCGAATCGCCCGGGGCGCCCGAGGTCATGGATCAGGGCGGCGGTGGAGCCGGTCAGGGCGGCGATCGAGGACACCTTGAGCGCGCGGGCCATGACCGGACGGCCGGTCAGTTCGGCGCCCGCCGCGAGCACCGACCCGGCGCCCGCGAGCCCGCCGAGGAAGAAGTAGCCCGCGATGTCCAGGGGCCGCCAGGTGGGCGGATTGAGCACCGGCCGCCCGTAGTAGGAGGTGAACTCCGCCCGGGGGACCATCGACTGCTCGCCCCTGCGGCCCCTCCCGCCCTTGCGGCCGCGTCGCTTGCCGTCCCCCATCCCCTTGCCGACCTGCGCGTCCCGGCCCGGCCGGGCGCCGCGGACGCCGTTCCGGGTGACATCCGACTCGCTCATCAGCGCCTCCTTCCGGTACGGCGCCCGCTCACGCCGGCCTGGGCCGCGAACACGGCGGCCACGCCGCCGAGCAGGGACAGGGCCGCGGTGCCCGCGTGCCGCCACATCGAGGGCAGATCCCGGGTCGTGACGACCGGGTCCGGCGGCAGCCCGTACACCTCCGGCTCGTCCAGCAGCAGGAAGAAGGCACCGTCGCCGCCGACGCCGTCCTCCGGATCGTGTCCGTACAGCCGCGCGTCCTCCACCCCCACCCGGTGCAGCTCCTCGACCCGGGCGGCGGCGCGCTCGCGCAGCTCGTCCAGGGGGCCGAACTGGATGGAGTCGGTCGGGCACGCCTTCGCGCACGCGGGTTCCTGGCCCGCGCCCAGCCGGTCGTAGCACAGGGTGCACTTATGGGCCCCGCCGTCCTCGGGCCGTACGTCGATGACCCCGTACGGACAGGCGGGGACGCAGTAGCCGCAGCCGTTGCAGACGTCGTCCTGGACCACCACGGTGCCGAACTCGGTGCGGAACAGCGCACCGGTCGGACACACGTCCAGGCACGCCGCGTGGGTGCAGTGCTTGCACACGTCCGAGGACATCAGCCACCGCAGCCCGTGCTGCCCGCCGTCGGACGGGGACGCCGGGGAGGTCGGGGTGATCGCCGCCTCCTCGACCGGGGTCCCGGAGCCCTGCGCCGCGAGGGCCAGCACATCGACATCCCCGTGGTCGACCCCCGTCTCGGCCCGGCCCAGCGGCTTGTTCTGCTCGATGAAGGCCACATGGCGCCAGGTGGAGCCGGAGAGGCCCTGGGTGTTGTCGAACGACATGCCGGTGAAGTCCAGCCCGTCCTCCGGGACGGCGTTCCACTCCTTGCACGCCACTTCGCACGCCTTGCAGCCGATGCACACCGAGGTGTCGGTGAAGAAGCCGACCCGGGGCGGATGGTCCTCGTGCCCGGCGTCCCCGGCGACATCCGGTTCGGCTCCGGCGAGCAGATTGCGGCCGATCAGCGATGAGCGCTTCGAGGTGTCGGTCATCCCCGCACCTCCGTTCCGATCCGCACCGTGATGCCGGCGCGCCGCCGGTAGTCCTCGAGCAGGGCGGTCAGTTCCGGGCCGCGGGGGCGGCGGCCGGGACGGATGTCGGCGCTCAGCGCCTTCACCTCCTGGATGTGGACATTCGGATCGAGGGCGATGGCGGTCAGTTCATTGGCGGCGTCCCCGCGGGTGTAGCCATTGGGACCCCAGTGGTACGGCAGCCCGATCTGATGCACCGTGCGGCCCCCGGCCCTGATCGGGGACATCCGCTCGGTGACCATCACCCGGGCCTCGATCACCCCGCGCGCGCTGATCAGCGTCGCCCAGCCGGTGTGCTCCAGATGCCGCTCAGCGGCCAGCTCGGGGGAGACCTCACAGAAGAACTCCGGCTGGAGCTCGGCCAGATACGGCGTCCAGCGGCTCATCCCGCCCGCCGTGAAGTGCTCGGTGAGCCGATAGGTGGTGATCATGTACGGGAACACCTCGCTGCCCGGCTCGCCCCCGCTGGGGTGGAAGGCGTTGTGCTCATCGGAGATCACTTCCCGGACCGGGTTGCGCTGCTGCTCCGGATAGAGGGGATTGCGCACCGGCGAGTCCTGCGGCTCGTAGTGCGTCGGCATCGGACCGTCCACCAGCCCGGCCGGGGCGTACAGCCACCCCTTGCCGTCGGCCTGCATGATGAACGGATCCACTCCGCTGAGCGCGTCCGGGCCCCGGGCGTCCTCGGGCGGCCGGTAGGACGGCGCCCGGTCGGGGATGAAGTCCGGGATGTCATGGCCGGTCCACCGTTTCTGGTCGGCGTCCCACCACACCAGCGCCTTGCGCTCGCTCCACGGCTTGCCGTCCGGGTCGGCCGAGGCGCGGTTGTAGAGGATGCGGCGGTTGGCGGGCCAGGCCCAGGCCCATTCGGCGGCGATCCAGTCCTGCTCGGTGTGCGGTGTGCGGCGGGCGGCCTGGTTGACGCCGTCGGCGTACACCCCGCAGTAGATCCAGCAGCCGCAGGAGGTGGAGCCGTCGTCCTTCAGCTGGGTGTACGCGCTGAGCGGCTTGCCGCGCGCGTCCCGGCCGTTGATCTCGGCCAGGATCGCCTCGGCGCTGGGCTCGTCCTGCGGGCCCTCGGTGGGATAGGACCAGGCCAGGTCCTGGACGGCCCGGTCCATCGGGTCGGTGGAGTCCTTCAGCCGCTCCTTGATCCGACGCCCCAGGTGGTACATGAACCACAGATCGCTGCGCGCCTCGCCGTCCGGCTCCTTGGCGGCGAAATGCCACTGGAGCATCCGGTTGGTGTTGGTGAAGGAGCCGGACTTCTCGGTGTGCGCGGCGGCGGGGAAGAAGAACACCTCGGTGGCGATGTCCTCGGTGCGCAGCTCGCCGGTCTCGATCTCCGGGCCGTCCTTCCACCAGGTGGCGGACTCGATGAGGGAGAAGTCCCGGACCACCAGCCAGTCCAGGTTGGCCATGCCCAGCCGCTGCATCTTGGTGTTGGCCGAGCCCACGGCGGGGTTCTCGCCCATCAGGAAGTAGCCCTTGCAGACTCCGTCCAGCATCTCCCGCACGGTGTGGTAGGTGCTGTGGGAGCCGGTCAGCCGGGGCAGATGGCCGAAGCAGTAGTCGTTGTCGGCGTGCGCGGCGTCGCCGAAGTACGCCTTGAGCAGGCTGACGACATAGGAGCGCATCTCGCCCCAGAAGCCCTTCTCGGTCTTCACGGCCTCGACGAAGGTGTCCAGGTCCTCGTGGGCGTGGGCGTGCGGCATCGGGATGTAGCCGGGGAGCACGTTGAACAGAGTGGGGATGTCGCTGGAGCCCTGGATGCTGGCGTGGCCGCGCAGCGCCTGGATGCCGCCGCCGGGGCGGCCGATGTTGCCGAGCAGCAGCTGGAGGATGCTCGCGGTGCGGATGTACTGGGCGCCCACGGTGTGCTGGGTCCAGCCCACGGCGTACACGAACTCCGAGGTGCGGTCCGGGCCGGAGTTCTCCACCAGCGCGCGGCACACCTCCAGGAAGGTGTCCTGGGGAATCCCGCAGGTCCTCTCGACCATCTCGGGTGTGTAGCGGGAGAAGTGGCGCTTGAGGATCTGATAGACGCAGCGCGGATGTCGCAGGGTCCGGTCGGTGGGGACATCCGCGGCGGCGGGCGCGCCGCCGGAGCCGTGGGATTCGGAGAAGGCGGCGGTCGACAGGGACGCGCCGCGCCGGGTGCGGTCCTCGTACAGCTCGTCGGGCGCGCCCTGCGGGGCCTGGACCTCGGCGCCCTCGTAGGCCCAGGTGGAAATGTCGTAGTGGCCGGTCTCCGGGTCGAGACCGGAGAAGATCCCGGCCAGGTCCTCGGTGTCCTCGAACTCCTCGCCGACGATGCTTGCCGCGTTGGTGTACTCCAGGACGTAGTCGCGGAAGTCGTGGCCGCCGGTCAGGACGTGGTTGATGATGCCGCCGAGGAAGGCGATGTCGGTGCCGGCCCGGATGGGTACGTACAGATCGGCCAGCGCGCTGGTGCGGCTGAAGCGCGGATCGACATGGATGACCTTCGCGCCGCGCGCCTTGGCCTCCATCACCCACTGGAAGCCCACGGGATGGGCCTCGGCGAAGTTGGAGCCCTCGATCACGATGCAGTCCGCGTTCTGGAGGTCCTGGAGAAAGGTGGTGGCGCCACCGCGGCCGAAGGAGGTGCCGAGCCCGGCCACGGTCGAGGAGTGGCAGACCCGGGCCTGGTTCTCCACCTGGATCACCCCGAGCCCGGTCAGCAACTTCTTGATGAGGTAGTTCTCCTCGTTGTCCAGGGTGGCGCCGCCGAGGCTGGCGATCCCCATGGTGCGGTTGACGTCGACCCCGTCCCGCTTCCACTGCCAGCCCTCGCGGCGGGTGCGGATCACCCGCTCGACGACCATGTCCATCGCGGTGTCCAGGTCCAGCCGCTCCCAATCGGTGCCGTACGGGCGGCGGTAGAGCACCTCGTGGCGCCGGGAATCGCCGGTGGTCAGCTGGAGGGACGCCGAGCCCTTGGGGCACAGCCGGCCGCGGCTGACCGGTGAGTCCGGGTCGCCCTCGATCTGCACCACCCGGTCGTCCCGCACATAGACGTTCTGGGCGCACCCCACCGCGCAGTACGGGCACACCGACTTGACCACCTTGTCGGCCGTGACGGTGCGGGGGCGCTGTTCACGGGTGGCGGCCGAGGTGGTGGCGGCGCCGCGGCCGAGCGGGTCGTTCCCGGTCAGCTGGCGGTAGACAGGCCAATCCTGGATCCATGTGCGTACGCCCATCGCCGTCCTTTCCTGCCGGTCGGCCCCGTACCGGCTCATCCGCGTGGTCGGATACGGCGCATGGGTTCCCGTCGCGATACTTTTCACACTCCGCCCGCACCCGGATGCGCCGAATCGCCCGTCGTGGGGGTGGACGCCTGCCGCACCGGCTGGGTGGCCGTGACCCTGGACGAGGAGGGCCGCTTCGCCGGGGCCGACACCGCCGAGGCGCTCGGCGAGCTGCTCGGCCGGGTTCCGGACGCCGCCGTGGTGGCGGTCGACATGCCGCTGGGGCTGCTGGAGCAGGGCTGGCGCGAGGCCGACGCCCTGGCCACCGCGATGGTGGCCCCGCACCGCTCCCGGGTCTTCTCCGTACCGCCGCGCGAGGTCTGGGAGGCGGACGGCTACGACGCCGCCAACGAGGTGTGCCGGCGGGTGGTCGAGAAGGGGCTGAGCCGTCAGTCGTGGGGGCTGGCCGCGAAGCTGCGCGAGGCCAACGCCTGCCGCGACGGGGGCGACCACCGGCTGTACGAGGTCCATCCCGAGGTCTCCTTCGCCGCCCTCGGCGAGGGGCGGCCCGTGCCCTGGAGCAAGAAGAGCTGGAACGGCCAGGCCGTGCGCCGTCGGCTGCTGGAGGACCAGGGCATCGTCCTGCCCGACGACCTCGGACCGGCCGGGCGGGTGCCGCCCGACGACGTCCTGGACGCCGCGGCGGCGGCCTGGAGCGCGCGGCGCATCGCGCTCCGGGCCGCCCGGAGCCTGCCCGATCCGCCTCAGACGACGGAGACCGGGCTCCCCGTCGCGATCTGGTACTGAGCGGTCCGCGCGCGGATGGCGGGAGGCCGCCCGAGCCGTGCCTCGGGCGGCCTCCCCTTTCCCACCCCTCGGAGATGGACCATGCGGACGCGATGCGTCCGGTGTGCGGCGTCAGACGCTGACGCCGTGGGAGCGCAGATAGGCCAGCGGGTCGATGTCGGACCCGTAGCGCGGGCCGGTGCGGACCTCGAAGTGGAGATGCGGTCCGGTGGCGTTCCCGGTGCTGCCGGACCGGGCGATCCGGTGGCCCGCCTGGACCGACTGCCCGGTGCGGACCGTCAGCGCCGACAGGTGCGCGTAGTGGGTGTAGAGCCCGTCGGCGTGGCGGATGATCACCTGGTAGCCGAAGGCACCGCCCCACCCGGCCGCCACCACGGTGCCCGGGGCGGCCGCGCGCACGGAGGTGCCGATGGGCACCGCGAAGTCCACGCCGGTGTGATGGCCGCTGGCCCACCGCGAGCCGCGGACGCCGTACCCCGCGCTGACCGGCCCGCTGACCGGGGCCATATGCGGGCGGGCCGCCGTCTTGCGGACCGCCGTGTGGCTCGAGATCGCCGAGGCGCGCCGGCGGGGCGCCGCCTTGTGCGGATGCCGGGAGCCCGCGGGCAGGGTCAGCCGCTGCCCCGGGTGGATCAGATCCGGGTTCGGTCCGACGGTCCCGCGGTTGGCGTGGTACAGCGCCTTCCAGCCGCCCCTGACCGACGCACGCGTGGCGATGCGGGAGAGTGTGTCGCCGCGGACGACCGCGTAGGAGCCGGAGGCCGCCGCGCGCCGGGCGGTGTGCTGCCGGGCCCGGGACTTCGCGGCGGACTTGGCCGACTTCTTGGGCTTCGCCGGGTGCTGGGCGCGGGGGTGGGCGTTCTGGCTCGTCACCGCGGCGGGTGGCCCGGACCGGGTCAGCCGGCTGCGGACGGAGCACACCGGCCATGCGCCGGGGCCCTGTTTGCGCAGCACCGCCTCCGCCACGGTGATCTGCTGGGCCTTGGACGCCAGATCGGCCCGCGCGGCGTAGGCGGTGCCGCCGAACGCCGCCCAGGTGTGCTGGGAGAACTGCAGTCCGCCGTAGTAGCCGTTGCCGGTGTTGATGTGCCAGTTGCCCCCGCTCTCGCACTTGGCGACCCGGTTCCAGGTGTCGACCGAGGCCGCGTGGGCGGCGCCGGTGCCGAGGAGCGGCAGGACGATGCCGACACCACCCGCGGTGAGCGCCGCGCACAGCGGCGAGACCCGGCTGGGCGATGCGGGGCGTCGGTGACTTCCTCGTACGGCCATGAGGCTGGTTCCTCTCCACAACGGCTCTCGACGTCGCCCTCCGGAGGACCCGGCGGGCTGTCACGAGTACCGCAGCCCGGCCCCGCCGGTCACAAGGCGCAGGGGGCCTCATGGACCGTCGCGCGCCGCCCGGTGCCACCCCGGAATCGGTTGACGCCCCCTCAGTTGTGCGGTGGGAGGCGCATGGAGGGCCGGGGGCGCACGGCCGCCGGCGGGGCGGGAGCGGCGGGCAGGGGACGGGCGCGGGTGATCACGCGCCGCCGGACGTCCTCGTACGGCGGGAAATGATTCTCCGGGGCGCCGGACGGGCCGGACGCTATTCCGTCGGATTGGTTTCCGGGTGATCGGTGACCGATCTCGGACGGCGATCCGGGTGAATTGCCGCCGGGGCGCGGGAGGTTGAAGACCGGACGAGCGGCGGGCGGCTCAATACGGCGTCCGGTGCGGGCCGGACGCACGGCGCGGGATCTTCCCCGGCGCTATTGCCTCACCGCCCGGTCAAGATCGGCCGCTTGGCGGGCGGGCCCGAGCGGGCGGCCGTAACCGCGCGGCACCGCGCTGGAACCGGCCGTTCCGGTCCCCTCTCCGGCATCCGGGGAATGCCGGGGAGAGGAGGAGAGGAAGGGGAGAGCGGGAGACGGCGGGAGGGGCGGGAAATAGGACGGCCTTGCGGTGGGGCGGGGAAGTGGGGGACGCGTGAGCGAACGCGCCGGAGGTGCCCGGCGGAGTTCTCCAGGGTGCGGCGGGAGACTGAAACGTATCGACGGGGCCCGCCGCCGACCGTGGCGTTCAGGCCCGGGGCCGGCCGGGAGCGGACGCGGCCCGGGCGACGACACGGCGAGGAGGCGGAGGGGAGACGGCTGGGCGACCGCCTCGTCTTGGGTCGCTCGCCTCCGAGCGCTCTGATCCGGTGCCGACACTCCTCGTCGACGGTCGCTCGTTCCTCGCTCCCTGCTCCTCGTCGCTTTCGGCACCGGCGCGCCCTACGGCTCGCTCCCGAGGGCACCGGGTGCGGAACCCGGGCCCGACTCGTATGCCCGCTCGCCCCCGTATGGCCCGCGGAACAGGAGAAGCCGCTTGCGCGCCTGGCCAACTCATGGGCCATGGAACGGACTTGACTCGGCGTTTACCGTATCTCTTGTCGGGCATCGCCTCGCCGACCGGCCGTGCGCCCGGCAGTTCTCCGAAAAGGGCCGGTCGTCATGGCGGTGGGGAACTGGCGGAGAATCACGCCGCCCGTGTATAGCGGGAACCGCGCCGCCGCGCATATCATTGCCTCACATCGACTTCCTCCCTTCCGGCCGCTCGCGGGAGCGGCCCCGGAATAATCACCCTTCACCCCGCCTGTCCGGGACCCCGGGCGGCGCCGGGGGCCGCGCTTTTCCCGCGGCCTCGTCCGCCGCTCCCTGGAAACGGTTCGTTTTGGGTCCCCGCCGACGGGAGGCGCGGCGCGCCTACGGCGCATGCGAGTGGTCACCGGCCGCGCGCGGTGGGTCATTCGGCCTACTCGGCGTTACGCCCTGCCGCTGGACGCCGGGCCGGGGGCGCATGGCGCAGCCGGGCCGTGCCATGAAACGCCGGTCGGGCACCGGGCGATGCGGAATGAGCGCCTCGATCGGCCGCTCGAAGACGCCGCCACCTCCTGGGGTAAGGTGCCCACGTGGCCACCGTTGTCGAGCTGACCTGCTATCCCATCAAGGGCTGTGCGGGCGTCTCCCTGTCCGAGGCGCTGCTGACGGAGGCGGGTCTGCGACACGACCGCAGCTTCATGGTCATCGGCGAGGACGGAGAGTGCCGCACTCAGCGGCGGGATCCCCGGCTCGCCGTCATCCGCCCCGCCATCGACCCGCACGGCACCCGGCTCACCCTGTCCGCACCCGGCGAGGACGAGGTGGCCATCGACATCGACACCACCTCCGCCCGGCGCGAGGTCACCGTGTTCGACACGCCCTATCGCGGCATCGACCAGGGCGAGGACGCCGCCACGTGGCTTTCCCGGTTCCTGGGCGCGCCGAGCAGGCTGGTGCGGGTGCCCCCGGAGCACGACCGGGTGACCGACGGATGGATCCCCGGCACCTGTGGCTACGCCGACAGCGCCGCGGTGCACATCGTCTCCCGGGCCAGCCTGGACGGGCTGAACGAGCGGATCGCCGAGGCGGGCGGCGCGGAACTGCCGATGAACCGCTTCCGCCCCGGCATCGTGATCGGCGGATGGGACGAACCCCATCAGGAGGACCGGGTCCGCAGGATGGCCATCGGCGGAGCCGAGCTGGGCTTCGCCAAACACACCGCCCGGTGCGTCGTGACGACGGTCGATCAGAGCGAGGGCGTCAAGGCGGGCCCCGAACCGCTGCGCACCATGGCCGGCTACCGGCGCGGCCCCGGCGGCGCCACCCTGTTCGGCTGCCAGTTCTCCGTGGTCCGCGCCGGAAAACTGGCCGTGGGCGACGAAGTGGACGTCGTCGAGTGGGACGGGCCGCCGGGGGAGTGACCGGTCAGACCGACGCGAGCACCTTGGCGAAGGCGTCCAGCAGCCGGGCGGCACCCTCCTCGGCCTGGGCGCACTGCTCCTGCGGCGGGGCCGGCTGCCGGAGCACCACCCGGGTCCGGCCGCCGTCCAGATCGGCGAAGGTGGCGGTCATCTCCATCGCGCCCTGCGGCAGGTCCAGCGTCCACACCAGCCGCTCCCGGCCGACCACCTCGCGGTAGACACCGCGCATCGGCATCTCGCCCGCGGGCGTGGCGACGGTCGCCCTCCAGGCACCACCCGGCCGGACGTCGAGGTCGACGGACTCGGGTGCGGCGCCGAACCAGCGGGCGAAGTACTCCGGCTCGGTCCACACCCGCCACACCGTCTCGCGCGGTGCGTCCAGGTCCCGGCTGATGGTGATCTCGTCGCTGCTCATGGTGTCTCCTCGGTGAGCGGGGGAGGGAAGGCGCCGCCCCCTGTCTCACCCTCAGACCGGCGCACCGCGCGGAACTCATCGGTCCTGGCCCAGCAGCCTTCCGTCCGCGCGGCCGATCCAGTACCGGCGCAGCACATCGAGGACCACCGACACCTCGCAGGCGGTGATGCCGGGAAGCGTCGCCAGATCGCGGGTGAGCAGCTCGGCCAGGCCGTCCTCGTCCCGGAACACCCCGTGGTGGATCACCGAGGAGGTGCCCGCCACGATCGAGACGTAGCGCGCCGAGGGATGCCGGGCCAGCGCGTCGGCCACTTCCTGGATGGCCCCGGGCGCGGCATGCAGCTCGATCACGACCTCCAGCGGATGGCCGAGCAGCGCCGGTTCGATCTCCACGCGGGGCCGCACCAGCCCGCGCTGGAGGAGTGACTGGGTCAGCCGGTAGGCGGTGGACCGGTTGATGCCGAGCCCGCGCGCCACATCGGCGGCGCTCGCCCGGCCGTCCCGGCGCAGCAGCTCCATGGCCCGCAGCTCGTCGTCGCCGAACCCGGTGACGGCCGTGGGCTCCTCCACCGGATCGGCGACCTCCCGCAACGCCCGCACCTGGGCGTCGTCCAGCCGCCGCAGCCGCCAGGAGTCGGACTTCGCCGTCGCCCGCAGCACCAGCTCGGTATGGGCGGACCGCACACCGGGGACGGACGGGATCCGTGTCGTCAGCAGCTCACGCGCCCGGTCGCGCCGGGTGGCGTGCAGGGAGCAGTAGACATCCGCGCGGCCCGTGGTCGTGGCGACGAACGGGATCTCGGGCAGCTCGGACAGCTGCCGCGCCACCTCCCACGCCTGCCCCGGGGCCGTGGCCACCCAGATGTGCATCGGGTTGCCCTCGGCCAGCATCGGCCACTCCACCTGCCCGATCACCCGCAGCAGCCGCTCCTCCGCGAGCCGGGCCAGTCGGCGGCCGACGGTGCTGGCGGAGCTGCCGAGCACCTCGGCCAGCGCGCTCAGCGGTGCCCTCGGCGCCACTTGCAGGGCGGCCACCAGATCGAGGTCGGCGTCGTCGAGCACCGGTGGGGTGGGGGGAACGGCTGCCATGCGTACGAATCTATCGTGCGATTGGTGTTCCAGGCGTGAATCATTCTTGCGTAACAAGTCTTTTACTTGCCTCATTCCGTCATGCCTTCTCTAATGGACGACCACTACTGCGTCGTCGACGAAGGAGTGCGGACGGTGAGTTCCAACGACACCACGACCACACCCGACAACACCCCCGGCAAACCGCCTCCCGACGCGCCCGGGGACTCCTCGGCCGCGCTGTCCGCACTGCTCCGGGTGCTCGGCGCCGTCGAGCGAGCGGGCAACAGACTTCCCCACCCCTTCTGGCTGTTCGCGATCCTCAGCGCCTTCCTCGCGCTGATCAGCTGGGGCCTCGCCACCGCGGACGTCTCCGCGGTCGATCCGGCGGGGGACAAGACCGTGGCGGTGCGCAGCCTGATCTCGGTCGACGGCGTGCGGTCGATGATCAACGACGCGATCACCAACTACGCCACCTTCCCACCGCTCGGCACCATCCTGGTCGTCATGCTGGGTGTCGCCGTCGCCGACCGGTCGGGGCTGCTCGCCGCGATGCTGCGGGCCGGTGTCGCCAAGGTCCCGGCGCGCTGGATGACCTTCGCGCTGGCCTTCACCGCGATGGTCGCCCACATCGCGTCCGACGCCGCCTATGTGGCGCTGGTCCCCCTCGGCGGGCTGGCCTTCCGGGCCGTCGGACGCAGTCCGCTGCTGGGGATCGTGGTCGCCTTCGTCGGCGTATCGGCCGGCTATGACGCCAGCCCGCTGATCACCCCGATGGACGCGGTGCTGTCCGGGCTGACCACGGCGGCCGCGCACACCGTGGACCCCGGCTATGTCGTCACCCCGCTGTCCAACTACTTCTTCTCCCTCGCCTCCTCGGTGGTGCTGGCCGCCGTGATCACCTTCGTCACCGAGAAGGTGCTGGTGAAGCGGGTGGCGGCACTTCCGCCCGAGCCCGAGGACGAGACCGGGGAGACGGACGGGGAAGCCACCGGGGACGTCGAGCTCGCCCTGGCACCCGAGGAGCGCCGCGGACTGCGCCGCGCCGCCGTCGCCCTCGTCGTCTACCTCGCGGTGATCGTGGTGGCGATGATCCCCACCGGGTCACCGCTGCGCGGCGAGGGCGGCAGCATCGTCGAATCGCCCGTGCTCTCCGGAATCGCCGTGGTGCTCGGACTGCTCTTCGCCC
Source organism: Streptomyces asiaticus (assembly GCF_018138715.1). Lineage (NCBI taxonomy): Bacteria > Bacillati > Actinomycetota > Actinomycetes > Kitasatosporales > Streptomycetaceae > Streptomyces > Streptomyces asiaticus. The sequence goes on from NZ_JAGSHX010000001.1 coordinate 38,746, forward strand.
TCCTCGGCGCGGTCTACGGGCGGGCGGCCGGCACCGTCCGCGGCGGCCGTGACATCCCGGACTTCATGGCACAGGGCATGCGGGAGATGGCCCCCATCCTGGTGCTGTTCTTCGCCATCTCCCAGTTCCTCGCCTACTTCAAGTGGACCGGTGTCGGCCAGGTGGTCGCCATCCGTGGCGCCGATCTGCTCAAGGACCTCGGGGTCACCGGCCCGGTCGCCTTCCTCGGCATCGTGGTGGTGTGCACGGTGATCAATCTGGCGATGACCAGCGGCTCGGCCATGTGGGCGCTGGTGGCCCCGGTCTTCGTGCCGATGCTCATGCTGCTGCACATCCCCCCGGAGGCCACCCAGGCCGTCTACCGCATCGCCGACTCCTGCACCAACGCCATCACCCCGATGAGCGCCTACTTCGTCATGGCGCTCGGCTTCCTCCAGCGCTACCGCCGGTCCGCCGGAATCGGCACCCTCGCCTCACTGACCCTGCCGCTGTCCGTGGCCATGCTGGTGGCCTGGACCCTGCTGTTCTACGTCTGGTGGGCGCTGGGCATTCCGCTCGGCCCCGGCGCGCCCGTCCGCTGATCCCCAGCCGCTCCCTCACCCCGCCACCCCCGGGAAGGATCCTCATCGCATGACCCCCTCCGACCTCGCCGCCGCCACCGCCCAGGCGCTGCCCGAGATGATCGAAGACCTACGGACACTGGTGGAGCTGGAGACGCCGAGCAACGACAAGCGGCTGCTGGACGCGGGACTCGCCACGATCAGCGGCTGGATCGTCGACCGGCTCGGCGAGCCGGACGGAACCGAGCGCCACGACTGCGGACCGCAGGGCGATGTGCTCGCCCTGACCTATCGCGGCACGGCCCCCGGCACCGTGCTGATGCTGTGCCACTACGACACGGTGTGGCCGGCCGGAACGCTCGCCGAATGGCCCTTCGAGGTCGAGGACGGCCGGGCGAGCGGCCCCGGTGTCTTCGATATGAAGACGGGCCTGGTGCAGGCCGTGTGGACCCTGCGGCTGCTGCGCGAGCTGGAGCTTCCCCACCCCTCGGTGCGGCTGCTGCTCAACGGCGACGAGGAGATCGGCAGCCCCGCCTCCCGCCGCCATATCGAGCGGCTCAGCGAGGACGTCCTGGCCACGCTGGTCTTCGAGGCGTCGCTGGACGGGGCGCTCAAGACCTCCCGCAAGGGCGTCGGGCTGTTCGATGTGACGGCCCACGGCATCGAATCGCATGCGGGTCTCGACCCGTTCGCGGGCGCGAGCGCCATCCACGCGCTGGCCGAGGTGGTCCCGCAGATCGCCGCGCTCAGCGCCCCGGAGCGGGGGACCACGGTGAACGTGGGGCTGATCAGCGGGGGCACGGGACGCAATGTGATCGCCGCGCGGGCGAGTTGCGGTATCGACGTCCGGATCGCCGCACCGGAGGAGATGAAGCGGATCGACGCGGCGCTGCACGCCCTTACCCCCTCCGACCAGCGGGTGCGGCTGACCGTCACCGGTGAGTGGAACCGTCCCCCGATGGTCCCGGGCGATCCGTCCCGCCGACTGTTCGAGCGGGCCCACGCGATCGCCGCGGAACACGGATGGGAGCTGGAGGAGACCGCGGTCGGCGGTGCCAGCGACGGCAACTTCGTCTCCGCGCTCGGCCGTCCGGTCCTCGACGGGCTCGGTGCCCTCGGCTCCGGCGCCCACGCCCGCCACGAACACACCGTGCTCGCCCCGATCCCGGCCCGTACCGCGCTGACCATCGGTCTGCTGCGGGCACTGGCGGCCGACGCCACGTAGCGGCACACCGACGCCACGCCGACGCCGACGGCCACCGGCCGTCGGCGCACGGGGGCCGCGTCAGCAGACGAGGAAGTCCGCCTCGCCCGCCTTGGCGCCCTGGATGAACGCGATGATCTCGCTGCGGGTGTAGATCAGCGCCGGACCGTCCGGATCGGTCGACTGACGGATCGCGACCCGGCCGTCGTCCAGCTTCATGGCTTCGACGCAGTTGCCGCCGTTGCCACCGCTCCACGGCTTCTGCCAGCCCTCACCGCCGAGGTCGCTCGCGCGCATGCCGTTGTGAATGCGATCCATTCCGATCAGAGCTCCTTGCGGAAATCCTGGAGGATTTCCTTTGTGCGTCGTGCGGTTGCCGCCTGGGCCGCCATGCGGTCCATGGCCTCCAGATGGGAGGCCACCTCGATGCGCTCATCCAGGTAGACGGCGCCGGTCAGGTACTCGACGTAGACCATGTCCGGCAGTTCGGGTACAGCGAAGCGGAAGAGGACGAAGGGCCCATAGGTGCCCGGATGGTGCCCGGAGGTGAACTCCGAGATCTGTAGCGTGATGTGCGGCATCTCCACGGCCTCCAGCAGCCGGTCGACCTGCTGCCGCATCACCGCCGCCGAACCCACCTGCCGGCGCAGCACCGTCTCGTCCATCACCACCCACAGCCGGGGCGGATCCCGCCGGGTGAGCAGGGACTGCCGCTCCATGCGCAGTGCCACATGGCGCTCCGCCTGCCGGGGACCGGCCTGGCCGACGGCACCGGTCTGCATGACCGCGCGGGCGTAGTCCTCGGTCTGGAGCAGCCCGGGCACGAAGTGCGGCTCGTACGCCCGGATCATCTCGGCCGCGCCCTCCAGGCTGACGTGGACGCTGAACCAGTCCGGCAGGATGTCGTGGAACCGCTGCCACCAGCCCGGCTTGTTGGCCTCCTCGGTCAGGGTGATGAACGAATCGAGCTCCTCACCGGTGACCCCGTAGGCGTCCAGCAGCAGCTGCACATACGGGACCTTCAGCGCGACCTCGGCGGTCTCCATGCGGCGGATGGTGGCGGGCGCCACCCGCAGCACCCTGGCCGCCTCGTCCCGCTTGAATCCCGTCTTCTCCCGCAGATCCTGGAGCCTCTTGCCGAGGACGACCTGGCCCACGGTCGGGGCCGACCGCGGTTCGCTCACCTGAATCCCTCCCTGACCCTCCCCAACGCTGATGTTCGCAGTGTGCCATGGCCAGTGCGGAACGGACACATTGCACTGACGACTCTGCACAATTCAGAGTGAGCCTTGCCAAGTGTCCCCGGCGGTGCGCATAGTTGCGGCATGATCCCGTTACCGTGCTCCGCCGCGGCGACCGCAGGCACCATCGGCCCGACCTCTGTGAAGTGCCCCTAGATGACGTACGCCTTCGCCGGTGCGCTGACCGGCCTCGTCCGTGGCCGGTTCGGCCGGCGGGGATTCCGTGCGGTGTCCGGCCGCCACCGCCTTCAACTGCCCTCGAGGCTGCGGACGGACCGGGCCTACGACGCGGTGGGGATCGCCGAGCGGCACGGCCCCGGGGTGATGGCCCTGCTGCCCCGGGCGGGATGTGTGCTCACCGGCGCCGGGTGCTGGTGGTGGATCGTGCCGCCCCATTCGGACGTCGGCGTCGACTGGCCCGCACCGGCCGTCTACGCGGTCGGCGCCATGGTGACCGGCCCGCCCGGGCGGCGGACCGGTCCCACGGGGAGTGCGGAGCCCGATGTGGTGCACTGGCCGGACGACGGGGAGCCGTACACCCATCCCCTGCTGCTGCATATCGCGGTCTGCGCGGCGGCCGGGGTCTCCCCGGCCTGGCCGTGCGACGACCGGCTGCGCCGGGCATGACCTCGGCGGCGGGGCCCGGTCATGCGGTCGAGTCGTCCTGGAGGTACGCCGCGGGGCGTGGATAGCGCTTCATCGCCGGGGTCTGGCCGGTCGGGTCGTCCTCCTGCTCGCTGAGGGGAACGACCGGGGCCGCTGCCGCCGCGGCCCTCAGCTCGGCGGGGTCGTAGGTCATGGCCTGCGTCCGCTCCATCGGCGACGGCTCGGGTATTCCGGTGTCCTGCTGCCCGTAGACCGGGATCTGGTCGACCGTCGTCTCCTCGGGCCGGGTCTGGACGTACGCAGCCGTCCCCTGCCCCTGGGCGCCCTGGACCTGGACCATTGCCATCTGGGAGGTCTGCGCCTGGACGCCCTGGTACTGCGCGCTCTGCGGCTGGGGCGCCATCTGCATCAACGGCGCCTGGCCCTGCGGCGCCTGGCTCTGGGCCGGCTGCGACGGCGGGGCCTGGAACTGCTGCGCAGGCACCTGCTGCGGGATCTGCGGCTGCGGGGCCTGGACCATCTGGGGCTGCGGCAGCGCGGCCGGGGCCTGGTACAGGGGCGGCTGGGCCGGGGGAGTGGCGACATACGCGGGCGACAGCTCCGGGAGCGGCTGCTGCTGGACGTACCCCGGCGCGGCGCCCGCGCCGGCGCCCGCGAAGGACGCCTGCCCGTACGGATCGCCGGAGACGCCCTGCGGGGCCGGAAGCGCGGCCGCGGAGTACATGGGCTGGGGCTCCTGCGCCATCGGCGCCGCGGGCAGCTGGGGCGGCTGCTGGTAGGAGTAGTCCATGAACTGCGCCTGCGAGGTGCTGGATCCCAGGGCCCCCATGGCCCCCGAGGACCCCGCGTATCCCGAGGGCAGCGACGGCTGCTGGTCCCAGCCGACCTGCGGGGCGTAGAAGGACGTCCCGTACAGCACCGTGCTCAGCCCGGTCAGCAGTCGCTGCACATCCGGCTGGGAACGCACCACCAACCGCATGAACTGGCTGCTGCTGCCCAGCTTGTTGCCGCATTCGCGCACCAGCACTCCGTGCTGGGACAGCAGTTGGTCGCGGACCCAGCCGCCGTCCGTCCCGGCCGGCAGCTTGACGAAGACGAAGTTGCCCTGGGAGGGGAAGACCGTCATCCCGGGCAGCCCGGCCAGCTGGGTGGTCATCTGCTGCCGGTCGCGGCTGATCATGCGCAGGCTCTCCACGTACTCCTGCCGGTACCGCTTCAGCATGAAGACGATGACCTCGGCGAAGGAGTTGAGGTTCCACTTCGGCAGCCGGGAGCGGATCTGCACGGCGAGCGACGGATTGGCCACCAGATAGCCGAAGCGGACCCCGTGGAGCCCGAAGTTCTTGCCGAGGCTGCGCAGCACGATCACATTCGGGCGCAGGATGGCCTCGTCCACGACGCTGGGATACGCCTCGGCGTCCGCGAACTCCAGGAAGGACTCGTCGATCACGATCAGATCGAGGTCGGCCAGGGCGTCCATGATGCCGATGAGGGCCTGGCGGGACACCAGCCCGCCGTCGGGGTTGTTGGGATTGCAGATGACGGCGACCCGGGAGCCCCGGGAGCGTACGAAGTTGACGAAGGCGTTGGGGTCGAGTGCGAATCCGCTCATTTCCGGGAGCTGGAACATATCGACCCGTTTGCCGGTCTCCATCGGCTGGTCGGTCCAGCGGCCGAAGGTGGGAATCGGCACCGCCAGGCTTTCCTTCACCAGCAGGTGGTCGATCCAGGTGATGAGCTCGGTCGAGCCGTTGCCCATCGCCATGGTCTGCGGCTGTAGCCCGAGCACATCGGCCAGTTCGGCGGTGATGGTCTCCGCGGAGCTCGGGTAGTAGGTGAGGATGTCCCGCAGCCTCACCGCCATCACGGCGAACATCGCGGGGGTGGGGAAGTACGGATTGCAGGGGATGCAGAAGTCCACGAGCTCCTGTCCGCCACCCGTGACCCCGGCGCGGTTGAGCGCGAAGAACGACGGGCTGTGGGCGGTGCCACGGAAAAGCTCCATGGCATCACCGGTATTGCCGACTGCGGCAACAGTCACGGCGGGACCTCCTCGGTCGCATGAGCCGCGTCGACGCACTGACACGGCCGTTGCGGCTCGTCCCTCGAGCCTGACGCATGATCTCTCGAAGCCGGGGCGGGCGAGGATTTTCGTGGGGGTTGTGAAAACTTCCGGGACACCTGCTCCGGTCTCGAATAGAATTCCGCCCCTTGCCCCTTGAGAATGTCGGCACGGCCTTCAGACCGTATCCTCCGGCGGGCGTTCGCCATCGGCCTCGGTGGTGCGGTGCTGTTCCGCTACCCAGACCGCCACCTGCGCACGCGAGGTGAAACCCAGCTTGCTCAAAATGTGCTCAATATGGCCCTCGGCCGTGCGCTGGGCGATGACCAGGGACGAGGCGATCTCCTTGTTGCTGAGCCCCTGCGCGACCAGCCGCGCGATTTCGGACTCCCGGGGCGTCAGCGGCGACGGCCGCCCGCCCGCCGCCTCGCCGCTGGGCAGTTCGTCCTCCAGCGCGTACTCCAGCGCCTCGGCGTAGGACAGCCGGGCGCCCTGTTTGCACGCCGCGTTGAAGGCCGCTTTGCCCAGGGCCCGCCGCACCGCGGCCTCGCACTCCTCGTGGTAGTGGACGAGGTGCCCGTAGCCGGAGAGCGGGGCGCCGATGGCGTGCCAGAGGGTCCTCAGGGCGCCGAGCAGCCGGGCCGCCCGTGAGTGGTCCTGTTCGGTGGCCGCGATCCAGGCCAGCACCTCGAGGTTGACCCCGACGCCCAGCGGGTCGTCCAGCGAGCGGTTGAACGTGAGGCTCTCCTTCTCCAGGGCGGCCGCCCTGGCGGTGTCGCCCTGGCGCCAGACGTCCACGCCGAGCGCCATCATCGTGTAGGCCCGGTGCCAGCCCTCCCCGTACGCGTCGCACACCTCGAGCGACTCCTCGCCCAGGGCGATCGCGCGCGGCGAGTCGCCGATGAAGGAGTGGGCGAGCGAGAGCCGGATGAGCGCCAGCGCCAGCCCCACCGGATCGCCGGTCGCGCGATGGCGGGCCACGGCCTCCTCGTAGAGGGCGATCGCGGACCGGGTCTCGCCCCGGTACATGGCGACCATGCCGGAGTAGAGCGCGGCGTAGGCGAGCACCGGCGCCAGGTCCAGCCGGGTGCCGAGGGACCGGCTCTCCTCGAGCATGGCCGCGGCGGCGTCGGTGTCGGACTGGATGACGGCCAGCCAGCTGTTGGTCCACAGGGCCCGTGCCCGTGACCCGTCGGGTTCGGTGCACAGCGCGAGGGCCTGGTCCAGCCAGCGGCGGCCCTCGCCGAGGTAGTAGCTGGTGATCCAGTGGTAGAGCAGATCGGCGGCCATGTCGAGGCCGCATACGGTCTGCTCGGACTCGGCCAGGCAGCCCTCCAGGGCGGTGCGCAGATTGGCGTGCTCCAGGTGGAGCCGGGTGAACCACTGCACCTGGGCCGGTCCGAAGAGCGCCGCCCGCGCGTCCGCGGCGAGCCCGCGGTAGTAGTCGCGGTGGCGCCGCAGCCGTACGGCCTCCTCCCCGGAGGCGGCCAGCCGCTCACGGCCGTACTGGCGCAGCGTGTCCAGCATCCGGTAGCGCACCGCCGTCGGGTGCTCCTCCCTGAGCAGCACCGACTTGTCCACCAGCTCGGTCACCAGGTCCAGGATCTCCGCGCGGTCGATGCCCTCGTCCGAGCAGACCGCCTCGGCCGCCTCCAGGTCCAGGCTTCCGGCGAACACCGAGACCCGGGCCCACAGCAGCCGCTCCCGCTCGGTGCACAGCTCATAGCTCCAGTCGATCAGCGCCCGCAGCGTCTGGTGGCGGGGGAGGACCGTGCGGGAGCCGGTGGTGAGCAGCCGGAACCGGTCGTCGAGCCGGTCCAGCAGCTGCTGGACGGACAGGGCACGCAGCCGTACGACCGCGAGCTCGATGCCCAGCGGGATGCCGTCGAGCCGGCGGCAGATCAGCTCCACCTCGTCCCGGTTGTCCTCGCTGAGCTCGAACCCGGGCACGATGGCCGCGGCCCGCTCGACGAACAGCCGTACCGCGTCCCACCGGGCGAGCGTCGCCAGCGACGGCCGCGGCCCCCCGGGGTCCGGCAGCCCCAGGGTGGGCACGGCCAGGCTCTGCTCACCGGCGGTGCCCAGCGCCTGACGGCTGGTGGCCAGCAGCCGCAGCCGGGGGGCCGCGCGCAGCAGCCGGTCGGCGAGCCGGGCGCACTCCTCCAGCAGGTGTTCGCAGTTGTCGAGGACGATCAGGGCCTGCCGGTCCCGCAGATGGTCGACGAGGATATCCATCGCCGGGCGGGAGGAGTGGTCGCGTATCTCCAGCGCCTCGGTGACTCCCTGGGCGAGCAGCGTGGGGTTGTCCAGATCGGCGAGTTCGGCCAGCCAGACCCCGTCGGGGAAGGCGCGGCGCGCCTCGTCCGCGACCCGCAGCGCCAGCCGGGTCTTCCCGACCCCGCCGACCCCGATGAGGGTGACCAGGCGGGACGCGGACAGCATCCGCTTGACCTCGGCCGCCTCGTGCCGACGTCCCACGAAACTCGTCACCTCGGCCGGCAGCCTCACTGTCTGCCGCCCGGTCGGGGCGCCTGTCGCCACCGCACCCATCGATGCCTCGCACCGGCCTCGGGCGGGCGGGACCTGTGCCCGCGCGGACCCGAAGCCCTGTTTCCAGGCTATGCCCGGGCCGGGGGCCGCCGCATGCACCCCGGGCGGGCGCCGGGCCGGGGTCACCGAGGGTGAGTGGCGGCCGCCCGGCCGTGACCACCCGGCGGGGGAGGGGAACGGGACGGGTACCGATGCGGGGAGATCTCCCCTCGCCGCGTCCGGCCGCGCAGGACCAGGATGGTGGTCTCGGTGAGTTCCGCCGCCTCCTATGGCGGAAGATCGAAGGTTCGGACCATGTGCCTCCATCAACCCCAATGTCCTCCCGCCGACGCACCGGATCACGATTCGGCGCGCTCGGTGGCCTCCCACCCCGAGCAGGGATGGAGCCTGCTCTGCAACGGCGTGGTGATCTTCGCGGACACGGGTGAGATCCTTCCCGACGGGCGTGCCATCCCCGCCCCCCGGACCAGCCCCGACCCGTCAGCATGAACGCCGCCACCCTCACCCCCGCGCACGGCTCCCCGATGAGCACCGAGCGCCGCCCTGACACGCGGCCCCCGGCCACCAGCGGCGGGACGTCCTGGCTGCTCCCCTCCGAGCCGTCCTCGGTGCCGACGGCCCGGCGGCTGGCGCTCGCCCAGCTGTCGGCGTGGACGCTGCACGACTTCGCCGACGACGCGGCACTGCTCGTCAGCGAGCTGGTCACCAATGCTTTGCGGCACGCGGGCGGACCCATCCGCCTGACGCTCTCGCTGTGCTCCGTCGACCGCGCCTTCCGCTGCGAGGTGGCGGACGAGGACCCCGGGCAGCCCCGGGTGCGCCGGGCGTGCGGCGATGACGAGAGCGGGCGCGGACTCCACCTGCTGGATCTGCTCTCCCGCTGCTGGGGATCCACCTGCACGGCGGCCGGCAAGGTCGTCTGGTTCGAGCTCCACCCGCCTGCCGTCGTCCTGGAGGCCGCCCTGGCGGCGGCCCGAACGACCCCGTGATCGTTCGCCGACGAAGGGAGATGCCATAGACGACTTCACGCCTCGTACCCACACAGTGATACCGAAAGGCCCGGAGACGGAATGGTGAAGGCCCTCACCACGCCTTCCGTCTCCGGGCTTCTGCTTGACGATTGATCGAGATTGATCGCCGTCATTGCGCTCGTGTAGCCTGCTGATCGCGGCAGCAGCACACTTTTCCGATAATTCTTCGTATTTTGTGGCTCGAGGAGGCTGCGTGGTGGACCGGAAAACGGATTCCGGTTTACCCGGCGCGCTGGTCGGGCGCACCGCCGAACTCGCCGCGTTGACCGCCCACGCGGAGGCCGCCCACAGCGCCCGCTCCGGTCTGGTGGTCCTGTCCGGTCCGGCCGGGATCGGCAAGACGAGCCTGCTGCGCGCCTTCCTCGACAGCGACGCCTGCCGGAAGATGACCGTGCTGCACGGCGCCTGCGGTGAAGTGGTGGCCGGCGCCGGATACGGCGGGGTGCGCGCACTCTTCGGAAGCCTCGGGCTCTCGGCCGAGGACGCCCAGGACTCCCCGCTGCTGCGCGGCAGCGCCCGCCGCGCCCTCCCCGCGCTCAGCCCCCGCCCCGGCGAGGAGGGGCCGCCCACGGCCGCCAGCGTCTACCCGGTGCTGCACGGCCTGTACTGGCTCGCCGCCAACCTGATGACCCAGGGCCCCCTCGTGCTCGTCCTGGACGATGTGCACTGGTGCGACGAGCGCTCCCTGCGCTGGATCGACTTCCTGCTGCGCCGGGCCGACCAGCTGCCGCTGCTGGTCGTGCTCGCCCAGCGCAGCGAGGTGGAACCGGTCGCCCCCGCGGCCCTTGCGGACATCCTCGCCCAGCCGCGTTCCGCGGTGATCCGCCTCGACCCGCTGACCGACGCCGAGGTGGCCGAAATGGCCCACCAGGTCTTCGCCGGCCCCGTCGCCCCCTCCTTCGCCGAGCGCGCCGCCGCCGTCTGCGGCGGCAACCCGCTGACCGTCACCCGGCTGTTGCGCGAGCTGCGGGCCAAGGGCGTGGCGCCCGACGAGAGCGGCATCCGCGAGATCGCCGAGGTCGGGAGCTACGTGGTCGCCCTGTCCGTGCGTGCCCTCTTCGACGCCCGGCCCGACTGGGTCCGGGACGTGGCCACCGCCATCGCGGTGCTCGGCGAGGAGGACGCGGAGCACATCGGCGCGCTGGCCGGAGTGCCCGCCGCCCGCGTCTCCGAGGCCGTGGAGCAGCTGCGCGAGGCCGAGGTGATGGCGCCGGACCGGGCGGACCTGGCCCATGACGTGCTGCGCTCCGCGGTGCTGGAGGCCGCGGGGGAGGAGCGGCTGGCCGAACTGCGCGCCAGGGCGGCCCTGCTGCTGAGCGACGCCGGACGGCCCGCCGAGGAGGTCGCCAACCAGGTGCTGCTGGTGCCCGGCACCCCCCAGCCGTGGATGGGCTGGGTGCTCCGGGAGGCCGCCGCCCAGGCCGAGCACCGCGGCGCCCCGGAGGCCGCCGCCCGCTATCTCTACCGGGTCCTGGAGGCGGAGCCGGACAGCCTGTCGGCCCATGTCCCGCTCGCCAAGGCGCTCGCGGAGATCAACCCCGCCGAGGCCGTCCGCCTGCTCAAGCGGGCGCTCACGCTGGCCACCGACATCCGCACCAAGGCGCCCATCGCCGTGCAGTTCGGCCTCACCTGCCTCACCGTCCAGCAGTCACCGGCCGCCGTACGGGTGCTCAGCGAGGTGCTCGACGAGCTCGAGGCCGAGCTGGGGCCCGACCCCGATCCGCGCGACCGCGAACTGCGCACCCTCGTCCAATCGACGCTGCTGATCAGCGGATCCGACGAGAAGGCCACGATCCACACGGTCCGGGAGCGCTTCGCGCGGATTCCCGAACCCGCCGGGGACACCCCCGCCCAGCGCCAGATGCTCGCCATAATGACGGTCCTGTCCGCGATGGAGGGCCGCTCGGTGCAGCGGGCGGTGGGGCAGGCCCGCCGCGCGCTGAGCTCCGCGGACCGGCTCGACAACTGGTCACTGCTCTTCTCCGCGTTCACCCTCGGCCTGGCCGACGAGATCGAGGAGTCGATGGAGGCCCTGGAGCACGCGCTGCGCCACGGCCAGGACAACGCCGCGGTGTGGTCGTATGTGATCACCCTGTCCTACCGCGCCCAACTGCTGCACGGCGTCGGCGCGATCCCGGACGCCCTCGCCGACGCCCAGACCGCCGTCGAGATCATCGGCGAGGAGCGCTGGAGCGCCAATGTGACCATGCCGCAGACCGCGCTGGCCACGATCCTGATCGACCGGGGCGAACCGGAGCGGGCCGAGGAGCTGCTGGCCGCCGTCACCCGGCCGAACCTGGACGGGTTCGTCATGGAGTACCACTCGTATCTCATGGCCCGCGCCCGGGCCCGCTGGGCGCTCGGCGACAGCGCCACCGCGCTGCGGCTGCTGCTCGACTGCGGCGCCTCGCTGGAGGAGTCCGGCTTCGCCAACCCGGTGTTCCTGCCCTGGTGGGCCGAGGCGGCCTGCCTGCTCGCGGCGGAGAAGCGGGCGGACGAGGCGCGGGACCTGGTCGAGCACGGCGCCGAGCTGGCCCGCCGCTGGAGCACCCCGCGCGCGCTCGGACTCGCCGCCCTCGCCCGCGGGGTGACCACCGCCGGCGAGGAGGGCATCGCCCAGCTCACCGAGGCGGTCGAGCACTTCTCCGGGTCGCCCGCCCGCTCCGAGTACGCCCGGGCCGAGTTTCTGCTCGGCGGGGCGCTGCTGGACGCGGGGCGGCCGCGCGAGGCCCGGGAGCGGCTGCGCTCGGCCGTCGACCTCGCGCAGGGCTGCGGCGCGCTCGCGCTCGCCAGGGACGCCCGCAGCCGGCTGGTGGCCGCGGGCGGCCGGATGCGCGAGATCACCGCCTCACCGGTCGATCTGCTCACCGGCACCGAGCGCAAGGTGGCCCAGATGGCCTCGCGCGGGGCGGGCAACCGCGAGATCGCCGAGTCGCTGTTCGTCACCGTACGGACCGTTGAGACCCATCTCACCAGCGTCTACCGGAAGCTGAGTGTCGGTCAGCGCGGGGAGCTGGCCTCGGTGCTGAACACGCCGCGACTTCCCGATCCACAGGCCCCCGCCTGGGTCTTCGCCTCACGCGGCCGGCGCTGACGCGCGCACGGCGGTTCGATGACAGGGGCACGACCCATCCCAGGCATATAGTCACACCATGCAGCTCAACGGGCTCCCGTTCCCCGGCCGTGAACGAGAGCAGGCCATGCTTGCCCAGACCGTCGCCGACCTGGGCCGGGGCCGTTCCTCGGTGGTGACACTGATCGGCCGGCCCGGTTACGGACAGAGCCGCCTGCTGAACCTCGCCGCCAGGCTGGCCGAGGACCAGGGCTTCCGGGTGCTGCGCGCCAAGGCGACCCCCGGCGAGCGCGATGTGCGCTACGGCGTGGTGGGACAGCTGCTGGCCCCGATGGACGGACTCACCGACGGCTCGATGAAGGCCCTGACCGGGCAGGGGCCCGAGAGCCGCTTACCGGGCCTGACCGAGTTGCTGCGGACCGCCAGAGAGCGGCCCACACTGCTGGCCGTCGACGATGTGGAATGGCTGGACCCGGCCTCGGTGCGCTGGTTCGGGGCGCTCATCCGGCGGCTGCCCGACGCCCTGATCGTCCTCCTGCTGAGCGGCACCGGCCGGCTCCGCCCCGGCGCGTGCCCCCTGTCCACCGCGCCGCAGCAGGTGATCACCCTCGAATGCGAACTGGCCCCGCTCGCCCCGCGCGACGTGGCCGCCACGGTCGCGCTGATCTGCGGCCGCCCCGGCGACCACGCCTTCATCTCCGCGGCCCTGGAGGCGAGCGCGGGCAACCCCGAGGTGCTGTCCGAGGCACTGCGCCGCTTCACCAAACACGGCTACCCGCCGGTCGCCGGGCGCGTGCCGGAACTGACCACCATCACCGAGGCCGTGGGCGGTGAACACGCCCTCCGCGTGCTCGGGGGGCTGTCCGACACGGCCGTCGCGCTCGTCCGCGCGCTCGCCGTCTGCGGCGATCTGCTGGATCTGTCCCTGCTGTTCGCGCTCGCCGGCCCCCGCGCCGCGAGCGAGCCCGGCCTGCCCGAAGTGCTCCAGGAGAGCGGGCTCGCCATCGCCTCCGGAACCGGGCTCCGGCTGAGCCGGCCCGAGGCGCGCAGCTGGATCCTCGCCGAGATGCCCGGTGACGAGCGGGCCGAACTCCACGCCCGCGCCGCCGAGCTGGCCTACCGGGCGGCCGTGGCCGACGAGGACATCGCCCGGCTGCTGCTCGCCGCCCGCCCGGTCGACGAGCCCTGGGTGATCCCCGTGCTGCGCCGCACCTGCGCCGCCGCGCTGCGCGCGGGCCGGACCGCCCAGGCCATCGCCTGTCTGTCGCGGGCGCTGGAGGAGCCGCTGGACCCGGTGCCGCGCGCGCAACTGGGCATCGAACTCGCCGCCATCGAAGTGCTCGCCGCCCCCGAGGCCGCCGGCCGCCGGCTGGCGGAGATCATCCGCACCGGCGACGGCGGGCCCGGCCGGACCCGGGCGCGCGCCGCCGACCTCGGGCTCTCCCGCGGCGACGACAAGGCGCTGCGCCGCGCGATCGTCGACGTGCTGCCCTCGATCGACGGCGAGGAACGGGGGGCGCTGGCCGGGCTGTTCTGGCTCACCGAGTCCGACGGGCAGGACGACACCGATCTGATCCCGGACGGGATACCGCCGCTGCCCGACGACCCCACCTGCCCGGCGCAGGCCGCGGCGCGCGCCTGGCGGCTGGCGCTGCGCGGGGCGGACCTGCCCACCGCCCGGGCGCTGGCCCACCGGGTCTTCACCCTGGACGGCGGCGCGGGCGCCCTGATCCTGCCCCGGCTCGCCGCCGCCCGGACCCTGCTGCTGACCGACGACCTGGACGAGGCCGAGGTCCGGCTGGACATCCTCCACACCGACCTGCGCAGGCGGCACGCCCGCGCGGCCGCCGCCCAGGCCCTGGCCGTCCGCGGCGAGCTGAACCTGCGGCGCGGCCGGCTCGACATGGCCGAACGGGACGTGGCCGCCGCCGAGCGGTCGCTGCCCCGCTCCCTCTGGCACCGCCACACCATCCCGTATCTGCTGGCCGTCCGGATCCTCATCGCCCTGGAGAACGGCGATCTCGGCCAGGCCGGTGTGCTCGCGGCCGCCTCCGCCCCCGCCGAGTCGCGCGAGGGCGCCTCCTGGGGCTACCTGCTCTTCGCCAGGGCGCTGGTCGCCGTCAAGGACGACCGGCCGCCCGAGGCGGTGGAGCTGTTCCGGGCCACCGGCAGATGGCAGTTGGGCCGCGGGCGGATCAACCCCGCCCTGATGCCGTGGCGTTCGATGGCCGCCCGGGTCCACGACGCCCTCGGCGACCACGAGGAGGCACGGCGGCTCGCCGACGAGGAGCTCGCGCTGGCCCGGTTGTGGGGTGCCCCCAACACGCTCGGCTGGGCCCAGCTGGGCGCCGGACGGGTGGCCCGGGAGGGGCGGGTCGAGCGGCTCCGCGAGGCGGTGGCCACCCTGCGCTCCACCCCGGCCCGGCTCGCCTACGCGGGGGCCCTGATGGAGCTTGCCACGGCCGAACTCGACACCGGGAACCCGCGCGCCGCGGCCCCCCTGGTGGCCGAGCTGTTCACCTTCGTCATCGCCCACCGGCCCTCCAGCAAGCTGGTCGCGAAGGTGCGCGAACTGTCCGAGCGGACGGGGCCCTCCGCCGTCCGCGGACGCGTCCCGCATCCGGCGTGGGCGACGCTGACCGAGCCGGAGCAGCGCACCGCCTCCCTCGTCGGACTCGGCCATGGCAACCGGGAGATAGCCGAGACCCTCTCCGTTAGCAGACGCACCGTGGAGCTGAGGCTCAGCGGTGCGTACCGAAAGCTGGGGATCGGCGGTCGCGCGGAGCTGATCGAGTTGCTGCGGGCGGCGCAAGGAGGGGGAATCGATGTTGCTTGAACGGGAGGCCGAGCTGGCGCAGGTCGCGGAGGCCCTGCGGGCCGCGGCGGCGGGGGACTCGTCACTGGTGTTGCTCACCGGCCCCCTGGGCACCGGCCGGACCGCGCTGCTGCACCAGCTGCCGATGCTCGCCGAGGGCGAGAAGATCAGGGTCCTGCGCGCCAACGCCGCGCCGATGGAGCAGGACTTCGACCTCGGCGTGGTCCGCCAGCTCTTCGACAGTCTGCTCACCGGCGTCCCGGAAGACCTCCGCGGGCAGCGCATCGAGGCAGGGGTCGACCTCTGCCGGACGGTCTTCTCCGACGACGCCCCGCCGCTCGACGAGAACGGGGCCGTCACCATCCCCGAGGAGGCGCTGTACGGCCTGCGCTCGGTGCTGGCCACCGCCGGTGCCGAGCGCCCGCTGCTCATCCTCGTGGACGATCTTCAGTGGGTCGACACCCCCTCGCTGCGCTGGCTCGCCTTTCTCGTCAAGCGGCTGCACGGGCTGCGCGCCGTGCTCGTCTGCTCCCTGCGGGACGGCTACCGGCGCCCCGGGGACCCACTGCTGGGGGAGATCGTCGAGGCGGCGCGGCGGGTGCTGCGCCCCGCGCCGCTGTCGCTCGGCGCCACCAAGGAAGTGATCCTCGAGCAGTTCGGCGTGCCGGGGGACGAGGAGTTCGCCCGCGCCTGCCACGAGAGCTCCGCGGGCAACCCGCTGTTCCTGAAGTCGGTGCTGGCGGACCTGGCCATGCGCGGCCACCGGCCCACCGCCGAGCATGCCGAGACGGCCCGCTCCCTGCGCCCCGCCCAGCTCCGCGAGCGGCTGGCCAGCTCCCTGCGCGCCCAGCCCCGGCCCCCGCGCGACCTGGCCGCCGCCATCGCGGTCCTCGGCGACCAGGCCGAGCCGGATCTGCTGGGCCGGCTGGCCGGGCTGGACCCGATCGGCTTCCTGGCCGCGCTGCGCGACCTCCACCAGCTGGGGCTGGTCGCCGCCGAGCAGGAGCCGCGCTTTCTCCACCGGGTGGTGCAGGACGCGGTCGAGTCCTCGATGACGGTGGCCGAACGGGAGCGGCTGCACGACGCCGCGGCGGCGCTGATGTACCACAACGGACGCCCCGCCGAACTCGTCGCCGCCCAGCTCTTGGCCGTCACCAGCTCCGACCACCCCTGGGCGGTGGAGGTGTTGCGGGCCGCGGCGGACACCGCGCTGCGCCGCGGCGCGCCCCGCACCGCCGCCCGCTATCTGCGCCGCGCCCTCCTGGACGGCTCGCTGACCGGGGAGGGCCGGGCCCGGCTGCTGATCGATCTGGCCACCGCGGAGCGCGGCTTCGACCCGGCCGCCTGTGAACGCCATATCTCCCAGGCGATCCCCCTGCTGACCACGGCCAGGCTCCGGGCCGCCGCGGCCCTGCGGATCTCGCCCACCATCGTGGGCCTGGGGCCCCCGTCGGTCATCGATCTGCTGCACCAGGTCGCCGAGGATCTGGGGCCCGCCGCCTCGCTGGAGGGCACGGCGCGCGATGTGGCGCTGCGGCTCGAGGCGCGGCTGCGGCACGCCGGACACGAGGACCCGGCGGAGCTGGCCGCGGCGGTCGAGCGGCTGTCCGTGCTGGGGGCGGAGCCGCCGCTGCTCACCTCCGCCGAGCGCGAGCTGACGGCGGTGCTGCTCAACGCGGCGGTGCTCACCGCCCGATGGCCCGCGGCCGAGGTCTCCCGGCTGGCCAATCGCATCCTGGAGCGCGAACCGGCCACCTCCGACCAGGTCCACACCCCGCTGCCGCTGGTGGTGATCGGGCTGGTGGCGGCCGATTCGGTACGGGGGATCAGCTCCTGGCTGGCGATGGAGCAGCAGACGCGGCGGCAGGGCGGCACGGTCGTGGACGCGCTCGTCAACGTTCAGCAGGCCATGGTGCTCAGCGCCCGCGGCCGCGTCGCCCAGGCACGTGAGTACGCCGAGCGCGCCGTGCGGCTGGCCGAGGTGCACTGGCAGGAGGCCGGGATCGTCTCCACCCTCGCCCTCACCCGCGTCGCCCTGGACCTCCAGGACTCCGCGCTGATCGAGCGGATTCTGGACGGCCCCGGGCGGCGCCGCTCCTCGAGCCTGGCCCTGACCGCGGCGCTGCAATTCGTCAAGGCGGCACAGGACGCCGAGCAGGGTCGCTGGTCCAGCGCCCTGGAAACCCTCCTGGCCTGCGGTCGGCAGCTGGAGGCTTCGGGCTGGCGCAATCCCGTGCTCTTCTCCTGGCGGCCCTGGGCGGCCGACCTCCACCGGCGGGTCGGCGACCCCCACGCGGCCGGGGCGCTGGCCGAGGAGGAACTGCTGCGGGCGACCGAATGGGGCGCCCCCGTGGCGCTCGGCCGCGCGCTGCGGGTGAAGGCCCGGTTGATCGACGGTGACCAGGGGATGCGGCTGCTGCGCGAATCGGTCGATGTGCTGCGTGCCTCGGCCAATGAACTGGAACTCGCCCGCACGCTGCTGCTGCTGGGCAAGCGGCTGAGGCCGGGATGCGGCGAGGCGGCGGCGGTACTCCGGGAGGCCGCGGCGCTGGCCTCGGCGTGCGGGGTGCCACGGCTGGTCGAGCGGATCCGCGCGGCGGACGGCAGCGGTGCGGCGGCCGCCCCGCCGGAGGCGACCCTCACCCGTACCGAACGCACCGTGACCTCTCTCGTCGGACGCGGTCTGACCAACCAGGAGGTCGCGGCCGAGTTGGGGGTGAGCTCCCGCGCCATCGAGAAGCATCTGACGAGTTCCTATCGCAAGCTGGGCGTCTCCGGCCGGCGCGAGCTCATCGAGCTGCTGCCTCGCATGCATTCGTGAACGGAGCGTTAACGGCGATAATTGGACGCTGTTTGACGAGGATTCGTGAACCGACCGTACCGGCCCACCGAAGGGGTGGGGTGCGGACCGAACCTTCGGGGCACCCCACCACGGGATTGGGTGGCCCCACCCCTGTTGACGTTGACTTCAGTACCCGCAGATCCCTAGTCTCAATTCTGAAATGAACATTCGGAATTGAATATTGGTATTCAATTCCGAATACTGAGAATTAGGAAGGGATGGCAGTCCCTTGGCATTGCCTTTACTATCGGATTCGGCTCGGCCAACCCCCCACGAGCTTGGACACGAGCAGACCGAGTACACGGATCTATTGCGCCAGTTCGATCAGCCAGGGGCGTGTGTCGTCTGTCTCGACCCGTCGCTCATCGTCCAGCAGGCGAACCGGGAATTCTTCCGGCAGTTCGACGACGCCTCCTCGGACGTATGCGGCCGTGACTTCTGTGACCTTGTCCACCCCAGCGTCCGGCAGGCGCTGAAGCGGCAGTTCACCCGGCTCCTCGACGGCTCCCGTCACCGGTTCACCACCCATGTGGTGGCCATCGGGGCCGAGGGGGCCGCCTTCACCAGCGGGCTCACCGCCGTGGCGGTGCGCGAGGGCACCGCCCATGTGGCCTCGATCCTCGTGGTGATGCGTCCCACGGCGGGTGGCGAGGAGGTGGAGATGGTCACCAACCGCAAGAAGCTCCTCACCGAGACCGAGGCGCGCATCCTGGAGGGCATCGCCGCGGGGCTCTCCACCATCCCGCTGGCCTCCCGGCTCTACCTCAGCCGGCAGGGTGTCGAGTACCACGTGACTCGGCTGCTGCGGAAGCTGCGGGTGCCCAACCGTGCGGCCCTCGTCTCCCGCGCCTACTCGATCGGCGTACTCAACGTCGGCTGCTGGCCGCCAAAGGTCGTCGACGACTTCATCAAATGACCCCCGCGCCGCGGAGGTCCACGGACGCGCCACGGCCGGCCCGGATTCGATCCGGGCCGGCCGTGGCGCGTCGCCGTCTCAGGACGGGGCCGGGCCCCGGGACAGCCGCAGCAGACGGAAGGCGGTGAGCGCCACATGGAGCTGGGTGCGCTGCTCACCCGACTCCAGATCGCAGCCCAGCACCCGCTCCACCGAGTGCAGCCGCTGGTAGAACGCCTGCCGGGACAGATTCGCGCGCTTGGCGGCCACCGTCTTGTTGCCCGCCGCGTCCAGGAACGTGTGCAGCACCGGCAGCAGATCGGTGCCGTGCCGCTCGTCGTAGTCCACCAGCCGGCCCAACTGCCGCTCCACGAACTCCTGGAGCCGCACATCGCCGCGCAGCGCGTACAGCAACTGCCGCAGCCCGATGTCGGACAGCTCGTGGAACGCCTTGTCCGGCGTCCCCGGAACGGCGGCGTCCGCGACCCGCGCCGCCTGCTGGAACGACCGGGCGGTCTGCGACAGGTCCGACACCTCGGAGCCGACGCTGATCACGGCGTCCGGCCGGGACTCCCGCACCGACCGGCTCAGCCGCTCCACCAGCGGCCGCCACGGCGTGGCGGCCGGCAGGGCCAGCAGCACCCCTATGTGGTCACCGGGCACCGCGCCGACCAGTACGGCGGCCCCGGCCGCCCCCAGCTCGTCCGTCAGCCGGTCCTCCAGCTCGGTCGTCTCCCCGGCGCCGGGGCCGGGGCTGACCAGCGTCACCATCAGCCGGCGGCCCGCGACCGGCACGCCCAGCGCCTCGGCCCTGGCCCGGGCCTCGCCCTTGGACCGGCAGCGCTGCTCCACCAGGTCCAGCAGCAGGGTGCGCTGGGCCCGCCGCTCCCAGCGGGTGTGATGGGTGAGCCGGGCGATGGTCAGGGCCGTGGCGGTGCGCTCCAGGACCATCGCGTCCTCGGGGCCGACCGCCGGGTCCCGGGCCCCGTCCGGGAGCATCAGCAGCCGCCCCCATCGCTCGCCCCGGTACTCCACCGCGGTCACCAGCCAGTCCTCCGGGCCGCTCAGCCCGGTCCGGTCGGGCGAGGGCGTGGCGCGCGAGCGCCGCTCCCAGCCGGACAGCGCCCCCTCCACCCCGCGCCCCGGCGACCCGCAGATGACGGCCTGGTGCACCAGGTTCTCCAGCACCACGGGGTGCCCGCTCATCTCGGCCGCCATGTCCACCACCTCCTCGGGCCCGGCGCCCCGCAGGGTCAGCGCGGTGAAGGTGTCATGGACGTCCTGGGCCCGGCGCAGGCTCTCCACCTGGCTGCCGACGATCAGGGAGTGGAGCACCTGGGTGACCTCCACGAAGTTCACCGTCCGCGAGAGCAGGACGAGCGGGAAGTCCCGCGCCAGACAGGCCCGTACCAGCTCCGAGGGCGGCCGGTGGTAGCGCCGCACCAGCTCGATGACCAGACCGGCGGCGCCGACGTCCGCGAGCTCGTCGACATACCGGCGGACCAGCGCCGGGTCCTCGGGCAGCGGCATCCCGGTGGTCAGCACCAGCTCCCCGCCCTTGAGGAAGGACGCCGGGTCGAGCAGCTCGGTGATGTGGACCCAGCGGACCGGCCGGGCCAGCTGCCCGTGGCCGGAGACCACCTCCGGCGCCCCGGCGGCCAGCACCGGAAGCCGCAGCACCTCGGCGAGGCTGAGCGGCGGACGCCCCGGGATCCGCGGGGGCTCCGAGGGGCGGGCCGGCGGCCGTCCGGCAGCGTCGTACGCGGTGCCGCCGAAGCCGTTCATGCCGCTCACTCTGGCAAGCCCGCGCGCCGGGCGCAACCACGATCCCGGTCGGTCTCTTGACAGGACCCGTCCTCGAGGTCGTTGACAGATCGTCCATAGCGATCACCACCCCGCGACACAGTGATCATTGTCCTGACCGGGTCCGCCCCCTCACCCTCGAAGTGTCCGAGCGCATCGCCGACCCGTGGGTGTGGGAGAGAACATGACCAATCTGTCGCCGCAGCTCCGTCAAGCCACTCCGGTGGTCGCCGTCCGCGGAGAGGGCGCCTACATCGACGGCGAGGACGGGCGGCGATACCTCGACTTCACCGCGGGCATCGGCGTCACCAGCACCGGGCACTGCCATCCGCGGGTCGTCGCCGCCGCCCAGGAGCAGGTGGGCACCCTCATCCACGGCCAGTACACGACCGTGATGCACCCGCCGCTGCGGCGGCTGGTCGAGAAGCTGGGCGAGGTGCTTCCCACGGGCCTCGACAGTCTGTTCTTCAGCAACTCCGGCAGCGAGGCCGTGGAGTCGGCCCTGCGCCTGGCCCGCCAGGCCACCGGCCGGCCCAACGTCCTGGTCTGCCACGGCGGATTCCACGGCCGCACCGTGGCCGCGGCCTCCATGACCACCTCCGGCACCCGCTTCCGCTCCGGCTTCTCGCCCCTGATGAGCGGTGTCGTGGTGACCCCGTTCCCCACGGCCTACCGGTACGGCTGGGACGAGGAGACCGCGACCCGGTTCGCCCTGCGGGAGCTGGACTACGTCCTACAGACCATCTCCCCGCCCGACGACACCGCCGCGATCATCGTCGAACCGGTGCTCGGCGAGGGCGGCTATGTGCCCGCCACCGAGGGCTTCCTCCAGGGCCTGCGGGAGCGGGCCGACCGCCATGGCTTCCTGCTGATCCTGGACGAGGTGCAGACCGGGGTGGGCCGCACCGGACGGTTCTGGGGCCATGACCACTTCGGCATCCGCCCCGACATCCTGGTCACCGCCAAGGGGCTGGCCAGCGGCTTCCCGCTGTCCGGCATCGCCGCCTCCGAGGAGCTGATGAGCAAGGCATGGCCCGGCTCGCAGGGCGGCACCTACGGCGCCAACGCCGTGGCCTGCGCCGCGGCCGCCGCCACCCTCGACGTGGTCCGCGAGGAGAACCTCGTGGCCAACGCCGAGGCCATGGGGGCACGGCTGCGCAGCGGTCTGGAGGACGTGGCCGCCAAGACCCCCGCCATCGGCGATGTGCGCGGCCTCGGCCTCATGCTGGCCAGCGAGTTCGTCACCGCTGACGGCGAGCCGGACCCGGCGACCGCGGCCCGGGTGCAGCGCGCCGCCGTGGACGAAGGGCTGTTGCTGCTCCTGTGCGGCGCCTGGAACCATGTGGTCCGGATGATCCCCGCCCTCGTCGTCGACGAAGCGGCGATCGACGAGGGTCTGCGCGCCTGGTCCGCCGCCGTCAGCGCCGGAACAGCGGACTCCTGACGCGCACCGCACACCACCCACGGGAGCCCGATCCGTCCGCCGGTCCGAACCCCTCGGGCCGGCGGCGGTCCGATAGGAGATTGCCCCTATGTCCACCCCCTCGTACCCCTCGGCCGCCGAGGTCCTCGCCGCGGTGCCCAAGCAGCTCTACATCGCCGGGTCGTGGTCCGACGCGGCGGGCGGCCAGACCATGCCGGTCGACGACCCGGCCACCGGTGAGGTGCTGTGCGACGTCGCCGACGCCTCCCCCGCCGACGGGCAGCGCGCCCTGGCCGCGGCCGCGGAGGCCCAGGAGAAGTGGGCGGCCACCGCGCCCCGCGCGCGCAGCGAGATCCTGCGCCGCGCCTATGAGCTGATCATGGAGCGCGCCGACGCGCTCGCCGCGCTGATGACGGCCGAGATGGGCAAGCCGCTGGCCGAGGCGCGCGGAGAGGCGGCCTACGCCGCGGAGTTCTTCCGCTGGTTCTCCGAGGAAGCGGTGCGCATCGAGGGCGGGTTCTCCACACTGCCGGACGGCAAGAACCGGATGCTGCTGATGCGCCGCCCGGTCGGGCCGTGTCTGCTCATCAC
Source organism: Streptomyces asiaticus (assembly GCF_018138715.1). NCBI lineage: Bacteria > Bacillati > Actinomycetota > Actinomycetes > Kitasatosporales > Streptomycetaceae > Streptomyces > Streptomyces asiaticus. The sequence goes on from NZ_JAGSHX010000001.1 coordinate 61,442, forward strand.
GCCGTGGAACTTCCCGCTGGCCATGGGCACCCGCAAGATCGGCCCGGCAATCGCCGCGGGCTGCACCATGGTGCTCAAGCCCGCCCCGCAGACCCCGCTGTCCAGCCTGGCGCTCGCCGGGATCCTGGCGGAGGCGGGGCTTCCGGCCGGGGTGCTCAATGTGGTCACCACCTCCCGGGCCGGAGAGGTCGTGGAGCCGCTGCTGACCGGTGGACACATCCGCAAGCTCTCCTTCACCGGCTCCACCCAGGTCGGCCGCACCCTGCTCGCCCAGAGCGCGCCCGCGGTGGTCCGCACCTCCATGGAACTCGGCGGCAACGCCCCCTTCATCGTCTTCGAGGACGCCGACCTCGACGTCGCGGTCGAAGGCGCCATGACCGCCAAGATGCGCAACATGGGCGAGGCGTGCACGGCGGCCAACCGGTTCTTCGTCCACTCCTCCGTGGCCGCCGAGTTCGCCGACCGGCTGGCCCGCCGCATGGGCGCGCTGGAGGTCGGCCCCGGCAGCCGCCCCGGGGTCCAGGTCGGGCCGCTCATCGACCGGGCGGGCCGTACCAAGGTCGAGGAACTGGTCGCGGACGCCGTGGCACGCGGCGCCGAGGTCCTGGTCGGCGGCAGCACCCCCGAGGGCCCCGGCTGCTTCTACCCGCCCACCGTGCTCACCGGCGTCTCCCCGGCCAGCCGGCTGATGGAGACCGAGATCTTCGGACCGGTCGCGGCCGTGCTCACCTTCGACGACGAGGACGAGGCCCTCGCCACCGCCAACGCCACCGAATGGGGCCTGGTGGGCTATGTGTTCACCCAGGACCTCAACCGCTCGCTGCGGGTGAGCGAGCGGCTCGAGGTCGGCATGGTCGGCCTCAACACCGGACTGGTCTCCAACCCCGCGGCTCCCTTCGGCGGCGTCAAACAGTCCGGGCTCGGACGTGAGGGCGGCCGCGTCGGCATCGACGAGTTCCTGGAGTACAAGTACGTCGCGGTGCCGGTCTGACGGCTGCCACACTGCTGGGCCCTGTCCCGCGACGATTCGCCGGACAGGGCCCACGGCGCTCACCGGAACCGCCGGGGGCGCCCGGGCGTTGCCCTCATTGACGCGTTGCCTCCGGATACGCGGCGATGAGGAGCGGACATGGGCGAGTTGGTGCCCGGCGGGAACCAGGCGCTGCCCGACGGCGCGCTGACCATCCGGGTGCCGGGTCCGTTCGACCTGTCCGCGCTGATCACCGGCGAGGACGGAAAGGTCGCGGGCGACGGCGACTTCGTCTTCTTCAACCAGCCCACCGCGCCCGGCGCCCGGCTGGACGGCGACACCGTCACCCTGCGGCCGCGGGCGCTGCGGCCCGGCGCCGCCCGGGTCACCCTCGTCATCAGCCCGGCCGACCCGGGCACCCCGCTGGGGCGGCTCCCGGCGCCCGTGCTGAGCGTCCTGGACGAGCGCGGATCGCCGCTGGCCCGGTTCGCCCCGCCGCGCCCCTCGCAGGAGACGGTGCTGCTGCTGGCCGAGATCTACCGCCGTGGCGGCGGCTGGAAGGTGCGGGCGATCGGCCAGGGGTACGCCGACGGACTGGCCGGTGTGGCCCGGGACTTCGGGGTCGACGTCGCCGACGACGGAGCCACCGCGCCCGCGCCGCCCGCGCCCGCACCCGCGCCTCCCGCGTCCCCGCCTCCCGTGCCGGTGCCTCGCGTGCCTCCCATGCCTCGCGTGCCTCCCACGCTCGTTGCTCCCGCCCCGGCGTCCGCCGCCCCCGCGCCCGCCGGCGGGGCCTCGCGGCAGGCCCTCGACGTGGTGAACGCGGCGCGGGCCCGGTCCGGGGCCGCGCCCGTGGCCCTGGACGGACGGCTGACCGCGGCCGCCGAGGCGCATGCCCGGGCCATGGCCGCCCACGGTGCGCTGGCGCTGGAGAGCCCGGACGGGACCTCGCTCTTCCACCGGATCGCCGCGCACGGATACCGTCCGCTGACCATCGCCGAGCACATCGTCTCCGGGCCGCGCACCCCACGCGAGTTCGTGGACTACTGCCTCGAAGGTGCCGAGCGCCGGGGCCCGTTCGACGACCCGGCCGTCGTCCACCTCGGAATCGGCCGCGCCGACGGCTCCACCACCGGAGACGTCTACTGGACGGCGGTATGGGCCCGGCCGTTCACCCCGGACGGGCTGCTGCGGCTGGCCTCAGAGGTCATCGCCCTCACCAACGCGGAGCGCGCCGCCGCCCGGCTCGCGCCCCTCGCCCCGGACCCGCGGCTGACGGCGGCCGCGCAGGCGCACAGTGACGACATGGTGGCCCGCGACTTCTACTCCCACACCGGCCCCGAAGGGCATCAGCCCTGGGACCGGGCCAAGGCCGCCGGGGCCACCCACCGCGGCATCGGCGAGAACATCGCATGCGGCCAGCGCTCCCCGGAGGAGGTGGTGCGCGGCTGGATGAACAGCCCGGGCCACCGCGCCAACATCCTGAAGCCCGACTTCACCCACATAGGCGTCGGCCATGCCACCGGCAGCCGCGCGGGCACGTACTGGACCCAGGTCTTCGGCGCCGTCTGATGGCACCCCGCCCCTGACCGTCGATCGGCCGTCACCTCAGGTGCGCGACTCCAGACTGCGCCGGGTGGCACTCCCGTACACCCCGTTCGCGTCGCCCCGGATCCCGTACCACACCTGGAACCGGGAGACGGCCTGGGCCAGCGTCTGGTCGTACTCGCCGTTGACCTCCCCGTTCTGATACACGTTCGGGATCCGCAGCAGCCGCTTCTGGAGCTCGGTGACCTCCGGGCCGGTGCTCCCGAGGGTCAGCACATCGCCCGGGTCACCCGGCGGCGGCAGCTGGTCGTCCGGGGCCTGCGATGCGGGGGCGCTCGGTGTCTGCGGCGCGCCGGAGGTCGCGGGCGCGGTGGGCGCGGTCGGTGTGGCCGACGCGCCGCCCCCGGCCGCGCCGGACGCCGAGTCCCGGTCCACCATCACCACCAGCGAGAGGGCGACCCCCGCACCGAGCCCGGCCAGCACCAGCAGGGCGGCGCTGGGACGGCGCCGCCCGGCCGGTGCGGCCGGTGCGGGCGGTTGCTCAGGTGCGGGCGGTGCCTCCTGCGGGGTCCAGGCGTCGGCGGCGGACGGGCCGCCCGTCATCTCCTGGGTGTCGTCATCCGCCATGGGCGGCGCCTCGGGCGGGAGCTCGGTACCCGGCGGCCGGAAGAGGTCGAGCTCCTCCATCCACCCCTCGACCGGCCCCTCCGAGGCATCGTCGTACTCGGGTGTCGCGGGGAAGACGGCGGTCGGCTCGATCACCTGACGCCCGGCTGGTCGGTCCGGATCGGGTTCGGCTGCCATACAGACCTCCTTGTACGCCCCACACCATCAGGCGGGGATACGGACGCGGGCGCGGGAAGATTCAAGCCGATCGTGAACCGGAGGCCCCGGAGCCCCCGCGGCGCCGGTGTGGCGCGGCGCCGCGGGGTAACCCGTCCTGAGAGGGTGCCCATGGCCTCGGGGACGTCGAAGGGAGCCCATGAGATGGAGCGGACCACATGCTGTGTGGTGGGCGGCGGGCCGGCCGGGATGGTCCTCGGCCTGCTGCTCGCCCGGGCCGGGGTGGAGGTCACCGTCCTGGAGAAACACGGGGACTTCCTGCGCGACTTCCGCGGCGACACGGTGCACCCCAGTACGCTGCGGCTCCTGGACGACCTGGGCCTCGCCGACCGGTTCGCGGCGCTGCCGCAGCGGCATGTGCACTCCATCCAGCTGCCCATAGGACGGGGCGGCGAACTGTTCACGGTCGGCGAGATCGGCTCACTGCCGGGGAAGTACAACTACGTGGCGATGGTGCCGCAGTGGGACCTGCTCGATCTGCTGGCGGACGAGGCCAACCGCGAACCCAGCTTCCAGCTGCGGACGAACACCGAGGTGACCTCCTTCCTCATGGAGCGCGGCCGGGTCACCGGAGTGCGCTACCGCGACCGTACGAGCGGTTCCACCGGCGAACTGCGCGCCACCCTCACCGTGGCCTGCGACGGCCGGGGATCGCTCGCCCGTAACCTGCCGGAGCTCGGACTCCAGGAGTTCGCCTGCCCGATGGACGTCTGGTGGTTCCGGCTGCCGCGCGAGGAGAGCGACCCCCAGGGTCTGGTGGCCAATGCCGGCGAGCGCTTCCTCAGCGCGATGATCGACCGTGGTGACTACTGGCAGTGCGCGGCCCTGATCCCCAAGGGTGCCGACGCCAAGTGCCGCGCCGAAGGTCTCGACCGGTTCCTCACCGCGTTCACGGAGGCCACCCCGTGGATGCGGCGGGGGCCGGCCGACCGTGGCCCGGGCCCGCGGTCCTGGGACGAGGTGAAGCTGCTGGACGTACGGATGGACCGGCTCCGCCGCTGGCACCGTCCCGGACTGCTGTGCATCGGGGACGCGGCCCACGCGATGTCACCCGTGTTCGGGATCGGCATCAACCTCGCCGTCGAGGACGCGGTCGCCGCCGCCCGCCATCTGGCCGGACCGCTGCGCGAGGGCACCGTGGGCCTCGCCGACGTACGCGCCGTCCAGCGCCGCCGGTGGCCGACCACCGTGGCCACGCAGGGGTTGCAGCGGATCGCCCACGCCCGGGTGATCGGGCCGCTGCTGCAAGGGCGTTCACCGGCCGCCGGACGGGAGCCGCTGCGGCTGGCCGAGGTGCTCACCAAGGCGCCCTGGCTGAAGCGGGCCCCCGCGTACTTCCTCGCCTACGGTGCGGGCCGCGAGCGGCCGCCGGCCGAGTCGCTGCGCCGTTCCGGATGAACCGCTGAAGCCGGGTGCGGCAAGTCTTCCGCACCCGGCTTCACGCATACGGAGTACCTTCAGACGATGCCTTCGGCGATCTCCGCCTGTTCACGCGCCGTGCCGTACGCGGACGGCGTGTTGTACGAGCGACGGGCCACGAACCACCAGATGGTGGCCAGCAGCAGCACCACGGCCAGCGCGATCGAGGCGTAGTTCATCGAGTCCGCCGTCACCGGACTGGACTGCGGCAGACAGAACAGCACCGTCACCACCGCCACCCACACCACCGCGATCCAGCCCACCGGCTTGCTCCAGCGGCCCAGGCTCCACGGGCCCGGCTGGAACCGGTCCCCGGCGCGCAGCCGCAGGAAGATCGGGATGGCGTAGGCGGGGGTGATCCCGATGACGTTGATGGCGGTCACCGCGCCGTAGGCGGTTTCGGAGTACAGGGACGGCAGGGCCAGCACACACGCCACCGTCACCGACAGCCAGACCGCGAGCACCGGGGTCTGGGTACGGGAGCTGACCCGCTGCCACAGCCGTGAGCCCGGCAGCGCGCCGTCCCGGCTGAAGGCGAACACCATCCGGCTGGCCGCCGCCACCTCGGCGTTCCCGCAGAACAGCTGCGCCACGATGACGATGAGCAGCATCGCGGTGGCACCGCCCGTGCCCAGGGCGTCGATCAGGATCTGCGCCGGCGGCACCCCGGTGGCGCTTCCCTGCGTACCGGCGTAGTCCTGGATGGCGAAGGTGAGCCCGGCCAGCAGCACGAATCCGGCCACCCAGGACACCCAGATGGCGCGGACGATTCCCCGGGCGGCGTAGACGGAGGCGTTGGAGGTCTCCTCGGACAGATGCGCGGAGGCGTCGTAGCCGGAGAAGGTGTACTGGGCGAGCAGCAGTCCGATCGCGGTCACGTACAGCGGATTCGACCAGCCGGTGTCATTGACGAATTCGGTGAAGACGAATTCGGGCGACTGGTGGTGGGAGGGCACGATCGCCAGCGCGCCGACGATGATGGCGACGCCCGCCAGATGCCACCACACACTGACCGAGTTGAGCACGCTGACCAGCCGCACCCCGAACAGATTCAGCGCCGCGTGCAGCAGCAGAATGCAGATGAAGATGAGCATGGTCGATTCCGGTGTGGGATCGAATCCCCACTGGAGGTTGAAGAGCGCGCCGGTGAACAGGGCGGCGCCGTAGTCGATTCCGGCGATGGCCCCGAGCAGCCCCAGCAGATTGAGCCAGCCGGTGTACCAGCCCCAGGTCCGTCCACCCAGCCGGTCGGCCATGTAGTACAGCGCTCCCGAGGTGGGGTACGCGCTGGTCACCTCGGCCAGGGCGAGCCCGACGCACAGCACGAAGAGCCCCACTCCGGCCCAGCCCCACATCATCACCGCGGGGCCTCCGGTGTCCAGCCCGAAGCCGTAGAGCGTCATGCATCCGGAGAGAATGGAGATGACCGAGAAACTGATGGCGAAATTGCCGAAGCCGCCCATGCGGCGGGCCAGGACGGGTTGATAGCCGAGCTCACGCAGCCGCTGTTCGTCGTCCCGGTGGGGGGCGGGACGTGAACTCGACCATGCCGTGGACATGAATGTACCTCCGGAATGCTGGGGCGGGCGAGGGGTGGTACAGGTGGGGGGAAGTCGGCTCAGCCGCCGGCCCCGGGTCTTGACCCACGGGCGCCGGCCAGCGAGCGGACCCGGGCGCGAAGAAACATTTCTTCAGCCAGGGCGCGGTCGGCGGCGTCGCGGGTGCGGTAGGCCCAGGGGACCGGGGTGAAGTACGGCCCCAGCGCCTCGAAGACGCGGGCCGCGTCGGGGAACAGCAGCGCGCCCCACAGGGCGTGTGCCAGATGGTTGAGATCGAGCAGGGAACTCGTGGTGACATCGGCGTGGTCGAACCAGCCGTTCAGCGCGTTCTTCGCGTCCCGGGTGGCGTCCTCGGTGGCCCAGTGGAGGTCGAGGGCCTTCTCGTAGCCCCGTTCCTCGCGGTACCGCTCGACATGCACGTACAGCGGCAGCACCTGGAGCGCGGAGCCCTCGGGCGCGCCCGGGACCACCCACTGCACGAAGTTGACCGCCTCGGCCAGCGAACCCCCGGCCCGCCGGGCGTACACGAACTGAAGCATCCGGTGGTACGCCTCGCGGTTGTACGGATCGCGCCGGTGGGCCTCCGCCAGCAGTCCCCAGGGCCCGGGGAACAGCAGCGGACCCGGCGGGGCCACCCGGTGTTCCTCCTGCCGCTGCTTCTTGTCCAGCTGGGCCAGGGCCAGCAGACACACCCAGGGCACCGGATCCGCCGGGGAGTGATGCGCGGCCAGCTGGCAGGACTGCCACGCCTCCCGCCACAGCTCCCGGGTGCGGGGATGCCCCTCGCGGTGTGCGCGCACCGCGCGCTCCACCCCGACCCGGGTGTGCATCACCAGCGCCGCCACGCTCTGCGGCTCCTCGGTCCGCCACGCGTCCACCACAGTGGATCCGGCGGCGGCCGTGGCCAGCACCTGGGTGCGCTGGGTCCACAGCGACCAGGTAGGGGTCTCCGCGAGCAGATTGCGCATCGATATCCAGCGTCCGGTGCGCAGATCCTGCAACGCGACGCGCAGCCCGCCGTCATAGCCCGCAGGGTGGTACACGGGGCGGAACTCTTCCTCGGGCATCGGATGACTTTCGTACGGAGCTGACGTACCGGACGCGGGAAAACGAGGGGCCTGGGGGATGGTTTCAGGGATCTTATAGTCCCGGTGCAACGATTCGGGAACGGGGGACTCCGGTCAGTGCCCGAACGGGCCGTCTTGACGCCCGCCCCGCGCCTGCACCAGGCTTTCCGGCAAGATCCGCGCCCGTCCCGCGAGCGAGCCGCCCCCCCGAACCCACCGTCCTCCGAGCCCGAAGCGATCCGCCCGTCCCGAGCGAAGAACCGGACATGCTGCCTCCAGAGCGTCGCCACCGCCCCCCGGCCGACCCCGCGACCGGCCCGGTCCTCGCCATCGACCAAGGCACTTCGGGCACCAAGGCGCTGGTGCTCTGCCCCGAGCGCGGGGTGATCGGCTCCGCAGAGGTGCCCGTACGGCCCCGTTATCTGCCCGGCGGACTGGTCGAGGTCGAGCCGGCCGCGCTGCTCACCTCGGTCATCGAGGCCGGGCGCCAGGCTCTCACGGCCGCGGGGGAGCCGGTCGTGGCGGTGGGTCTGGCCAACCAGGGCGAGACCGTGCTGGCCTGGGACCCCGTCACGGGAGAGCCGCTGACGGACGCGCTGGTCTGGCAGGACCGACGGGCCCACACGGTGTGCGAGCGGCTCGCGCCGCACGCCGAGACGTTGCGCGAACTCACCGGGCTGCCCCTCGATCCCTACTTCGCGGCGCCCAAGATGGCGTGGATCCGGCGCCATCTGACCGGCGAGGGCGTGGTCACCACCAGCGACGCCTGGCTGGTCCACCGGCTCACCGGCGCGTTCGTCACCGACGCCGCCACCGCCGGGCGCACCGGACTGCTCGACCTCGACCGCGTCGCCTGGTCCCCGAAGGCCCTGGAGCTCTACGGGCTGACCGCCGAACGGCTGCCGCGTGTCGTCGACGCCGCCGGGCCGGTCGGCACCACCACGGCCTTCGGCGGCGAGGCCCCGCTCACCGGACTCCTCGTCGACCAGCAGGCCGCCCTGCTGGCGCAGCGGGTGACCGAGTTGGGCACCGCCAAGTGCACCTACGGCACCGGCGCCTTCCTCCTCGCCCAGACCGGCGACCAGCCCCGGCGCGGCCCCCATGGCCTGGTCTCCTGCGTGGCCTGGCGGTTCGCCGGGCGCACCAGTTACTGCCTGGACGGGCAGGTGTACACCGCCGCCTCCGCGGTGCGCTGGCTCAGCGACCTGGGGGTGATCCAAGGGCCCCAGGACCTCGACCCGGTCGGGGGAACCGTGCCCGACACCGGGGGCGTCACCTTCGTACCGGCGCTCGCCGGACTCGCCGCGCCGTGGTGGCGCGGCGACCTCAAGGGCTCGCTGACCGGGCTCGGCCTCGACACCACCGCCGGACATCTGGTGCGCGCCCTGTGCGAGGGCATCGCCGCCCAGGTCGTGGAGATCGCCGAGGCGGCCGCCTCCGACCTGGGCGCGCCGCTGACCGTCCTGCGCGTCGACGGGGGACTGACCCGCTCCGGCCTGCTGATGCAGACCCAGGCCGATCTGTTGCAGCGGCCGGTGGAGGTGTCGGCGCTGCCGGACGCCACGGCGCTGGGCGTGGGCGCCGCCGCGCGGATGGGGCTCGACCCGGGCCTGACGGTGGAGGAGGCGGTCCCCACGTGGGAGCCCGCCGCCGTCTACGAACCGCGGATCACCGCGGAGCGGGCCGCCGAGCGGCTGGCCGCCTTCCGCTCGGCCGTGGCCGCGCTGCTGGACCACGCGCCGACGGCCGCCGCCCACGACTGACCCGGGCACCAGGAGCCGTGTCCACCACCGAGCAGCCGTGTCCACCACCGAGCAAGGGACCAGCATGACCGTTACGACCACGGGTGACCTCCCCGACGAGGTCTACGACGTGGCCATCATCGGCGCCGGGGTGGTCGGCGCCGCCATCGCCCGCGAACTGGCCCGGTACCGCTTGCGGATCGCCCTCGTCGAGGCGTCGAACGACGTCGGCAACGGCACGTCAAAGGCCAACACCGCGATCCTGCACACCGGCTTCGACGCCACCCCGGGCACCCTGGAGGCCCGCCTGGTGCGCGAGGGTTACCAGCGGCTGACCGCCTACGCCGCCGAGACCGGCATCCCGCTCGAACCGCTCGGCGCGCTCCTCGTCGCCTGGGACCGGGAGCAGCTCGCCGCGCTGCCGTCACTCGCCGAGAAGGCCGCGCGCAACGGCTACGACGAGACGGTCATCCTCGACGCGGACGCCGTCCACGCCCGCGAACCCCACCTCGGACCGGGCGCCCTCGGCGCGCTCGAGGTCCCCGGCGAAAGCATCATCTGCCCCTGGACGACGACGCTCGCCTACGCCACCCAGGCGGTCCGCGCGGGTGTCGACCTGCATCTGAACTGCCCGGCAGGGGCCATCACCACCGGCGCGGACCACCACGAGATCGCCACCCCGCGCGGGGTGCTGCGCACCCGTCATCTGGTCAACGCCGCGGGGCTGTACTCGGACGAGATCAACCGGCGGCTCGGCCACGAGGAGTTCACCGTGACCCCGCGCCGCGGCCAGCTCATCGTCTTCGACAAGTTCGCCCGCGGCCTGGTCGACCACATCCTGCTGCCGGTGCCCACCGCGCTCGGCAAGGGGGTGCTGGTGTCGCCGACCGTGTACGGCAATGTGATGCTCGGCCCCACCGCCGAGGACCTCGACGACAAGACGGCCACCGGATCGTCGGCCGACGGACTGGCCTCGCTCCGCGAGAAGGGCGCGCGGATCCTGCCGGAGCTGCTGGAGGAGGAGGTCACCGCCGTCTACGCCGGACTGCGCGCCGCCACCGAGCACGGCGACTACCAGATCCACGCCGACCCCGGACGGCGGTATGTCGCCGTGGGCGGCATCCGCTCCACCGGGCTCACCGCCTCCATGGCGATCGCCGCGCATGTGGCGGAACTCCTCGGCGACTGCGGTCTGGACCCCGGGCCCGAGCGGGAGATCGAGCCCGTGCGGATGCCCACCATCGGCGAGGCGTTCCCGCGCCCCTACCAGCGCGCCGACCTCATCGCCGCCGACCCCGCGTACGGCACCGTGGTCTGCCACTGCGAACGCGTCACCCGGGGCGAGATCCGCGACGCGCTGACCGCGACCGTGCCACCGGGCTCGCTGGACGGGATCCGGCGGCGCACCCGGGCCCTGGCCGGGCGCTGCCAGGGATTCTTCTGCGGCGCCGCGGTGCGGGCCCAGTTCGAGGCGGCCACCGCGGCCCAGGACCGGACGGAGGCCCGGCGATGACCCCCACCGACCGTACCCACCGCACCGTCGATGTCCTGGTCATCGGGGCCGGACCGGCCGGACTCGCGGTGGCCGCGCGGCTGGCCGCCGCCGGGGTGGACCGGGTCGAGGTCCTCGACCGCGAACAGCGCGCGGGCGGCATCCCCCGCCACTGCGACCACACCGGATTCGGACTGCGCGATCTGCGCCGGGTGATGACCGGACCGGACTACGCCCGCCACCACATCGCCGCCGCCATCCGCGCCGGAGCCGTGCTGCGCACCGGTGTCACGGCCACCGGCTGGGCGGCGCCGCGGACCGTGGACATCACCGGACCGACCGGCCTGGAGCGGATCACCGCCACGGCCGTCGTCCTGGCCACCGGCGCCCGGGAACGCCCGCGCAGCGCCCGGCTGGTGCCCGGCACCCGGCCGGCGGGTGTCTTCACCACCGGGCAGTTGCAGCAGGCCGTCCATGTGCACCACCAGAGCGTCGGCCACCGCGCCGTCATCGTCGGCGCGGAACGGGTCAGCTACTCCGCGGTGACCACTCTGCGCCGGGCCGGGGCCGAGGTCGCCGCCATGGTCACCGACCAGCCCCGCCATCAGACCCACCCGGCGCGCCACCTCGGCACCCGGCTGCGCCACGGCGTATCCCTGGTCACCGACGCCACCGTGACCGAACTGACCGGCCGGGAGCGGCTGGAGAGCGTACGGCTGCGGCACCGGGACGGCAGGACCGCGGCCATCGGCTGCGACACCGTGGTGTTCACCGGCGACTGGATCCCCGACCACGAACTGGCCAGAAGCGCCGGGATCGCCCTGGACCCCGGCACCCGGGGCCCGGCCACCGACCCCGAGTTCCGCACCGGGGCCCCCGGGGTCTTCGCCGTGGGCAATCTGCTGCACCCGGTCGAGACCGCCGATATCGCCGCCCTCGACGGCCGGTTCGCCGCCGCGCCCGTACTGCGCCATCTCGCGGGTGTGCCATGGGCCCCGGGACCGCTGCCGGTGCGGGTCGAGGCGCCGCTGCTGTGGATCTCACCCAACCGGCTCACCCCGGACGGGCCCCGTCCGCCGCGCGGCCGGTTCACGCTGCGCACCACGCGGTTCCTCACCCGGCCGGTGCTCACCGTCAGCCAGGACGGCCGGACGCTGCACCGCGGGCGCCTTCCTCACACGGCGGCGCCCAACCGGCCGTTCCACCTGCCCGCCGACTGGATCGCCGGGGCCGACGCACACGGCGGCCCCGTGCGTATCACCGCGGACTGACCGGTTCTCAGCCGAGGCCCCCGGGCATACCGCGCAGCCGCTCCATATCGCGCCGGTCGCGCTTGGTGGGGCGGCCCGTCCCGCGGTCGCGCAGCCCGATCGGCACGGTGTGCTCGCGCGGAGGCGGAGGCGGGCTGTTGTCGATGTAGCACTCCACCGCCACCGGCGCCCCGACCCGCTTGCGCACGATGCGCGAGACGACCACGATCCGGTCGCGCCCCGCATGGCGCAGCCGCACCTCGTCCCCGGATCGCACCGTGTGCGCGGGCTTGACGCGCTCGCCGTTGACCCGGACGTGCCCCGCGCGGCAGGCCGAGGACGCCATGGAGCGCGTCTTCGTCAGCCGCACGGACCAGATCCAGCTGTCCACCCGTACGGACCCCTCGTCTGAAGCCATACCCCGACTCTAATGTCTAAGGTGCGACGCATGAGCGCACATTTCGACGTGGTGGTCCTGGGAGCCGGGCCGGGTGGCTATGTCGCCGCGATCCGCGCCGCTCAGCTGGGCCTGACCACGGCCGTGGTCGAGGAACGCTACTGGGGCGGTGTCTGCCTGAATGTGGGCTGTATCCCGTCCAAGGCCCTGCTGCGCAACGCCGAGCTGGCCCATCTGTTCATCCACGAGGCCAAGGACTTCGGCATCCGGGTGAACGGCGATGTCACCGTGGACTACCGCGACGCGTTCGAGCGCAGCCGCAAGGTGGCCGACGGACGCGTCAAGGGCGTCCACTATCTGATGAAAAAGAACAAGATCACCCAGTTCGAGGGGCGGGGCAGCTTCACCGGGCCCCACGACATGCTGGTCACCCGCTCCGGCGGCGGCACGGAGACGCTCACCTTCGACCACTGCGTCATCGCCGCGGGCTCGATCACCAATCTGCTGCCCGGCACCTCCCTCAGCGAGCGGGTGGTGACCTACGAGGAGCAGATCCTCTCGCCCACCCTGCCCGGCAGCGTCCTGATCGCGGGTGCGGGAGCCATCGGCGTGGAGTTCGCGTACATCATGCACAGCTACGGGGTGCAGGTGACGCTGGTGGAGTTCATGGACCGGATCGTGCCCCTGGAGGACGAGGAGGTCTCCGCCGAGCTCACCCGGCGCTTCCGCAGGCTCGGCATGAACATCCTGACCTCCACCCGGGTGGAGGCGATCAACGACGCGGGCCCCGCGGTCAAGGTCATGGTCACCACGGGCGGCCAGCGGCAGACCCTCCAGGCCGCCCGGGTGCTCCAGGCCATCGGGTTCCGGCCGCGGGTGGACGGGTACGGGCTGGAGCACACCGGCGTCCGGCTGACCGAGCGGGGCGCCATCGACATCGACGGCCGGTGCCGCACCACTGTGCCGCACATCTTCGCCATCGGCGACGTCACCGCCAAGCTGATGCTGGCGCACGCCGCCGAGGCCATGGGCATCGTCGCGGCGGAGACCATCGCCGGGGCGGAGTCCATGGAGCTGGACTATGTGATGATCCCGCGCGCCACCTTCTGCCAGCCGCAGATCGCCAGCTTCGGCTGGACCGAGGCCCAGGCGCGCGAGCGCGGCTTCGACGTCCGGGTGGCGAAGTTCCCGTTCACCGCCAACGGGAAGGCCCAGGGGCTCGGCGACCCCGTCGGCTTCGTGAAGCTCATCAGCGACGGCCGCCACGGCGAACTGCTGGGCGGCCATCTCATCGGCCCCGAGGTCACCGAGCTGCTGCCCGAACTCACCCTCGCCCAGCAGTGGGACCTCACCGTGCACGAGGTGGCCCGCAATGTTCACGCCCATCCGACTCTCAGCGAGGCGGTGAAGGAGGCCGTCCACGGGCTCGCCGGACACATGATCAATTTCTGACCGCGGATGCTCCCACCCCGGCCGCCACCAGGTGTGCGACCCGCGGATGTGCGTTAGACAGAGCATGTGAAAGTGCGCTCGGCGCTGGGCTCGCGCAGTGTCGGCGGGCAGGTGTTCGCCCTGATGCTGATCATCGTGACGCTCCTGGTGCTCGCCGCGGGGACCACGCTGTCCCTCCAGGCGCGCGGCAGCCGGGAGAGCCAGGCCCGGGCCCGTGCCCTGACCGTCGCACGGGCCGTGGCCGTCGCCCCCGGCGTCCAGCGGGCGCTGGAGTCCCGCGACCCCGCCAGGACCCTCCAGCCCTACGCCGAGAGGGTCCGGCGGCGGACCGGTGTCGACTACATCGTGGTGACTTCCCCCGCTGGCATCCGCTGGACCCACCCCGATCCGAAACTGCTCGGCAAGCACATCGGCCGCAGCCTCTATCCGGCCACGGCGGGACGGACCTTCACCGACAGGCTCCCGGGCATCACCCACTCGGCCCCCTCGATCCGTGCCGCCGTGCCGGTCACCGACGCCCGGGGCCGGGTGATCGGCATCGTCAACGCCGGGGTCTCCATCCCCTCCGTGGCCCGCACGGTCAGCCGTCAACTGCCGGTGATCTACGGCTCCACGGCCTTCGCCCTCCTCCTGGGCGGGGGCGGCGCGGCGCTCGTGGCCCGGCGGCTGCGGCGGCAGACCCACCGGCTCGGCCCCGCCGAGATCACCAGGATGTACGAACACCACGACGCCGTGCTGCGCTCGGTCCGGGAGGGGGTGCTGATCGTCGACGACGAGGTACGGCTGCTGCTCGCCAACGACGAGGCGCTGTTCCTGCTGGGCCTCGCACCCGACGCGCGCGGACGGCGGATCACCGACATCGGACTGCCCCCGGAGATCACGGGGCTGCTCGCCTCCGGCCGCGAGGCCACCGACGAGGTGTACGAGGTCGGGAACCGGCTGCTGGCGGTCAACCAGCGCCCGGCGGAGCGCGGCGGACAGCCCTGGGGGAGCGTCGCCACCCTGCGGGACACCACCGAGCTGCGCGCCCTGACGGACAAGGCGGACCGGGCCTACGCACGCCTCCGGCTGCTGTACGAGGCCGGTGTCCGCGTGGGCAGCAGCCTCGACATGGAAGGCACCGCCCAGGAACTGGCCCGGGTCGCCGTGCCGCGCTTCGCCGACTACGCCACCGTCGATCTGCACGAGGCCGTGCTGGGCGGCGGGGAACCGGGCGACCGGGACTCACCGCTGCGCCGGGCCGCCTTCAGCGGCATCCGGCAGGACCCCCCGCTGCGCCGGGTCGGCGAGCGCGTCTCGGCCTTCCCCGTCACCCAGCGGGCCGGCGGCACCGGCCAGGCGCGCGTGTTCGCCGTCGGCGACCTGCCGTCCCACCCCGACTGGACGCCCCAGGACCCGGAGCGGCTGGGCTGGGTGAGGGAGTACGGCATCCACTCGCTGCTGACCGTGCCGCTCAGCGGGCGCGGCGTCCGGCTGGGCCAGGCGGTGTTCTGGCGCTCGGGCGACACCCCGCCGTTCGACGAGGAGGACCGCACCTTCGCCGAGGAGCTGGCCGGTCAGGCGGCCGTCGCCATCGACAACGCCCGCCGCTACGCGCGCGAGCACGCCACCACCCTGGCCCTCCAGGAGAGCCTGCTGCCGCGCGGCCGCCCCGAGCAGCAGGCCGTCGTCGCCGCCCAGCGCTATCTGCCCGCCCCCGGCAGGGTGCGGGGCGACTGGTTCGACGTCATTCCGCTGTCCGGGGCCCGGGTCGCCCTCGTCGTCGGCGATGTCGTCGGCCACGGACTGCACGCCGCCGCGACCATGGGCCGGCTGCGCACCGCCGTGCGCAACTTCTCCGTCGTGGACCTTCCCCCCGATGAGCTGCTCGCCCGGCTCGACGACGTGGTCGACCAGCTCGACCGGGAGGAGACCGACACGGGCGGCGGCGCCGGGGCCGCCGGGGCCACCTGTCTGTACGCGGTCTACGACCCGGTCTCCCGGCACTGCACCCTGGCGCGGGCCGGGCATCCGCCCCCGGCCCTGGTCCATCCCGACGGCTCGGCGACCTTCCTCGACCTGCCCGCGGGCCCGCCACTGGGGCTCGCCGGACGGCTCTACGAGGCGGCCGAGACGGAGCTGCCCGAGGGCAGCCGCCTCGTCCTCTACACCGACGGGCTGGTCCAGGACCGCGAACGCGACATCGAAACCGGGCTCGACCGGCTGCGGGACGCCCTCACCGATGCCGACCCCGACCCGGAGCGGGCCTGCGACACCGTGATGGCCGCCCTGCTCTCGCCGCGCCGCACCGACGACGTCTGCCTGCTCATCGCCCGTACCATCGCGCTGGACCCGAGCCGGGTGGCCTCGTGGGACCTCCCGGCGGACCCCGAGGTGGTGGCCCGGATGCGGGCGGCCGTCGCCCGCACCCTGGCCGAGTGGAACCTGGAGGAGGCCGCCTTCACCACCGAGCTGGTGGTCAGCGAGCTGCTCGGCAACGCCATCCGGCACGCGGTGGGCCCCGTACGGCTGCGGCTGCTGCGCAACCGGGCGCTGATCTGCGAGGTCGCCGACGGCAGCACCACCGCGCCCCATCTGCGCCGGGCGGCCACCACCGACGAGGGGGGACGCGGGCTGTTCCTCGTCGCCCAGATGGTCCAGCGCTGGGGCACCCGCTACACCAGCCAGGGCAAGATCATCTGGACCGAACAGGACCTCCCGGCCGCGGCGCGCGCCCCGCGGTGACCAGGTGGTCAGGTTGAGGCCGCCGACGCGCCCTCGCGCCGCTCCCATGCCACCTGGGCCAGATCGGCCATGGTGGCCACGAGGTCCGCCGCCTCCTCCGTGCCGTTCAGATGCCGGTACTCCGAGCCCACCGTGATCACCAGCCGCTCGGGCAGGCCCAGCGACGGATAGGCGTTCTCGGCGATCAGGGTGCGGGCGGCGTCCAGGGCCGGTACCCCGGCCGTGTGCAGCTCCCGGGTGCGGTCCCGCAGATGCTCCAGATAGCCGATGTGGCCGCGCACCCCCTCCCGGTCGAGGACCGGGCCATGGCCGGGGACGATCACCTCGGCCCCGGTCGCGAGCACCCGCTCGCACGCGGAGATCACATTGTCCAGCGGGCCCGCCCAGTGCACCGCGTGGTCGCCGGGGGCCTGCGGACCGGAGGCGAAGATGACATCGCCGGTGAACGCCACCTTCTGCCGCGGCAGATACGCCACCAGATCGCCCGCGGTGTGCGCGGACTCCAGGCTGAACAGCCGCACCGGCACCTGGCCCACGCGCAGGTCGAGTTCGCCCACGAAGGTGAGCGTCGGCTCGACCACCTCGGTGGTGGACCAGTCGAACCGCCCGAAGTGCCGCTTGAGGTACCAGCCGAGCGGAGTCGCCGGATCGCTGCCGTGCACCAGGCCGTGCAGCTGCTGCGGCGAGGGCTCGTACTCGATGTGGCCGAGCGCCTCGCGGGTGGCGACGATCTCCGCGTCCGGTACGACCTCCGCGCCCCACAGGTGGTCGCCGTTGGCATGGGTGACGATCACCCGCTCGATCCGGCCCCCGTCGGGCAGCAGGGCACGGCTGTGGTCCAGGAACTCACCGGCCATCCGGCGGTCGTAGGGGCTGTCGATCCAGGCGGCGTGGCCGTCGGGCGAGACGATCAGACCGCAGTTGGCCAGACCCCAGCCGGCGCTCGGGGTCGGGGACCAGATGTGCACACCGTCGGCCACGGTGAGGAGGGGGGATTGCGAGATCATGGACGCACACTATGCCCGCGCCGGACGTCCTCGGCAGGCAGCCCGCCCTCCGGGACAGGTGTCCGAAGCCGTGTCGGCCACCGGACCCCGCCGCGTCACGCCGTCATCGGCAGATCGGTCGGCCCGACCGGCGCCGGGAGCGTCGTGGAGCCCGCGAGATAGCGGTCCACGGCGGCCGCGGCCGAGCGGCCCTCGGCGATCGCCCAGACGATCAGCGACTGGCCACGGCCCGCGTCACCCGCCACGAACACCCCGTCCGCGCCGGTGGCGAAGGACGCGTCGCGGGCGACCGTGCCGCGCTCGTCGAGCTCAAGACCGAGCTGGTCCAGCAGCCCACCACCCCGCTCCGGGCCGCGGAAGCCGAGGGCCAGCAGCACCAGATCCGCCCGCAGCACCCGCTCCGTGCCCGGCCCGGGCTCTCCATCGGCACGGGCCCCGATCAGACGGAGCGCCCGGACGCCGCCGTGCGGCCGCTCCGCGTCCGGCGCGGTCCCCTCGAAGCGGACGGTGGTCGCGGAGAAGACCCGCGCGTCCACGTCCGCCTCCGGGGAGGCCGCCAGCTCCCGCGCCTCCTCATGGGCCGCGGACATCCGGTAGATCTTGGGGTAGGTGGGCCAGGGCTCGCCCTCGGTCCGCTCGTCGCCCGGCCGGGGGTGGATGTCCAGCTGGGTCACGGAGGCGGCGCCCTGCCGCAGCACCGTGCCCAGACAGTCCGCGCCGGTGTCCCCGCCGCCGACGATGACCACATGCTTGCCCTCGGCGGTGATCGGCGGCCGGGCGTAGTCGCCCGCCAGCACCCGGTTGGCCATCGGCAGATACTCCATCGCCTGATGGATCCCGGCCAACTCCCTTCCCGGCACGGGGAGTTCGCGCCAGGCGCGGGCGCCCACCGCTATCACGACCGCGTCGTAGCGCGCCCGGAGCTCGGCGGCGTCCATATCGGTGCCGACGTCCACGCCGGTACGGAACCTGGTGCCCTCCGCGCGCATCTGCTCCAGCCGCCGGTCCAGATGGCGCTTCTCCATCTTGAACTCGGGGATGCCGTAGCGGAGCAGTCCGCCCACCCGGTCGTCGCGCTCGTACACCGCCACGGTGTGCCCCGCGCGGGTGAGCTGCTGGGCCGCGGCCAGGCCCGCGGGGCCCGAGCCGATGACGGCGACCGTGCGGCCGCTCAGCCGCTCCGGCGGCTTGGGGGTCACATGGCCGCTCTCCCAGGCCCGGTCGGCGATGGCCACCTCGACGTTCTTGATGGTGACCGCCGGCTGGTTGATGGCCAGCACACAGGCGCTCTCGCAGGGGGCCGGGCAGAGCCGGCCGGTGAACTCGGGAAAGTTGTTGGTGGCGTGCAGCCGCTCGCTCGCGCGCAGCCAGTCGTCACGGGAGACCAGGTCGTTCCACTCCGGGATGAGGTTCCCCAGCGGGCAGCCCTCATGGCAGAACGGGATGCCGCAGTCCATGCAGCGGTCCGCCTGGGCATTGATGATCGGCAGCAGTCCGCCGGGCGCGGGCACCTCGTCCCAGTCCCGCACCCGCTCGTCCACCGGACGCCGGGGCGGAAGACGACGGGGTGTGGTGAGGAAACCCTTGGGGTCGGCCATGACGACCTCCCATTACCCGTGTCATGGTCTGGCCGCTTTCACCCCACTGTACGACCGCTGGCCAGCCGGTCCAGGGTCGCCGCGGCCTCGGCCATGATCCGGTCCACCAGCTCCGCGCAGGACGGCAGATCCTCGATCACCCCGGCCACCTGACCGGAGGCCATCACCCCCGTGTCGGTGCGGCCGTCCACCATCGACGCCTTCAGCAGCATCGGGGTGGTGGCGGCCAGCAGCACCTGGCTCCAGGTGAGGTCCTTGCCGTGCCGCATCGCCAGCCCGTCGCGCACCATCCGCGGCCAGCTCAGCCCGGCCAGCCGCCGGAACGCGGCCGCGTGGCGGACGGCGCGCAGGAGCGCGGCGGCGCGGCCGGAGCGCTCGAGGGAGTCGACCAGCTCGCTGCGGAGCATCCGGTGGGGGAGTCCGTCCACCGCCGTGGTGACGGTGACGTCGGTGACCGCCGCCGCCAGATAGCGCGCCTTCACCGCGTCGGGGACCGTGCTGTCGGAGGTGAGCAGGAAGCGGGTGCCCATGGCGATCCCCGCCGCTCCGTAGGCGAGCGCGGCCGCCAGCCCCCGTCCGTCGTGGAAGCCGCCCGCGGCCACGACCGGGATGTCCACCGCGTCCACGACCTGGGGGAGCAGCACGGTGGTGGCCACCTGCCCGGTGTGACCACCGCCCTCGGCACCCTGCACCACCACCGCGTCCGCGCCCCAGCCCGCCACTTTCTCCGCGTGGCGCCGGGCGCCCACGGACGGGATGACCACCACGCCCGCGTCCTTCAGCCGGTCGATCAGCTCACGCCTGGGGGCCAGCGCGAACGAGGCGACCCGTACCCCCTCCTCGACGATGATCCGCACCCGCTCCCCGGCGTCCCCGGCGTCGGCGCGCAGATTGACGCCGAAGGGGGCGTCGGTGCGGGCGGCGACCTCGCGCACGGCCGAGCGCAGCCGCTCGGGCGACATGGTCGCGGAGGCCAGGATGCCCAGCGCCCCGGCGTTCGCCACGGCGGACACCAGCCGGGGCCCGGCCACCCACCCCATGCCCGTCTGGACGATCGGATGGCGCACCCCGACGAGCCGGGTCAGCGGGGTGTCCATCAGGACGGCACCTCCCGCTCGCGGGCCCCCTCCGGGTCGATGACCTCCCGGATCAGCCGCAGCTCGGCGGGGGTCGGCTCCCGGGTGGACGGGACGTCGTCGGCGATGTCGAGGGGGAAGCCGGTGGCTTCCCGCACCGCCTCGGCGGTCACCCCCGGATGCAGGGACCGCACCCGCAGGGTGCGGTCGGGCGTGGCGAAGTCGAGGACCGCCAGATCGGTCACCACACACCGGAGGTCATGGAAGCGGGTGGCGGCCGGCCCCGCGGCCGCCGCCCGGTCGTGACCCACCCCGCACACCATGTCGACGCGCTCGACGAAGACCCGCCGCGAGTGCCGGGGGACCCAGTAACTCGTGGGGTTGTTCAGCGTGTTGACCGGTGCTCCCCGCACCCCCAGCAGCTGCCGTTTGGGCCGCTTCCAGTCGCCGATGCAGCTGATGTTCTGGTTGCCGTGGCGGTCGAGCTGGCTCGCGCCCATCATCACATGCCGCCGGCCGCCGGTGACCAGCGCCAGATGCGCCCGGTACGGCAGCCACCCCTCCACCACCTCGGGACCGCCCACCTCCGGATCGCCGTACACGATCATCGCCTCGCCGTCCGTCAGCATCAGCCCGGGCGCGAAGGTTCGCTTGGCCAGCCGGGCGCCGATCCTGGGCACCGCGCCCATCGGGGCGGCCAGGATCTCCCCGTCGCCCCGCCAAGCCTCGGCACAGGCCACCACGCAGTACTCGGCCCGGGTCACCCCTCCGGTCATATGCCCTCCCTCCCGAACGCCGCCACCGCGGCCCGGTACCGCTCCTCGTCCCCGGACAGAAACCGCCTCGTGAACTCCCGCCACGCCTCCGGGTCGGCGGCGGCCTTGGCGTACGCGCTCTGGAACGCCTCGTCCCGTCCGTAGTCGGGGACGCAGGAGGTGAAGTGCGCGCCGCCCGGGGTCTCGATCACACCGGTCACCGCATGCCGCTTGACCAGCAGCGTCTGCGGGCCGCCCGCGTCCGCGAACTCGGCGGTGGCGACGACGCGTTCACAGCAGAGATACGCCTCGGCGGCCGCCTCGCAGAACAGGTCGTCGAAGTACGGATCGGGCCCGAGGTACTGACCGTTGCCCTGTGCGTCCGCCCGGTTGAGGTGCACCAGCGCCACGTCCAGCCGCAGCGCGGGCACCGCCATCAGCTCCTCACCGTCCTCGTACGGCGATGTCACCGTCCGCAGCCCGGGGTTGACCGTCATCACGTCCGAGCCGAGGCCCGCGCGGACGGGCAGGAACGGCAGCCGGTGCACGGCGGCGGTCAGCCCCCACATCATCATCGACTCGTCCAGCTCGGTCAGTTCGATGTCCCCCCGCTCGCGCGCCGCCCGGAAGTGCGGCTCCAGGGGGATCGAGTCGAGCGTCGCGAACGCCGTCACCAGCTTGCGGACCTTCCCGGCGGCGGTCAGCAGTCCGACGTCGGGGCCGCCGAAGGAGACCACGGTCAGATCGGTGACCTCCGACCGCAGCAGGGCGCGGACCAGCGCCATGGGCTTGCGCCGCGACCCCCAGCCGCCGATGCCGACCGTCATACCGCTGCGGATCCGGCCGACGGCCTCCTCGGCCGTCATCGTCTTGTCGGCCAAAGCCGCTCACCCCTTCCCGGTGCTCCTGGCGACGAACGCGTCGCGGTGCCCGTCGGACAGGCCCGCCAGATTGGCCTCGAAGGTGAAGCCCTGCTCGAAGCGGTAGCTCCGGCGCACATCGACCGGATCGATGCCGTTGACGGCCGCCTTCGCCAGCCGCAGCAGCGCACCGTCCTTGGCGGCGATCTCACCGGCCAGCTCCAGTGCCGCCTCCCGCAGCCCGGCGCGCGGCACGACCCGCCACACCGAGCCATGGCGGTGCAGCTCCTCGGCGGTCGCGGTGCGCGCGGTGTAGTACAGCGCGCGCATCAGATGCGGCGGGACCAGCCGCGCCAGATGGGTGGCCGCGCCCAGCGCGCCGCGGTCCAGCTCGGGCAGGCCGAACGTGGCGTCCTCAGCGGCCACGATCGCGTCGGCGTTCCCGACCAGACCGATGCCACCGCCCAGGCAGAAGCCGTGGACGGCGGCGACGACCGGGACCGGGCAGTCGTAGACGGCGGCGAACGCCTCGGCACATCCGTGGTTGGCGCCGATGAGCGCCGAATGGCCCTCGGCCGCCTGGATCTCCTTGATGTCCACGCCCGCGTTGAAGCCCCGGCCCTCGGCGGCCAGCACCACACAGCGCGCCGACGGGTCGGCGCCCGCGGTGCGCAGCGCGTCGGCCAGCTCGTACCAGCCCCGCACGGGCAGGGCGTTGACGGGGGGGAAGTCCATGGTGACCAGTCGGACACCGGCCGCGGGGGCGGAGGTGGAGACACCCATGAGCAGATCCGCTACCTTTCCACCAAACATTTGTTAGGTGAGAAGGTAGCAGCGCTCATCGCGCAGCGGGAGGTGTCTTGTGGCCGTCACCATCGATCTCGCCGGGCGCGTCGCCGTGGTCACCGGCGGCACGCGCGGCGTCGGAGCGGGGATCACCCGGGCCCTGCTCACCGCCGGGGCCGAGGTGGTGATCTGTGCGCGCCGCGCGCCCGAGAAACCCATCGAGGTGGACGGGCGCACGGCGCGCTTCGAATCGCTCGACATCCGGGACGTGGACGCGGTCGCCGCGTTCTTCGCCCGGCTGCGCCGCTCCCACGGGCGGCTCGACCTGCTGGTCAACAACGCCGGGGGAAGCCCCTACGGGCTGATCGCCGAGGCCGGGCAGCGGCGCGCGGCCCGCGTCGTCGAACTCAATCTGATCGCTCCCATGACCGTCTCCCTGAGCGCGTACGAGCTGATGCGCCAACAGGAGGGCGGTGGCTCGATCGTGATGATCGGCAGCGTCAGCGGCACCCGGCCGTCCCCCGGCACCGGACCCTATGGAGCCGCCAAGGCGGGCCTGGAGAACCTGGCCCGCACCCTGGCCGTGGAGTGGGCCCCCGCGGTTCGGGTCAACACGCTCGTGCTCGGCATGGTCCGCACCGAACTGTCGCATCTGCACTACGGGGACGAGGAGGGCATCGCCGCCGTCGGCCGGACCGTGCCGCTCGGGCGGATGGCCGAGCCCGTCGAGGCCGGAGACGCCTGTGTGTTCCTCGCCTCCGGGCTGGCCGGGTACATCAGCGGCGCCAGCATCGCCATCCACGGAGGCGGGGAGCGCCCCGCGTTCCTCGACGCCGCCAACGTCAACCAGCCGGCCCCCGGCACCGGCCGGGCAGAACCACGGGAGGACTGAGATGAGCGGACTGTGCGACGGGCGCGTCACCGTCGTCACCGGAGCGGGCCGCGGCCTCGGGCGGGCGCATGCGCTCGCCCTCGCCGCCGAGGGCGCGAAGGTCGTCGTCAACGACCTCGGCGTGGCCCCGGACGGCGCCGGGGCGTCGGAGGGCCCGGCCCAGCGGGTCGTCGAGGAGATCCGGGCCGCGGGCGGGGAGGCGGTGGCGCACGGCGGCGACATCGCCACCACCGACGGCGCCGCCTCCCTCGTGGCCACCGCCCTCGAGACCTACGGCCGGCTCGACACCCTCGTCAACAACGCCGGATTCCTGCGCGACCGCATGCTCGTCAACCTCGGCGAGGACGAGTGGGACGCGGTGATCCGCGTCCACCTCAAGGGCCACTTCCTGCCGCTGCGGCACGCCGCCGCCCACTGGCGCGCCGAGGCCAAGGCGGGCCGCACCCCGGTCGCCCGGGTGGTCAACACCAGTTCCGGGGCCGGGCTGCTGGGCAGCGTCGGACAGGGCAACTACTCCGCGGCCAAGGCCGGTATCCTCGGCCTGACCTCGGTGGCCGCCGCCGAACTCGGCCGCTACGGCGTCCAGGTCAACGCCATCGCCCCGGCGGCCCGTACCCGGATGACGGAGACGACGTTCGCCGGTGACATGGCCGCACCGGAAGACCCCGCCGCCTTCGACGCGATGGCCCCCGCGAATGTCTCACCGCTCGTCGTCTGGCTCGGCTCGGCCGCCTGCGCCGGGGTCACGGGCCGGGTCTTCGAGGCCGAGGCCGG
This sequence comes from Streptomyces asiaticus, assembly GCF_018138715.1. Classification (NCBI taxonomy): domain Bacteria; kingdom Bacillati; phylum Actinomycetota; class Actinomycetes; order Kitasatosporales; family Streptomycetaceae; genus Streptomyces; species Streptomyces asiaticus. The sequence goes on from NZ_JAGSHX010000001.1 coordinate 85,653, forward strand.
GCGGATCACCGTCATGGAGGGCTGGCGGCCGGGCCCCACCGCCGACAAGGGCGCCCGCTGGACACCGGCGGAGGCGGGCGAGGCCACGCGGAAACTCCTCGCCGGGGCCGAACCGCCGGGGCCGGTGTACGGGGCGACCTGACGGGCCGTCCGGCCCCTGTGGGGTGGGGAAAACCCCCGGACGGGACGGGCGGCAGCGGGATGGGAGCCCGGTATGCCGCGACGGCACGATGATCCGCGAACGGCACAGGGGAACAAGGCAAGGAGCGGGTTCGTGGGAGTTCGGGCCAGGGTCTGTCGTCAAAGGGGGCGCCCGGCCGCGAGCAGGGGGCACCTCCCAGCGGTAGCTGGGGGAGGCCGGTGCGGTCGATCGCAAGGCGGAGCGTCGCCCTCGTACCGGGCGTACTCGGGTGATGCGACAACGCGGCGAGCGGCCGTGCCAGGCGTCGGGAGCAGGGCGTCCCCTTTGAGGCGGTGACCCACCGCTCCGCGCCCGCCGAGATCGGCCGCAGGATCCTCGCCCCGCTGGGGCTGAAGGACACCTCCTTCCCGGTGACCTGGCCGCCACCGTCTACGACCTCGCCGCGGAGCTCAGGGGCGAGGCGCCCGTGCCGCGGAGCAAGGGGCTGCTGAAGGCACAGACGGCGGTCCTGTGCGACTGAGCCCCGTCCTCCCCCAGGAGGCGTCCGACGGACCGTGCCGCCTGCGGCGGGCCACGCGGCGGAGCCGCACAGGCATGCTGCGGGAAGGGGCGGGGAGGGGAAAGAACCGCCGGACACCCTCAGGAACGGGCCGCCGGGGCGAACTGGGCCAGGACGGCCCGGCGCCCCGCCTCGAGAGCCTCCTCGAGCAGGGCGCTGTCCGTCTCCAGACGGCTGATGGACGGCGCCGTGGCATCGGGGCGGACCGACAGCACCGCGGGGTCCGTCGGCGATTCCGCGGTGTCGGTGTCGTAGTCCGCCAGCAGCCGGTCGTCGTCGGCGAGCCGGGCGGGCCGGTTCAGGAAGGCGGCGCGGAACTGCGGGGAGTACTGGCGGAAGGCGACCGCGGCGACCAGCCGGGAGCCCACCGACGGAGTGGCCCGGAGCGCCGCGTCCCGGACCGGCGGCCTGCTCCGCAGGACGAGGACGTGGGTCGCGCCGTCCCGTAGCGCCTGGCGGAACGGGATCGACTCGGCCAGGCCCGCGTCGTAGAAGCGGCGCCCGCCTATGGTGACGGGGCCGCCCGCCAGCATCGGCAGCGCGGCGCTCGCCCGCAGCGCCAGACGGAGGGCGACCTCGTCCGCCAACTCCCCGTGCAGGTCGACCGGTTGGCCGGTCTCGAGATCCGTCGCCAGCGGATGCAAGGCGAGGGGCGCGGCCAGCACCAAGGCGTAGTCCAGCGGGAATTGGCGGATGTAGACCTCTTCGATCAGGGTCTCGATATCGACCATGGGGCGCCCGCGCAGCAGATTGCGCTTCCGGATGAGAGCACTGGCGAAACGGGGGTCGGCCCAGCCGCGCAGGCCCTCCGGCCGCGAACTGATCAGCCAGGCCGCCGAGATGGCCCCCGCCGAGGCCCCGTACACCGCGTCGAACGCGTTCAGCAGCCCCAGCTCATGCACGGCCAGCGCCATACCGGCCGAGATCGTGCCGCGCATCCCGCCGCCCTCGATCGCCAGCGCCACCCGGTATCCGTCCGCACGCGCCCCGGGGCGGCTGCCCGCCTCCGTCCGGTCGGCGAGGACCTTCATCAGCCGGTGGCGGTCGAGGCCGCGCTGGGACTGCTCCGTCACTTCTCTTCTCCCTGAGGGGTGATACGGGCTGAAGGGGCCGGTGTCATGGCCGCTACTCGGCCGCGGCCATCAGTATGGGCACACAGTCGGCCGGGCGCAGAAGGGTGCTGAAGCGCGAGGCGAGGAGAGGCCCGGCAGCCCCTCGCACCGGAACTCGGCGTCCCCGCCGTACGGACGACAACCCGTCATTGAGTACCTTCAGTGCGCTCTTCGCGTAGCATGCGAAAACCAGACAAATGCGTCACATTGCGCGATGGCAGGAGGAACACCGGATGGCCGAGGCAGACGCCGTAGTCGTCGGGTCCGGTGTCAACGGCCTGGTCGCCGCCGCGGAGCTGGCCCTGGCCGGATGGTCCGTCATCCTGGTGGAGCGCGAACCGGACATCGGCGGGTTCATCGCCACTGAGGAGCGCACCCTGCCGGGCTACCTCCACGACACCTACTCCTCCTGGCATCCGCTGTTCGTCTCCGGCCCGGCGTACGCGCGTCTGGGGGAGCCCCTGCGGCGGCATGGGCTGGAGTACCGCAACACCGATGAGTGGGTCATCGCCAGCGTGGCCGACGACGGCAGGGTCACCCTCGCGCACCGCGATCCGGAGCGCACCGCCGAGGGTTTCGCGCACGATGCGGACCGGGCCGCGTATCTGGCCGCGCTCGGCCGGCTGGGCGCCGATATGGAGGCGATCGGCGGCCTGATGGGCGGCGAGCTCCGGTCCCCGGCCGTCCTCCGCCACGCGGTCGCCCTGCTGCGCGGCGGCGGGCGGCAGGGGGTGGAGCGATGGGTGCGCTCGGTGGCCACCAGCGGTCGTGGATACCTGCGCGCGGAGTTCCGGGGGGACGAGGTGGACCACCTGTTCGCCCCGTGGCTGCTGCACGCGGGGCTGTCGCCGGACCACGCGTCGGGCGGCTTCCTGGTGACGCTGTTCGCCGCCACCCTGCACGGCGCCGGGGTGCCCGTGGTGGCCGGGGGCGCGGGCCGGTTCCTCGACGCCTTCCGGTCGCTGCTGACGACGACGGGCGTACGGGTGGAGACCGGCACCCGGGTCGACCGCATCCTCGTCGAGCAGGGCCGCGCCGTGGGAGTGGCGGCGGGCGGCCGGGTCTTCCGTGCCCGCCGCGCGGTCCTCGCCTCGGTGACCCCCACCGCCCTGTACGGCACCCTCCTGCCGGAGGGCTCGGTGCGCCCCGAACTGCGCGACGAGGCGCGGCGATTCCGCTACGGCCGCGCCGCGATGCAGATCCATGTGGCGCTGTCCGAGCCGCCCGGCTGGCGCGACGCACGGCTGAACACGATCCCGCTGGTGCATCTGACCGACGGTTCGGGCAGTACCGGTATCGCCTGCGCCGAGGCCGAGGCGGGTCTGCTGCCCCGGCGGCCCACGGTGGTCGTCGGGCAGCAGTACGTCCTGGACCCCGGCCGGGTGCCGCCCGGGGCCGCCACGCTGTGGCTCCAGTTGCAGGAGGTGCCGTCCACTCCGCGCGGCGACGCGGCCGGTGAACTGGACACGGCTCAGGGCTGGGTCCCGGAGCTGGCCCGGGGCTACGCCGACCGGGTGCTGAACCGGATCGCCCGGCACGCACCCGATCTGCCCGGCAAGGTGCTCGCCGTCGACGTCATCGCGCCCCCGGATCTCGCTCGCCGGAACCCCAACGCGGTCGATGGCGACCCGTACGGCGGTTCCCTCGAACTCGACCAGAGCTTTGTCTGGCGCCCTCTGCCCGCCTCCGGACGGCACGCGACCGATATTGACGGGCTCTGGCACATCGGCGCGTCCACTCACCCGGGGGCCGGGCTGGGCGGCGTCTCCGGGCACATGGTCGCCACCACGCTCACCAGAGGGCCGCGATTCGCCCGTCTGACCCGGCTCTCACCAGGGAGAAGGGTCAGAGGCTGACGCCGTGTGACCGCAGATAGGCGAGCGGATTGATGTCCGAGCCGTAGCCGGGGCCGGTGCGGATCTCGAAGTGGAGATGCGGTCCGGTGGCATTGCCCGTCGAGCCGGAACGGCCGATCTGCTGGCCGCCGTTGACGCTCTGCCCGGCCCGCACCGACAGCTGCGAGAGATGGCCGTACTGGCTGTACTTGCCGTCCGGATGCCGGATGACCACCTGATAGCCGTACGCGCCGCCCCAGCCAGCCGAGACCACATGGCCCGGTCCCACGGCCTTCACGGAGGTGCCGATGCCCACGGGGAAGTCCACCCCCGTGTGATAGCCGCTCGACCAGCTCGAGCCGGCCGCCCGGTAGGCGGTGCTCGGACTGACCCCGCTGACGGGGGCGGTGAAGCCCGAGGAGACGACGGGCTTGGCGGCCCGCTCCCGGCTGGTGTGCTTCTCGGCCTTCGGGTGCGGCGCGGGCTTCGGCTTCGGCTTCGCCTTGGCCTTGTGGTGGGGCTCGGGTTCCGCCTTGGGCTTGGCGGTGGCCTTACCGCCCTTGAGGGAGAGCTTCTGACCGGGGTAGATCAGATCGGGATCGCCGCCGATCGTCTCGCGGTTGGTCTTGTAGAGCGCCTCCCAGCCGCCGTTGACGTCGTGGGTGTCGGCGATACGGGACAGCGAGTCGCCGCTGACGACCACATAGCGGCCGGACTTCGTGGCGGCGCCCCCCGGGAGGCTGGTGGGCGTGGGCTTGCTCGCCACCGCCTGCTGGGCCTTCTCCGGCCGATGGGTCTGCTTGACCGGGGCGGCGGCCGTCCTGACGACCTTCTCGGCGCTCTGCGGCGCCGCGTCGCCCCGCGTCAGACCGGCCTTGCCCGAACAGACCGGCCATGCGCCGGGGCCCTGGCCGTCGAGCACCTTCTCCGCGATCGCGATCTGCTGGTCCTTGGTGGCCAGATCGGCCCGTGCCGCGTACGCCGTGCCGCCGTACGCCTCCCATGTGCTCTGCGTGAACTGCAACCCGCCGTAGAAGCCGTTGCCGGTGTTGATGGCCCAGTTGTCGGTGGACTCGCACTGGGCCACCTTGTCCCAGGTTTCGCCAGAGGCCGCGGACGCGCCCGCGGCGCCGACGAGTGGAAGGGCGATTCCGGCGCCGCCCGCCGTGACGCTCAGCGAGGCACGGGAGATGCGGTTGGGCTTGTAGCGGCGGTGGCGTCCCCGTAAGGGCATGGACGGCTCCTTCTCGTGCTGCCGGGTGCGGCGAGCTGCCGGGCGGGCCAAAGATAAGGGGGCCGATTTGGCCACAACAAGAGGGAGTTCACCTGGAAAGAGGGCCACAGCGCGCTGTGCTGCGGCCCTCTTCCGTTTATGTGATGTGCATCACACGCTCGCTCACGGCCCGGACTTCGTACCGCGTCGCTCCTTCGCTTCCGCAAAGCGAGCCGCCGCCCGCGACCGATGGTCCCGGGCGGCGGTCCGCCGCGATCTGGCGAGGAGTTACCGGCGCACGGCGAGCGACACCGCGAAGCGGCCCTCCGCGTCGGTCCACCAGCGCCGCGACTCCATCCCCGCGGCGGCCAGCTCGTCCCGCACCTTCTCCTCCCGGAACTTGGCGGACACCTCGGTGCGGACCTCCTCCCCGGCCGCGAAGTGCACCGCGAGATCCATGGCGGGAATCTTCGCGGTGAGCTCCTTACGGGCCCTCAGCCGCATCTCGATCCACTCCTCCTCGGCGTTCCACACCGCCACGTGGTCGAAGTCGGAGGGGTCGAAGTCGGCGCCCAGCTCGCGGTCGAGCACCGTCAGCACGTTCTTGTTGAACGCCGCGGTGACGCCCTGGACGTCGTCGTAGGCGGAGACGAGCGTGGCCTCGTCCTTGACCAGGTCGGTGCCGAGCAGCAGCGCGTCGCCGGGCGCGAGCAGCTCGCTCACCGAGGCGAAGAAGGCGGCGCGCTCGGCCGGCAGCAGATTTCCGATGGTGCCCCCGAGGAAGGCCAGCAGCCTCGGCCCCGGGGTGTCGTCGGGCAGCGCGAGCCCGTTCATGAAGTCGGCCACCAGCGCGTGCACCATCAGCCGTGGATGCTCGGCCAGCAGGGCCTCCCCGGCCAGTTCCAGCGCGCTCTCGCTCACGTCGACGGGGACGTAGACGCGTAGATCCGGCAGCGCCCGGATCAGGTGGTGGGTCTTCTCGGAGGAGCCGGAGCCCAGTTCGATGAGGGTCCGGGCCCCGGTGGCGTCGGCGATCTCCGCCGCGCGGGCGACGAGGATCTCCCGCTCGGCGCGGGTCGGGTAGTACTCGGGCAGCCGGGTGATCTCTTCGAAGAGCGCGCTTCCCCGGGCGTCGTAGAACCACTTGGGCGGAAGCTGTTTGGGGGTGCTGGTCAGCCCGTCGGCCACATCGGCGCGCAGCGCGGCCGTGGTGGCATCGGCGGGCAGGGTGCGGGTGACGGTGAAGGGGCTCAACGGGAAGCCTCCTTGAGTGCGGTGAGCAGTACATCGGTGCGGGTGGCGGTGAGCAGGGTGCGGTCGGGGACCTCGGTCCAGCCGGGGTCCTGGTCGTACGGCTCGGAGGCCACCACCACGCCCCGGTCCGGATCGGCCAGGTACCACAGGGTGTCGCCCCAGGCGGTGGCGGCGATGGTCTCGCCGTCCAGGAGCAGCAGGTTGAGTCGTGAGCCGGGGGAGGCGGCGGCGAACTGTTCGACGGTCTCGGCCAGCGCCTCCGGCGGCGCGTGGCCCAGCCGCAGCCGGTGCAGCACCAGCGCCCAGACGAACGCCGAGTCGCACCGCGCCTCCAGGCCGAGCAGATCCGCCGGGGGCAGTGCGGCGGTGAGGTCCGCGACCGCGTGCGGCCAGTCGCGGATCGCCCCGTTGTGGCTGAACAGCCAGGTCCCGGAGGCGAACGGCGAGGCGCCCGCCTCGCCGTCCGCGCTCGCCTCGGTGGCATCCCTTACGGCGGCCATCAGCGCCCCCGTGCGCACCACGCGGGCCAGGTCGGCGAACGACAGATCGCCCCAGATGGGCCCGGCGCGGCGGTAGCGCGCGGGCACCGGGTCGTCCGACGCGTACCAGCCGACGCCGAACCCGTCGGCGTTGACCGTGCCGTGCGCCTGCCGCCGCGGCGCCCACGACTGCCGGAACAGGCTGTTCGCGGGCGCAACGACCACCTCGCCGATGGAGGTCCGCGGCCCGAGGTAGGCCAGGTGGCGGCACATCAGGACGCGTCCCGCGCGGTGCGGAAGCCGGAGAAGATCTGGCGGCGGACCGGCAGGTCCCAGTTGCGGAACGTGCCCCGGCAGGCGACCTCGTCCACCGCGAAGGAACCGCCGCGCAGCACCTTGTGCGACGGGCCGAAGAACACTTCCGAGTACTCGCGGTAGGGGAAGGCGCGGAACCCCGGGTAGGGCAGGAAGTCGCTCGAGGTCCACTCCCACACATCGCCGATCAGCTGCCGCACCCCCAGCGGGGAGGCGCCCCGCGGATAGCTTCCGGCCGCCGCGGGCCGCAGATGGCGCTGGCCCAGGTTGGCGTGTTCGGGCGTGGGGTCCTCGTCGCCCCACGGATAGCGCCGGGACCGGCCGCTCTCCGGGTCGTGGCGGGCGGCCTTCTCCCACTCCTCCTCGGTCGGCAGCCGCCGCCCCGCCCAGCGGGCGTAGGCGTCCGCCTCGTACCAGCTCACATGCACCACCGGCTCCTCCGGCGGCACCGGCTCCGTCACCCCGAACCGCCGGCGCAGCCACTGCCCGCCCTCGCGCCGCCAGAACAGCGGGGCGGTGAGGCCGTGCTCCTGGATGTACGCCCAGCCGTCGGCCGTCCACCAGCGTTGCTCGGTGTAGCCACCGTCCGCGATGAACCGCTCGTACGCGCCGTTGGTCACCGGAGTGGTGTCGATGTGGAAGGCCGGGACCAGCCGGTGGTGCGCGGGCCGCTCGTTGTCCAGGGCCCAGGGCTCGGCCGAGGTGCCCATGGTGAACGGGCCGCCCGGGACCAGCACCTCCGCCGGCAGCGCCGCGCCTTCGCCCGCGTCGGGCGGTGGCGGGGCGGTGAGCGCGGCGGGTCCGCGGCGCAGCTGGTGGGTGATGAGCATCGTCTCGTCGTGCTGCTGCTCATGCTGCGCGATCATGCCGAAGGCGAAGCCCGCGTCGACCAGCGGGGCGCCGCGCAGCTCGATCCGCTCCAGGATGTCCAGCACCCGGCCGCGCACCTCGTGCACATAGCCGCGGGCCTCGGCGGGCGCCAGCAGCGGCAGGGTGGGCCGCTCGGCACGCGGATGCTCGAAGGCGTCGTATATCGAGTCGATCTCGGGGCGCAGGGCGTCACGTCCGCCGACCGCGCGCAGCAGCCACTGCTCCTCCTGGTTGCCGATGTGCGCCAGATCCCACACCAGCGGGGACATCAAAGGGGAGTGCTGGGCGGTGAGGTCGGGCTCGTCCACGCAGGTGGTGAGGGTGTGGGTGCGGTCGCGCGCGGTGCGCAGCGCCTTCTCGGCGCGCCGGCGCAGCGCCTCGGGATCGATGGTGGGATCGGAGCCGGGGGCGGTCATGACCGTCCCTCCTTACCGGTGAGGGGAGCGAGCAGATCGTCGGCGGGACATCGGCCGCGGAGCACATAGCGGTCGGTGAAGGCGGCGACGGCGGCGGTGATGGCGGGGGAGGCGCCGAGACGCGGCAGCGCGTCCAGCGCCGTGGTGAAGCAGCTGGCGGCGGCGGTGCGCAGCTCGGGGTCGGCCAGACCGTGGCGGGCCGCGGCGCGCCACAGCGGATTGCCCGGCGCGGGGCGGGCGCCGGCCGTCTCGGCGAGCGGTTTCACCACCCGGTAAACCGTTTCAGCAGCCTCGGGATCGTCGAAGAGCGCGACCGTGACGGCGAGCGGGACGATCCATCCGTCCTCGCCGCTCTGCGCGTCGATCATGCGCAGTTCCAGATGGCCGCGCGGGCGGACGGGGGGAAAGAGCGTGGAGATGTGGAAGTCGAGGTCGTCGTGGGTGGGTGGCCGGGGCAGCCCCGTGCGGGCCCACTGGCGGAAGGTCACCCCGGACGGCACCGTCCAGGGCGCCTTCTCGTCCCGGATGGCCATCACGGGCGCGTCCAGCACGTAGTGGGCCCAGGCCGTGCGGGGATCGCGGCCGTCGGCCGGGGCGTGGGTGCGTCCGGGCTCCATCGCCGTCCACAGCGCCTGCCGGGTGGAGCGGTAGCCCGTGGGGCGGCCCTGGCGCAGGGGTGAGTTGGCGAACGCGGCGGTGAGCACCGCGCCCAGCAGATGGGCGAGCCGCCAGCGCCGTGCCATGCCGAGCGGTCCGGGCTCCTCGTGCCCGGCGTCCACACAGACCTGCACGGAGGCGGTGTTGCACATCATGGAGCGCCCGGCCGGCCCCCGGCGGTCGAAGTAGGTCTCCATGCACTCGTACCGGGGCGTGGTGAGGAAGCGTCTCGGTGGGCGCCAGGGGTCATGTCCGTGGCCGGCGAGCCCGAGGCCCAGGCCGGTGAGTACGGAACGTACGAGAACCAGATCGGCGGCCGCGGACTCCACACACGCGGTGAGGGAGTCGGCCGGGAGGGAGCTGAGCTCCACCTGACCGCCGGGTTCGAAGGTGATGGCGGACCGCAGTGGCAGTCCGCGCAGGGCGGTGACGGCGGCTTCGAGCCGGGCCGCCTCGACGGGTCGTGCGGGGTCGTGCGGGTCGTACAGGAGCCATTCGAGTTCGACTCCGATGCGGCGCGGCGGCCCGGTCTTGAAACAGATGCCGTGCAGCCTGGCCTCCATCTCGGCCTCGCTGATCGCCTTGTCGTCGGGCACAGTCATCTCCCGTCCCGTTCCGGCAACGGCTCGCTGGGAAACGAACCGATATGTCGCCGTCCACTCTTAACTGCCGACGCGCCGGGCTCAAGGGTGCCTCCAGAGTTGCACAAGAGTTCATCCGCCGCCGGGTGGGCAGGTGAGGATGGCTGACGGTGGTGGCGGTTCCGCTCCTCGTACCGACTGGTTAGTATGTTCGACCCGGCGCGGTACCGCGTTCCGACGATCCGTTTGTGGAGGCCACCGGATGCAGGCATGGCGAGTGCACGACAATGGCGAGCCCGGTGAGGTCATGCGCCTCGACGAGGTGCCGGACCCCCAGGCGGGCCCGGGACAGCTGCTGCTGCGGGTCAGGGCCGTCAACGTCAACTTCCCCGACGCCCTGCTGTGCCGCGGCCAGTACCAGGTGCGGCCGCCCCTGCCCTTCACCCCCGGCGTCGAGGTGTGCGGCGAGGTCGTCGCCCTCGGCGAGGGTGTCGAGGGCGTGGTCGGCTCCCGCGTCCTGGCCACGCCCACGCTTCCCGCGGGCGGCTTCGCCGAGCTGGTGCCCGTGGCGGCGGCGGCCGCGCTGCCCGCGCCCGACGCCCTGGACGACGCCGAGGCCGCGGCGCTGCACATCGGCTACCAGACCGGCTGGTTCGGCCTGCACCGCAGGGCCCGCATCCAGTCCGGCGAGACGCTCCTGGTGCACGCCGCCGCCGGCGGGGTCGGCAGCGCCGCCGTCCAGCTCGGCAAGGCGGCCGGGGCCACCGTGATCGGCGTCGTCGGCGGCGAGGACAAGGCCCGGGTCGCCCGCGAACTCGGCTGCGACCTCGTCCTCGACCGGCGCGCCGACGACATCGTGGCGGCCGTCAAGGAGGCCACCGGCGGACGCGGCGCGGACGTCGTCTACGACCCGGTCGGCGGCGACGCCTTCGTCAAGTCCGTCAAATGCGTCGCCTTCGAGGGCCGCATCGTGGTCGTCGGCTTCGCCAGCGGCGTCGTCCCCCAGGCCGCCCTCAACCACGCCCTGGTCAAGAACTACGCCATCCTCGGCCTCCACTGGGGCCTGTACAACACCCACGACCCGGCCGCGATCCGCGCCTGCCACGAGGAGCTGACCAAGCTCGCCGCACAGGGCACCGTCAAACCGCTGGTCAGCGAGCGCGTCCCGCTGCAGGGCGCGGCCGACGCCGTCCAGCGCGTCGCCGACGGCGTGACCACCGGCCGTGTGGTCGTCGTCCCCGGGCAGGCCGGAGGGGACCGATGAGCACCACCCGGCACCGCCCCGCCGTGGACGCCGACGAGCTGCGCCGCCGCGTCCGCGAACTCCTGGACGCCCATCCGCCCGCCACCACCGACCGGCTGGACTTCCTGCGCGCCCGCTTCGACGCCGGGCTCGCCTGGGTGCACTACCCGGCCGGACTCGGCGGCCTGGACGCCCCGCGCTCCCTTCAGGCCGTCGTCGACGCCGAGCTGGCGGCCGCGGGGGCGCCCGACAACGACCCCCGCCGCATCGGCATCGGCCTCGGCATGGCCGCCCCCACCATCCTCGGCTTCGGCACCGACGAGCAGCGGGAGCGGCTGCTGCGCCCGCTGTGGACCGGCGAGGAGGTGTGGTGCCAGCTGTTCAGCGAGCCCGGCGCCGGATCCGACCTCGCGGCGCTCGCCACCCGGGCGGTGCGCGACGGCGACGACTGGGTGGTCGACGGACAGAAGGTCTGGACCTCCAGCGCCCATCTCGCCCGCTGGGCCATCCTCATCGCCCGCACCGACCCCGACCAGCCCAAACACCGCGGCATCAGCTACTTCATCTGCGATATGACCGACCCCGGGGTCGAGGTCCGGCCACTGCGCCAGATCACCGGCGAGGCGGAGTTCAACGAGGTCTTCCTCACCGGTGTGCGCATCCCCGACAGCCGGCGGCTCGGCGAGATCGGCGAGGGCTGGCGGGTCGCCCAGACCACCCTGATGAACGAGCGGGTCGCCATCGGCGGCGGCCGCGTCCCCCGCGAGGGCGGCATGATCGGCCTCGTCGCCGACACCTGGCGCGAGCGGCCCGAACTGCGCACCCACGACCTCCACCAGCGGCTGCTGCGGCTGTGGGTGGAGTCCGAGGCGGCCCGGCTCGCGGGCGAGCGGCTGCGCCAGCAGCTCGCGGTCGGCCAGCCCGGCCCCGAGGGCTCGGCCATGAAACTCGCCTTCGCCCGCCTCAACCAGCAGATCAGCGCGCTGGAGGTCGAGCTGCTGGGAGAGGAGGGGCTGCTCTACGACGACTGGACGCTGCGCCGCCCCGAACTGGTGGACTTCACCGGGCGCGAGGCCGGCTACCGCTATCTGCGCGCCAAGGGCAACTCCATCGAGGGCGGCACCTCGGAGGTGCTGCTCAACATCATCGCCGAACGCGTCCTGGGCCTGCCGCCCGAGCCGCGGACCGACAAGGACGTCCCGTGGAAGGACCTGCCCCGATGAGCACCGCCGACCTGCTCTACTCCGAGGCGGAGGACGATCTTCGCGCGGCCGTACGGTCGCTGCTCACCGACCGCTGCCCGCCCGCCGCGGTGATCTCCGAGGCCGAGAGCGGCCGGGCGTACGACGTGGCGTTGTGGCGCGCGCTGGGCGCCGAGATGGGCACCGCTGGGCTGCTGGTGCCGGACAAGCTCGGCGGCCAGGGCGCCACCGCGCGGGAGGCGGCGGTGGTGATGGAGGAGCTCGGCCGCGCCGTCGCCCCCGTGCCGTACCTCACCAGCGCCGTCCTCGCCGCCGCCACCCTGCTCGGCTGCGACACCGACCAGGAGGCCGTGGCCCGGCTGCTCGGCGCGGTCGCCGAGGGCCGTACGGTCGGCGCCCTCGCGGTGCCGCTGTCCACCGTGGCCGTGGTGCCCGGCGGCGGGTCCGGCGCGCCCGCCGCGACCGTGCGGGCCGATGGCGACTCCACGCTCAGCGGCCAGGTCTCCGGTGTCGCGGGCGCGGCGGGCGCCGATCTGCTGCTCGTCCCCGCCACCGGCGCGGACGGCTACGGTCTTTACGCCGTGGAGACCGCCGAGACCAGTGTCACCGTCGAACCCCTCACCTCGCTCGACCTCACCCGCCCGCTCGCCGCGGTGACCCTCACCGGCGCCCCGGCCCGCCGGCTGGCCGGGCCCGGCCGGGCCGAGGCGGCCATCGGGCGGGCGCTGCTGACCGGGGCCGGACTGCTCGCCTCCGAGCAGCTGGGCGTGGCCGAATGGTGTCTGACCGAGACCGTCCGCCACACCAAGGAGCGCCATCAGTTCGGGCGCCCCATCGGCTCGTTCCAGGCGCTCAAGCACCGCATGGCCGCGCTGTGGCTGGAGCTGGTCTCGGCGCGCGCCACCGCCCGGTACGCCGCCGACGCGCTGGCCACGGACAGCCCGGACGCGGCGGTCGCGGTGGCGGTGGCCCAGGCGCACTGTGCCGAGGTGGCGGTGCACGCGGCCGAGGAGTGCGTCCAGCTGCACGGCGGCATCGGCATGACCTGGGAGCACCCGGCGCATCTGTATCTCAAGCGGGCCAAGAGCGACCAGCTCGCGCTGGGCACCCCCGGCCGCCACCGGCAGGCGCTCGCCGGGCTGGTGGATCTGCCGGCCCCCACCGGCTGACCGGCCGGCGGCCCCACCGGCCGACCCGCCGGATCCGGCGAACCCGCCCCCGCTCCGCGATCACGCCACTAGAGTGCCGAACAGCTGTGCGGCACGTCGGGTGAGTCCGGAACGGGGGCACATGGTGAGCGACTTCGACTACATCGTGGTGGGGGCGGGGTCGGCGGGCGCCGTGGTGGCGGCCCGGCTGACCGAAGCCCCGGACGTACGGGTGCTGCTGCTGGAGGCCGGGAAGGACGACGCGGCAGCGCAGATCCACGACCCCACCGCGTGGTTCAGCCTCATCGGGGGCGAGCACGACTGGGGCTACACCACCGTCCCGCAGCCGGGGCTGGCCGGGCATCCGCAGGCCGCCGTGCGCGGCAAGGTGCTCGGCGGCTCCAGCAGCATCAATGTGATGACCTACGTCCGGGGCCACCTCGGCACCTTCGACGCCTGGGCCGCCGACGGCTGCCCCGGCTGGGACGCCGCCTCGGTGCTGGAGACCTTCCGCGCCCTGGAGCACGCCGAGGACCGCGACCCGCGCTTCCGCGGCACCGGCGGCCCGCTGCGGCTCAGCCGGGCCGTGACGCCCAACCCGCTGAGCACCGCCTTCCTCGACGCCGCCAAGGAACTCGGCTACCCCTACAACGACGACTTCAACGGCGCGGAGAGCGACGGCGCCGGACGCCATGAGTGGACCATCCACGAGGGGCGCCGCCAGAGCACGGCGGTCGCCTATCTCGATCCGGCGATGGACCGCCCCAACCTCACCGTGCGCACCGAGGCCCACGCACAGCGGCTGCTCTTCGAGGGCACCCGCTGCGTCGGGGTCGAATACGCGGGCTCCGGCGGTTATGCGGGCTCCGGCGGTGTGGCACGTCGGGTGCGCGCGGCGCGTGAGGTCATCGTGTGCGCGGGCTCGGTGGACTCGCCCAAGCTGCTGATGCTCTCCGGAATCGGCCCGGCCGGCCATCTGCGCGAGGTGGGCGTCCCGGTGCTGGTGGACGCCCCCGAGGTGGGGGCCAATCTCCAGGACCACCCCCTGGTCGGGCTGGTCCACGAGGCGGGCACTCCGCTGCCGCCGCCTCCGCCGACCACCGCCGAGGCCGCCCTGTTCACCCGGACCGCCCCCGGGGTGCCCCGCCCCGACCTCGAGGTGTTCCTCTTTCACATCCCGTTCCACCCCAGGCTGCTGCCGTTCCCGCCGAACAGCTTCACCCTGACCGTCGCCGCGATGCAGCCCCACAGCCGGGGCACGGTCCGGCTCTCCGGCGCGGACCCCGAGGACCGGCCGCTGATCGACCCCGGCTATCTCAGCGACGGAAGGGACCTCGCCACCCTGGTCCAGGGGGTCGAACTGGCCCGGTCGCTGGCGGCCACCGACGCGTTCGAGGCATGGCAGCCGCGCGAACTGCTGCCCGGCCCCGGGGTGACCGACCGGGACGGCCTGGCCGACTTCGTCCGCGAGAACACCGGCACCTACTTCCACCACGTCGGCACCTGCCGGATGGGCGGGGACGAGCAATCGGTGGTGGACCCCCGGCTGCGCGTCCGCGGCGTCGACGGGCTGCGGGTCGCCGATGGATCGATCATGCCGTCGATCGTCTCGGCCAATACCAACGCGGCCTGCGTCATGATCGGCGAGATGGCCGCCGAACTGATCCGCGCCGACGCCTGACGGGGCTCACCGCGCCCGCTCACCGCGCGGCGGCGACCGCCTGGAGGTAACCGAACAGCAGATCGGCACCCGTATGGAGCACCAGGTGACGGCGGTCCAGGGGCGATTCTGGGCCACACTGACGGCCGGATTCCGATGCTCCGTAGTGGCCGAGGAGGCTCCCCATGGCCATTTCCATCTCCGTGGTCCTGCTGCTTCTGATCCTCACAGTGGTGTTTCTCCGCAGCGGCGGACTGCGCATCTCGCATGCGCTGGTCTGTGTGACGCTCGGCTTCTACCTGGCGAGCAGCAGCGTGGCGCCCACCATCTCCGAGGGGCTGGCGGCCACCGCGGACGTGGTCAGCAGCGTCCGTCCCTGATCCACGCCCGCGGCGACCGGTCTCCGACGGCCGGGCTCAGCGGCCGATCTCGACGTCCTCCAGCACACCGACGGCATCGGGCACCAGAATCGCCGCCGAGTAGTAGGCGGAGACCAGATAGGACGTCACGGCCTGCTCGCTGATGCCCATGAACCGGACGTTCAGACTGGGCTCGTACTCGTCCGGGATACCGGTCTGATGCAGACCGATGACCCCCTGGCTCTCCTCCCCGGTGCGCATCGCCAGGATCGAGCTGGTGCCGGACTCGCTGATCGGGATCTTGTTGCAGGGCAGCAGCGGAACCCCGCGCCACGCCCGCACCGCGATCCCGGCCACCTCCACGCCCTGCGGATACAGACCACGGTTGCTGCACTCCCGCCCGAAGGCGGCGATGGTGCGCGGATGCGCCAGCAGATACTGGGTCTTGCGGCGCCGGGCCAGCAGCTCGTCGAGGTCGTCGGGGGTGGGCGGACCGCTGCGGGTGTGAATGCGCTGGGACAGATCGGCGTTGTGCAGCAGACCGAATTCCCGGTTGTTGACCAGCTCGTGCTCCTGGCGTTCGCGCAGGGCCTCGATGGTGAGGCGGAGCTGCTGCTCGACCTGGTTCATGGGCTCGTTGTAGAGGTCGGCGACGCGGGTGTGGACGCGCAGCACGGTCTGGGCCACGCTCAGCTCGTACTCCCGAGGCTCCAGTTCGTAGTCCACGAACGTGCCCGGCAGCGTCGGCTCGCCCGCGTGGCCGGACGCGATGGCGATATCGGCCTCACCGCGCCGGTTCTGAGCGGGCGCGGTCCGCTCGGCGAGCCCCTGGAGATGGTCGCGCAGCGCCGCGGAGCGGTCGGCGGCCTCCTGGACCACGCGGCGGGGGAGGGTGAGCACCGTGGTCCGGGTGATGGCCCGGGCGGTGAACTCCCAGGTGCGCTCCGGACCGGTCAGGACCGCGTCGCCGAAGTACTCCCCGTCGGCCAGCACCGCCAGCGTGCTGCCCTCGTCATACGCGCCGGGGGCGATCTGGCGGACCTTGCCATGGGCGATCAGGAACACCTGGTCGGCCGGGCGGCCCGCCTCCACCAGCACATCCCCCGGCGCGTACTCGCGCTGGACACAGCCGTCGGCCAGCGACTCCAGCACCGAGGTGACCCCGAAGCCGCGCAGCGTCGGCAGCTCGCCCAGCTCCGGCGGGATGACCCGCACCTGTGATCCGGTGGTGATGAACTCCACCCGCCCGTCCCCGACCGTGTAGGTCAGCCGGCGGTTCACCCGGTACGTACCGGCCGACACCTGGACCCAGGGGAGGACGCGCAGCAGCCACCGGGAGGAGATGGCCTGCATCTGCGGAACGGACTTGGTGGTGGTCGCCAGATTCCGTGCGGCGGCCGTGCCCAGACTCAGCGGCTGCTCACCGGACTCCACGGAGGTGGTCATAAGTGCTCATCACCCATTTCGGTAGATCTTCGGGAAGGTATGCGAAGGCCACAGGCCCGGTCGGGTGGACGTCAGAGTCCGCCGGGCGGATTCAGAGCCCGACTTCCACGTTCTCCAGAATTCCGAGCGCGTCCGGGACGAGCACGGCCGCGGAATAGTAGGCGCTGACGAGATACGAGATGATGGCCTGCTCGCTGATTCCCATGAAGCGCACCGAGAGGCTCGGCTGGTATTCGTCGGGAATTCCGGTGCGGTGCAGTCCGATGACCCCCTGGTTCTCCTCCCCGGTGCGCAGAACGAGAATCGAGCTCACCCCGCTCCCGGAGACCGGAATCTTGTTGCACGGCAGGATGGGCACCCCTCGCCAGGCCGGCAGCGCGTGCCCGTTCACCTCCGTGGGCTGCGGGGAGATGCCACGGCTGTTGAACTGCCGGCCGATCGCCGCGATGGCGCGCGGATGCGCCAGGATCAGCCCCGGGTCCTTCCAGACGGTGGCCAGCAGCGCGTCGAGGTCGTCGGGGGTGGGCGGACCGCTGCGGGTGTGAATGCGCTGGGACAGGTCGGCGTTGTGCAGCAGGCCGATCTCGGGGTTGTTGATGAGCTCGTGCTCCTGGCGTTCGCGCAGGGCCTCGATGGTGAGGCGGAGCTGCTGCTCGACCTGGTTCATGGGCTCGTTGTAGAGGTCGGCGACGCGGGTGTGGACGCGCAGCACGGTCTGGGCCACGCTCAGCTCGAACTCCCGAGGCGTCAGCTCGTACTCCGCGAAGGTGCCCGGCAGGACCGGCTCGCCCGAGTGTCCCGAGGCCAGCGCGATGGCCGCCTCCCCATGCTCGTTCCGCTCGGTCTCCGGCGCCGAGCGCACCGCCTCCACATGCGCGCGCAGCTCCGGTGAGCGGTCCAGCTGCTCCTCGAACTCCTGCCGGGGCAGGGCCAGCACCGTGCAGGACGTCACGGCCTTCACGGTGACGCCCCAGGTGCCCGCCTCGGCGGCGGTCAGCTCCGGCTCCCCGATGTGGTCGCCACCGGCGGCCGAGCCGATCACCGAGGGTTCGTCGAACGCGCCCTCGGTCAATTTGTCGACCTTGCCGTGGGCGATGAGGAGGAGCTCATCGGCCGGGCGCCCGGCCTCCACCAGCACATCGCCGGGCGCGAACTCCCGCTGGGCGAAGCGGTCCGCCAGGGCCTCGAGCACCGCGGTGTCCTCGAACCGGCGCAGCAGCGGCAACTCGCGCAGCTCGACCGGGATGACCCGCACCTGTGATCCGGTGGTGGTGAACTCCACCCGGCCGTCGCCGAGCGTATGGGACGCCCGGCGGTTCACCCGGTAGGAACCACCCGGAACCTGCACCCACGGCAGCATGCGCAGCAGCCACCGCGAGGTGAGGCCCTGCATTTGCGGAACGGATTTGGTCGTCGTCGCCAGATTCCGCGCGGCCGCCGTGCCGAGGCTCAACTGTGGCTGCGAAATGTCGGTACCGGAACCCGGTTCAACGGACGTCGTCATCGTGAATGCTCACCCATCCCTGTACGGACCTTGAAGAAAAATTCCGCTCGAGCAACTGCCAAGCTATCAGCGGACTTTGGGCTTTTGCATTCACTCAAAAGAGTGCCCGAGTGAGGGTTATGGCGGCCGCTGCCGACGGGTAAACATTCCGAATGCGTCGTGGGTCGACGGCCCCGCGCTCCCGCCCGTTCACCCGGCGCGCGTATCCGCCCCGCGCCCCCCACGGGCACCGCCGCAACCGCCCCGGCACCTCGGGAACGGCGAGGAAATGGCCGGGGACCACCCGTGGAACTCTTCGCTCAGTACTGCCCTTTGGGCATACGTCCGCCCGATACTCACTGGCGTCGATGCTGCGTATCCGGCACCCCGCCGGGACGAGAGCCGGGAGGCCCCATGGACCGCCGTACACGCCGTGCCTTTGTCGTCACCCTCGGAGCCGCTCTGGCGGGCGGCGCGGCCGCGCCCGCGTTCGCGGGCACGTCCGCCTCGTCCGGCGGCACCGCCGTCGCGACGGACAACTCGAAGGACGGCTCGAGAGACCGCGCCAAGGGCAAGCGGCCGCTGGCCAGAGCCCACGCCCACAACGACTACGAGCACCCGCGTCCGCTCCTCGACGCGCTCTCCCACGGCTTCGGCAGTGTGGAGGCCGACATCTGGCTGGTCGACGGCCAGCTGCTGGTCGCGCACGACGCCACGGACCTCGACCCCACCCGCACCCTGGAGTCGCTCTACCTCGACCCGCTGGCCCGGCGGGTGAAGGCCAACGGCGGCCGGGTCTACGGCGGTTACGACCTGTCGCTGCAACTGCTGATCGACCTCAAGACCGCCGGGGAGCCCACCTACCTGGAGCTGGCCAAGCGGCTGCGCCGCTACGGCCACCTGTTCAGCGCCGCCTACGGCGGGGTCGGCGGCCGGGTGCGCCGCGGCGCGGTGACCGCCGTCATCTCCGGCGACCGCGGGGCACGCGCCCCCATGGAGGCCGAGAAGGTCCGCCACGCGTTCTACGACGGACGGCTGGAGGACCTCGGCTCGGGCGTGCCCGCCTCCTTCATCCCGCTGATCAGCACCGACTGGACCAAGACCTTCACCTGGACGGGAGCCGGTCCGATACCGGCGGCGGAGCGCGAGACGCTGCGCCGCCTCGTCGCCTCCGCGCACGACGCCCGGCAGACCGTGCGCTTCTGGGCCACCCCGGACGTGGCGGGTCCGGAGCGCGACGCCCTGTGGCGTGAGCTCCTGGCCGCCGACGTGGACTACCTCAACACCGACGACCTGGCGGGCCTGGAGGCGTTCCTGCGCGGCGCCCACTGACGCGCCGTACGGCTCCCGGCGGCCACCGGCGGAACACGCGGTGACGCGACGGGTTCCCGGGCGGACCCGGCGGACCCGCGGAAGATGCCGTGGCGGCGATGTCCCCGCACGTTCAGCTCCCGACTTCCGCGCATGTCACCAACCTGGCTGGTGAAAAGGGGTGCCCCTGATCGAGGAGCACCCCTTCCGCAGGAAAACCTGTCTCATTTCCGCAGGAAAACCTGTCTCATCTTGAGCAGGCTGTGTCACCTCGTTGAACGGCGTGCGTGGCCCAGGTTGCGACCGACCCGACGTAGGAACGCGCGGGTGTCGCACCTGACGTGGTCCGTGACGAGGACTCCGCTCCGTCGCGGCGGCGTACGATGCCCGGTGGCCGCTTCCTCAGGCGTTGTCGGCGATCGGCACGAGGTTGCTCGGGGTCCCCCCGCCCCGGCGAAAGCCCCCGTTCTTGCCCGGGCCGAGGTCCACGGCGCCGTAGACGGCCTTGTGCAGGGCATCCTCGGCGAGTCCCAGTTCCGCGAGGAGTTCACCACGCGACCCGTGGTCGAGGAACTGCTGGGGAATCCCGATGACGTCGACCGGAACGGAGACGCGGGCATCGCGCAGTGCCTGCGTCACGGCTGTCCCCACACCCCCATGCGTCCACTGTCCTCCACGGTGACGATATGACGATATCCACGGGCCAGCCGGATGAGTCCCTCGGGAACCGGCTTGACCCACCGTGGGTCGATGACCGTGGCGCCGACACCGTCGTCGGCGAGCCGGTGCGCTACTCGTACGCACGGGCCTGCCATGGCGCCCACACCGACGATCAGTACGGCGCGCTGCTCGGATTCGTACAGCACGTCGACGCCGTGCCTGCGTTCGAGGGCGGGCACGGCGGGCTCGACCGCGCCTTCGGGGAAGCGCAGGGCTGTCGGCGCGTCCGTGACGTCGACGGCCTCGCGGAGTTCCTCACGAAGGGTGTCGGCGTCCCGGGGGACGGTCACGCGCAGGTGGGGAACCACGTTGAGGAGGGACAGGTCCCACATGCCGTTGTGGCTGGCACCATCACTGCCCGTGATGCCGGCGCGGTCCAGTACGAACGTCACGCCGCACCGGTGCAGGGCGACGTCCATGAGGAGCTGGTCGAAGGCCCGGTTCAGAAAGGTGGAGTACACGGCGACGACGGGATGCAGACCGGCCATCGCCATGCCGGCCGCCGAGGTCACCGCGTGCTGTTCCGCGATGCCGACGTCGAAGAACCGGTCCGGGTGGCGTGTGCCGAACTCACCCAGTCCGACCGGACCTTGCATGGCCGCCGTGATGGCGGTGACACTCGGGTTCTCCGCACCGATCTCGGCGATTTCCGCGGAGAAGACGGACGTCCAGCTCTGGGAACCGTCCGACGCCGCACAGCGCGTACGCCTTGGACAACCCGTCGGCGTAGGCGAGCGCCGTGGAGGCATGAGAGTTCTCGACCAGGTCGTGTGCGGACTCCGCTCGTGACGGATAGCCCGAGAGGTCGCCCTTCGTGCGGAGCGTGGCGAACATGTCCCGGCGCCCCGTGACGATCTTGTGGACATAGGACTGGTGCCCGGTGTCCCAGACGATGGAATCCTTGGGAGAATCGAAGACCCGGTGCAGTGCCAGTGTCAGTTCTACTACGCCGAGATTGGGACCCAGGTGACCGCCGGTCTGTGAGACCTGCTCGATGAGAAAGGTGCGTATTTCCGAGGCACGGCGTTCCAACTCCCCTTCGGACAGATTGTGCAGGTCTTCCGGGGAGCTGATCTCGTTGAGCAGTTGCACCATGGGATTCCCTTTCTGCACCGTTTCCCGGGAGTTCACAGGTTGATGAGGGCGTGCTTCAGCCCCGCGACGACTTCGGGAGATCCCGCGAGGAAGGCGTCGATCTGCCCGGCCCGAATGGTTTCGCACTGGCCTCCGGCGGCCTTCACCAGAGCGATACCGGCTGCGATGTCCCAGATGCTGAGATTGATTCCGACGTAGCCGTCGAGCGAGCCGTCGGCCACCGAGAAGAGGTCGCAGGCGGCGGATCCCACCCAGCGCCAGTCCTGGACCTGGGCGACCAGGGCCGGCACGATCTGCCGCAGGGTGAACGCCCGTGCGGTGGCGTCGTGGCAGAGGCCGACCGCGACCAGGGCCTCGTTCACCCGGACCGAGGAGACCGACATCTGGTGTCCGGCGCTGGAGAAGACCCGGTCTCCTTCCGCCGCGGCCCAGTCGCCGTGAGCAGGCCGAACCACGGCACCCGCGAAGATCCCGTCGCGTGACTCGAGCCCGACCGAGACGGCGAAGTCGCGTCGCCCGTGCACGAAGTTCGTGGTCCCGTCGATCGGGTCGATCACCCACCGCAACCCAGAGGTCCCCTCCCGCGATCCGGTCTCCTCGGCGAGGATCCCGTCGCTCGGGCTTCGGTTCGAGAGGTGGCTGATGATCGCGCGCTCCGCTTCCTTGTCGGCGCGCGTCACGAGGTCGTAGCGGGCTCCCTTGCTTGTCACCGACTGGAGGAATTCCGCCGCGTGCTCATCAATGGACCTTGGCGCCTTCCTCGGCCGCCTCCAGTGCCAGGGCCGCGTACGGTAAGTCCACGCTCCCCCGCGCAGAAGTGACCAGCGTTTTGTTTTCTCGCATCAATACCCCCGGAATCGGCGTGTGACCGAATGATTCCTTTCCGGGGCCATCCTTGCTCGCGGAATGATCGCGCACAGCTACTCCGGGTTACGTCACCGTAAAACTGCCGTGATTGTCTCGATCTGTTTTCCCGGCTCGCGAGCACTCCCGGCGTGACGATTGAGCTTGCCAGGGGATGGTGGACGTTGCCCCGGGTCGCGCGCCGGCGGGTTCACGCCCGGTGCATGGAATTTTGCCTCATATGTTCTGGTGCCGATCGGCCATCGAGTTTTCTGGTGTCACTGCGGTGATTTCACGTCTGGATGCCGATGGGGTTGCACGCCTTTGCCTCTCGCCATGGCAGGCGGTGCTGTCGCCTGGCCGGGGGTCTCCGCGCGGGTCGAAGCGGCAGCGGTGCCCTGAGCAGGCGCGGCCCTGAAAAACCGTTCGCGGTCCGCCGGGCCCGCCGCCATCCTGGGCCGCATGATGATCAGGACCGCCACCGCTGAGGACTGGCCCGCCGTGTGGGCCTTCCTGCGCCGCATCGTCGCCGCGGGGGAGACCTACACCTACCCCCGCGACCTGGACGAGGGCAGGGCCCGCGAGATCTGGATGCTGGAGCCCCCGGGCCGTACCGTCGTCGCCACCGACCCCGACGGCACGGTCCTCGGCTCGGCCAAGATGAACCCCAACCACATGGGGCCCGCCGCGCATATCGCGGGGGCCAGTTTCATGGTGGCCCCCGAGCACGGCGGACGCGGTGTGGGCCGCGCCCTGGGCGAGCATGTCCTGGACTGGGCGCGCGCCGAGGGCTACCAGGCGATGCAGTTCAACGCCGTGGTGGAGAGCAACACCCGGGCGGTGGCGCTGTGGCGCTCACTCGGCTTCCAGGTCATCGGCACCGTCCCCAGGGCGTTCGCCCACCCCACGAACGGCTATGTGGGGTTGCACATCATGCATCGCTTCCTCTGATCCCGGTCGGCGCACCGGCCCCGGCGGGGTCCCGGAACCCCGCCGGATCGTCGAGGACCGCCTGCACCACCGAGCTGGCCGCGCCCAGCAGCGGACCGTCCGGGCCGAGCCGGGAGACGGTCACCGCCCCGCTGCCCGGACGGGCCGGGTCGGTGAGCCGCCGGCCCAACTCCCGCTCCAGGGCGGGCAGCAGCCAGGGCGCCAGCGGCGTCAGCGCGCCGCCGAGCACCACCTTCTCCGGGTCCAGGAGGTTCACCGCGCCCGCGAGGGCGATCCCGAGCGCCGAGCCCGCACCGCGCAGCGCGCGCCGCGCCCGCTGGTCCCCGCTCGCCGCCCGCACGGCCAGTACGGCGATACGGCCGCCGGGGCCCGGGTGCTGGGCCGTGGCCTCCTCCGAGGTCAGGCCGCTCGCCCGCAGCACCGCCTCCTCGCCCGCGTACTGCTCCAGACAGCCGCGCCCGCCGCAGGCGCACTCGGGCCCCTCGGGACGCACCGGCACATGGCCCAGCTCGCCCGCGAAACCGTGGGTGCCGCGCAGCAGTTGCCCGTCGAGCACGACTGCGGCGCCGATGCCGATCTCGGCCGAGACATGGACGAAGTCCCGGGGCGCCGGGTCGTGGCCGCCCCGCCACAGCTCGGCGAGCGCGCCCAGATTCGCCTCGTTGTCCACGGTCACCGGCAGACCGGGCAGCGCCGCGCGCAGCTCGGGGCCGATGTCCACCCCCTCCCAGCCCAGATTGGGGGCGCGGACGACCAGCGACGAGTCCCGCGCCACCAGGCCGGGCACCGCCACCGCGAGCCCCACCGGTCGCAGCCCGCCCAGCTCCGCCTCCGCCGCGACCTGCCGGACCAGGCCGGCGAGCTGGGTGAGCACCGGGGCCGGTGAGCGGTCGCGGTTCGCCGACGCGAGCTCGGTACGGGCGCGTATCCGCCCGGCGAGGTCCACCGCGCACACCGCGAGATGGTCCACCCCGATCTCCGCGCCCAGCCCGGCCGGACCGCGCTCGTTGAGCTGGAGGGCGCTGCCGGGGCGGCCGACCGTGCCGGGCCGGGAGGGGCCCAGCTCGACCAGCAGCCCGTCCCGGATCAGCTCGTCGACGAGCGTGGAGACGGCGGCCCGGGTGAGCCCCACCCGCGCCGCCACCGCGGCACGGGACAGCGGGCCGTGGGCGGCCACGGCGTGCAGCACGAGGGAGAGATTGCGCCGGCGCATCGCCTGCTGGGTGTTGGGCAGTGGCGCTGCCACCTGAATCCGTCTCCTCTCGGCCGATCCGCTCATTGTGCCGGGCCGGTACGACACCGGGGCCGCCCGGCCGCCGCCGCGTGGCGCTCACGCGTGGGGCGGCGTTCACGCGCGGCGCAGCAGTCCGTCCGCGTCGGACAGCACCCGGGAGAGCCGCTCCAGCGCCGCCTCGTCGCGGGGTACCGGATCGTAGGACGGGCCCTCGGCGGTGGACCAGCGCCGGGCCACCGCCGCCGGGTCCTCGCCCAGCACCAGCCCCGCGGCCTGGGCGGCGGCCCCGAGGGCGACCAGCTCCTCGGCCCGGGGCACCCGTACCGGGCGTCCGCTCAGCCGCAGGACCGTCTCCCGCCACGCCGTGCCCTTGGCGCCGCCGCCGATGAGCAGCAGCGGGGCGTCGGGCGGCGCGTCCTCGTCCAGTACCTGGTCCAGCGCGGTGAGCAGGGCGAAGACGGCGCCGTCGTAGGCGGCCTGGAGCACCTGACCCGGTGTGGTGTCGTGGCGCAGACCGTGCAGCAGCCCGGAGGCGTGCGGCAGGTTGGGGGTGCGCTCACCGTCGAGGAACGGCAGCAGCACGGCCGAGCCGCCCGGCTCCACCGCCTCCCGGTCGCGGCCCAGCAGCGCCGCGATCCGGTCGACCGCGAGCGTGCAGTTGAGCGTGCAGGCCAGCGGCAGCCACGCGTCACGCGTGTCGGCGAAGCCGGCGACCACCCCGGTGGGGTCGGCGGGCCGGTGCACCGAGACCGCGTAGACGGTGCCGGAGGTGCCCAGGCTCAGCACCGGCTGTCCCGGGCGCAGGCCGAGCCCCAGGGCGGCCGCCATGTTGTCGCCCGTGCCGGTGGCCACCAGGGCGCCGGTGGGCAGCGGCAGATCGGGCAGCTCCCGCACGGTCCCGGCGGCCTCGCCGTGGCGCAGCACACGCGGCAGCAGCTCGGGGGAGAGCCCGACCAGGTCCAGGATCTCCTCGTCGTAGGACTCGGTGCCCGAGGCCCACCAGCCGGTGCCCGAGGCGTCGCCGCGGTCGGTGGTGCCGTAGCCGGTGAGCCGCTCGGTGAGGTAGTCGTGAGGAAGCCGGACGGCCGCGGTGGCGCGGGCCGCCTCCGGCTCGTTCTCCATGAGCCAGGCCCACTTGGTGACGGTGAACGACGTCGGGGGCACGCTGCCGATCCGCTCCGCCCAGGTCTTGGGGCCGCCCAGCTCCTCGATGAGCCGGTCGCGCTGCGGCGCGGAGCGCACATCGTTCCACAGCAGCGCGGGCCGCACCGAGCGGCCCGAGGCGTCCAGCGTGACCAGACCGTGCTGCTGGCCGCCCACGGAGACCGCGGCCGCCTCCCGGGCCGGGGTCCCGCACTGGCGCAGCGCCTCGGTGAGCGCCTCCCACCACTGCTCGGGGACGGACTCCTTACCGGTGCCGTCGCTGCCGCCGCCGACGGTGTGCGGGGCCTGTCCTCGGGCGACGACCGCACCGGTCGCGGAGTCGACGACGAGCGCCTTGGTCGACTGCGTGGAGCTGTCCACGCCGACGACGAGCGGTCCTTGCGGCACGGGCACGGCTGCTGCTGCCATCTCGCCCTCTCCCTTGCGTTCATGGGTCGTGCGGTGTGCGGACTGTACGGGGCTTCCCCGGAATGCTCGCGCATACTAATTTGTAAAGCGCCATGACGAAATAGGCGAGGGAGCCGCGATGAGCTACAACCCCACCCCCGAGGACAGGTTCACCTTCGGACTGTGGACGGTCGGCTGGCAGGGCCGGGACCCGTTCGGGGACGCCACCCGCCCGGCGCTCGACCCCGTGGAGTCCGTGACCCGGCTCGCCGAACTCGGCGCGTACGGCGTCACCTTCCACGACGACGACCTCATCCCCTTCGGAGCCTCGGAGACCGAGCGCGCATCGCATATCAAGCGCTTCCGGCAGGCCCTGGACGCCACCGGAATGACCGTGCCCATGGCGACCACCAACCTCTTCACCCATCCGGTCTTCAAGGACGGCGCCTTCACCGCCAACGACCGCGATGTGCGCCGCTACGCGCTGCGCAAGACCATGCGCAACATCGACCTCGCCGCCGAGCTGGGCGCGAAGACCTATGTGGCCTGGGGCGGCCGCGAGGGCGCCGAGTCCGGCGGCGCCAAGGACGTGCGCGCCGCGCTCGACCGGATGAAGGAGGCGTTCGACCTGCTCGGCGCGTATGTCACCGAGCAGGGCTACGATCTGCGCTTCGCCATCGAGCCCAAGCCCAACGAGCCGCGCGGCGACATCCTGCTGCCCACCGTCGGCCATGCCCTGGCCTTCATCGAGCGGCTGGAGCGGCCCGAGCTGTACGGGGTCAACCCGGAGGTCGGCCACGAGCAGATGGCCGGGCTGAACTTCCCGCACGGCATCGCGCAGGCGCTGTGGGCGGGCAAGCTCTTCCACATCGACCTCAACGGCCAGAACGGCATCAAGTACGACCAGGACCTGCGGTTCGGCGCGGGCGATCTGCGGGCCGGCTTCTGGCTCGTGGACCTGCTGGAGACCGGTGGCTACGAGGGCCCGCGCCACTTCGACTTCAAGCCCCCGCGCACCGAGGACATCTCGGGCGTCTGGGCCTCGGCGGCGGGCTGCATGCGCAACTACCTCATCCTCAAGGAGCGCGCGGCCGCCTTCCGCGCCGACCCCGAGGTCCAGGAGGCGCTGCGCGCCTCGCGCCTGGACCAGCTGGGCCTGCCGACCCTCGACGAGGGCGAGACCCCGGCGGCGCTGCTCGCGGACCGCACCGCCTTCGAGGACTTCGACGTCGAGGCGGCCGCCGAGCGCGGTATGGCCTTCGAGCGCCTCGACCAGCTGGCCATGGACCATCTGCTGGCCGCACGCGGCTGACCGGGCCCGGCTGACCGTGTCCGGCCGCCGGTCCCGCCCCCCGACGGGACCGGCGGCCGGGGCTCTCACCGGCTCAGGACTCCGGCAGCCGACCGCTCAGGACGACGGCTGCCAGCCGCCGAGCCAGTCGGCGATCTCGTAGTCCGCGGCCTGGGCGTCGGTCAGCTGCGGACGGTCCGTGCTCGCCGCACCGGAACCGGCGCCGGTGTTCTTGTACTCCGAGAAGCGGTCATCCTTCCAGGAGAAGCCGCTCATGTCCGTCCACGGTGTGGTCTTGATCGCCGCTGACAGATCCGTATTGCGAACGATCGCCTGCGGATCGAGACTGGCGTCGCCGCCCGCGTGCCAGGGACGGCCGAGAGAGAACGACCGAGAGCTGACATCCCCAGTGATGTTGCTGTTGATGAACAGGAAGCCCTTCTTCCCGGCCGCCGTCGAGGGCGCCGCGACATAGCCGCCGGAGCTGCCGTCGTAGCGCTTGACGAGCCGGATCGCCGACTTGTTGATCACGGCGGAGGCCCGGCCGAAGATGAAGTCGACATTCCCCTGGATCCAGGCGTTGTTGACGTACACCCGGCCGACCTTGTCCTTGCTCGCCGAGTCCAGCAGCAGGGTGTCCTGGTCCCCGACCGCGCCGATGTTGTCCAGGACGATCCGGTCGCCCGCGGTGCGCAGCGCGACCGCCTGCTTGTCGGTGATGCTGGTGTTGCCCTCGTTGAAGTCGTTCACGAACTGGAGGTTGCGGGCCTGGAAGTCGTCGGCCTCGACGGCCACGGTCGCGCTGCCGCTGGTGCCGTAGGTGCCTCCGCCGGGCTTGGGGGTGCCGGAGGCGTTGTTGTAGACGATCGTCACGTCGTTCTTGCTGCTCGTGGTCCCCACCAGCCGGATGTGCGGCTTGTTGGCGGGCACCTTCACCGTCTCGCGGTACGTACCGGGCTTGACGGAGATGGTGACGGTGGACGGGTTGTTCGCCGGCACCGCGTCGACGGCCGCCTGCACGGTGGTGTGGGCGCCGCTGCCGTCCTTGGCCACCACGAGGGTGGCCGCCGCGGTCGTGGGCGTGTCGGCCGTGGGCGTGGCGGCGTGGGCCGGGGCGACGACGAGCCCGACGCCGGTGGCCAGGGCCAGGGAGCCGATGAGCGGAGCGGGGCGGCGGCGCCGGGGGCGCCGTGGACTGAGGGTCATGGTCGGTGACTCCGTCCCGTGGAGGCGTGCCGAGGGGGTTGACGCCTTACGGTCTCCACGGCCCACCCAAAGGTTGCCGCCCGGCTGCCTTCGGCGTGGCCGGCTCCTCGCTCCGGCTGGATCTTCGGCTTGTCTCGTTCACGGTCACCGGCCGCATCGGACGGGGCAACGCCGAACCGTGGCCGGCAGCTCGTACGGGCTGGCCCGCGAGGCGTATTCGGCCGCCCCGCGAGCCGGGGCGACGGCCCGGACCTCACCCCTTCCGTACGGGCAGCCGGGCCCGCTACTTCCCTGAGGCCGGGCCTCGTGCCTTCCTTACCACCGGCAGCACCATCGGGATCGGGCGAACCTCCTGTGTGGCCCGAGGCCCGAGGCCCGAGGCCCGGTACCGGTGGCGGAGGGATACCGCCACCGGTACCGGCCGTGCGCCGCGTCAGCCGTCGGAGCCGGGCATGGCCAGCGCCGCCGCCGGATCGAGTCCGGCCGGGCCCGCGGGCCACCAGCGGCCGCGCTCCCTGCGGTACGGCCACCAGCGGCCGTCGTGTCCGTAGCGCACCTGGAGATCGGCGCCCACCACCGTCCAGCGGTTCGTCACGGCGCGCAGCCGGGGCGCCCGCTCGTCCCCCTCCCAAGCCGTCGCGAGCTGGGCGCGGGCCCGCGCGAGGGCCTCCGCGTCCGGCGTCCACTCCTCCTCCAGCACGGTGAGCGCTGCGGCCCCGCCGTGCTCCCAGGCGCGGACGGCCCGCGCCAGATCGGTGCGGTCGCGCCCGCAGCCGACCGCGAGCCGGGCGGCGATCGGGGCCGGGGGACCGGCGGCGGTCAGCCGCACCGTGTCCTCCCACACCGTCAGCGCGGCCGGGACCGGGGCGGTGGCGTGGGCGGGTGCGAGCGCCTCGGCCAGCAGCCGCTGGGCGCGTACGGCGGCGTCCGCCGCCAGGAACTCCAGCGCGGCCACGTCCAGCCCCTCGGCCGGCTCCGTGCCGCCCGCCAGCGCCGGAGGGCGGCCGGGCGCGGCGACGGCGGGCGGGGGCTCGGGCAGCGGGGGCGGCCCGGGGGCGGCGAACGCCTCCCGGGCCGGTACGCCCTCCGGGGCCGGGGGAGCGGCCGGCGGAGCGGCGTCCTCCGCCACCCGTGGAAGGTGCCGGGCGGCCCGCGCCGCGCTGCGCACCTGGAGCTCGTCCAGCAGCTCCCGCTCCCCGCGTCCGCGCATCAGGAGCAGCACATACGGATCCTCGTCCAGCAGCCGGGCGAGCTGGTAGCACAGCGCCGCGGTGTGCGGGCAGTGGTCCCACGCCTCGCAGCCGCACTCCGGTTCCAGATCGCCTATCCCCGGCAGCAGTTCGACGCCCACGGCCGCCGCGTCCTCGGCCAGCTGCGGGGGCATGTCGCGGTCCAGCAGGGCGGCTATATGGCCGGAGCGGTCCGCGACCACCTCCAGCAGCCGGTCCCATTCCGCGCCGGTGAACTCCCGCAGCAGTACATCGGACCGGTAAGGCGTGCGGTCGCGGTCCCGCACCACGGCGGTGACCCGGCCGGGGCGTACGCAGACCGCGCCGACCGCTCCCTCGCGCGCCTGCTTGCGGCCGCGCCTCAGCTGCTCGCCGTCCAGCGCCGTGTCCTCCAGGGCCTTCAGCCACGCCTGCCCCCACCAGGTGCGGGCGAAGCCGCGGCCACGGGCGGGCGGCAGTGCGGCGAAGGTGCGCTCGGACTCGGTACCGCTCATCGTTCGGCCCCCCTCAGCTCCACGAGCTCCGCCAGCTCGGAGTCGGTCAGTTCGGTCAGCGCGCCCTCGCCGGAGCCGAGCACGGCGTTCGCCAGCTCCCGCTTGCGCGTCAGCATCGCGGCGATGCGGTCCTCCACGGTCCCCTCCGCGATGATGCGGTGGACCTGCACCGGCTGGGTCTGGCCGATGCGGTACGCGCGGTCGGTGGCCTGCGCCTCGACGGCCGGGTTCCACCAGCGGTCGTAGTGCACGACATGCCCGGCCCGGGTGAGGTTGAGCCCCGTGCCCGCCGCCTTCAGCGACAGCAGGAACACCGGGACCTCGCCGTCCTGGAAGCGCCGCACCATCTCCTCGCGCCGCGCCACCGGCGTACCGCCGTGCAGCAGCTGGGCCGGCACTCCGCGCGCCGCCAGGTGGCCCTCGAGGATGCGCGCCATCTGGACGAACTGGGTGAAGACCAGGACGCTCGCGCCCTCGGCCAGGATGGTGTCCAGCAGCTCGTCGAGCAGCTCCAGCTTGCCGGAGCGCCCGGGGACCACCGGCCGGTCCTCCTTCAGATACTGCGCGGGGTGATTGCAGATCTGCTTCAGACCGGTGAGGAGCTTGACGATGAGCCCGCGCCGGACGAGGCCGCCGGTGCCGGAGATCTCGGCGAGGATCTCGCGCACCACCGCCTCGTAGAGCCCGGCCTGCTCCTTGGTGAGCGCGACGGCCCGGTCCGTCTCCGTCTTGGGCGGCAGCTCGGGGGCGATACCGGGGTCGGACTTGCGGCGCCTGAGCAGGAAGGGGCGGACCAGTTTCGCCAGCCGCGCGGCGGCCTCGGGGTCGCTTCCGCTCTCCACGGCCTGGGCGTAGCGCCTGCGGAACGCGCCATGGGTGCCCAGCACGCCCGGCGTCGTCCAGTCGAGGATCGCCCACAGCTCGGAGAGGTTGTTCTCGATGGGGGTTCCGGAGAGCGCCACGCGGGCCTTCGCGCCGATGGTGCGCAGCTGCCGCGCCGTCGCCGAGAACGGGTTCTTCACATGCTGCGCCTCGTCCGCGACCACCATGCCCCACGGCCCGGCCTCGGCCAGCCGCTGGGCGTCGAGCCGCATCGTGCCATAGGTGGTGAGGACGAACTCGCCGTCGTCAAGGCCGTCCAGGCTGCGCGCGGAGCCGTGGTAGCGGCGCACCGGGGTGCCCGGCGCGAATCGCTCGATCTCGCGCCGCCAGTTGCCCATCAGCGAGGTGGGACAGACCACCAGCGTGGGCCCGGAGGCTTCGGGGATGTCCATACGGTGCAGATGGAGGGCGATCAGGGTGATGGTCTTGCCGAGCCCCATGTCGTCGGCGAGACAGCCGCCGAGGCCGATCGAAGTCATCCGGACCAGCCAGTCCAGGCCGCGCAGCTGGTAGTCGCGCAGTGTGGCGGCCAGGGCGGAGGGCTGGGACACGGACGCCCGCTGGGCACCGGCGGTCCCCTCGGGGTCGGCGAGGTGGTCCCTCAGGGCCTCCAGCCAGCCGGTGGCCCGCACCTCCACGTCGGCGCCGTCGGCCTCCGTGCGACCGGTAAGGACGGCACCGAGGGCGTCGGCGGGGGTGAGCTTGCGGTCCTGCCGGTCCCGGACGCGGCGCGCCGCCTCGGGGTCGAGGAGGACCCATTGGTCGCGTAGCCGTACCACCGGCCGGCTGGCCTCGGCGAGGCCGTCGAGCTCGGCGCGGGTGAGCTCCTGGTCGCCCACGGCGAACCGCCAGCTGAACCGCAGCAGCGCGTCGGCGGAGAGGAAGGCGGGGAACCGGGGCCCGGCGTCGTCAGGAGCCTCGTCGTCGCCGTCCGGGCCGATGACGGCGCGGGCGGTGAGCCCGCGGGCCAGCTCCCTGGGCCAGTGCACCTGGACCCCGGCGGCGTCCAGCGCCCCGGCAGCCGGGCCGAGCAGCTCGGTGACCTCTTCGTCGGCGAGGTCGAGTGCGTCGGGCACGGCCGCCGACAGCAGCGGGGTGAGCGGCGCCCAGGCGCGGGCCGCGCGCCGCAGGGTCAGCAGGGCGTCCATACGGGCGCGCGGACCGAGGGCCGGGGTGATGGGCGAGGTGCCCGCCCAGACCTCGGCGGCGTCCGCGACCAGCGCCGGATCGGTGAGGCTGTGCAGCTGGAGGACGGCGCGGAAGTGTGGCCCGTCCGCCTTACCGTTCCCACCGACGCCGTGCAGCAGCTCGATACGGATCGAGAGCCGCACCCCCGCGTCGTGCCCGGCGGCCACGTCGGCGGCCCAGGCACGCTGTTCGGGCAGCCGCCGTGGTGCCGGGGCGGCGAAGGCGGGGCCGCCCGCGGCCAGCGCCGCCGCGGGCGAGCGCGGCAGCCCGTCCGCCACCGCGTCCAGGAATGCCCGCAGATGCCGCTCGGGCTCGGGCAGCAGCACCGGGCCGGAGACGGGCAGCGGCGTCGCGTGCGCGGTGGGCGGCATGGCGGCGGCCAGCTCGCGCACCCGCGCCAGATCGTCGGGGGTGAGCGGGCCGACGCGCCAGGCGTCGTGGTCGGTGGCGCTGAGCCCGGGCAGCAGCCTTCCGCGGGCCGCGAGTTGGAGGGCGAGTACGGCAGCGGCGCCCCAGAAGGCCGTGGCGGGGTCGCACTGCCCCGGAGCGGCCTGCGCGGCCCGCGCCCGGGCCCGGGTGAGCACCGGCAGTGCCTCGCCCAGGGGCAGCACGAGCGCCCTTACGGTGCGCGTCCGGACGTCGAGGCCGGTGGGGCCGGGGTGGGTCGGGTCGTCATGGGGACCGTCATCGGCGCCGTCCACCGGGACGACGACCGTCAGCTCCTCGGCGGAGCCGATGGCGGAGTCGGTGGCGGGGCCGGAAGGAGGCGTGCCGTCCGGCCGCCAGAAGGCCATCCGGCCGGTGCGTGCCGGGTCACCGGGAAGGAAAACGGCGGTGCGGCGGGAGAGTTCGGCGATGTCGGAGGGTGTTGCCGCGGAGGGTGGTGTCACAGCGCTGAGCGTTCCTCAAATTTGACTAGTCGAGCCCGGCCGCCCGAGGGTACAGGATCACGGCGCGGGGAGGAACCGGGCGCCGTCGGTGTCCGTTGTGTGGAGTGAGTGCGGCTATGGGCCGTGAAGGAGGCGGGTGACATGTCCACACGCGCGAAGGTTGCCACCGGTGGTGTGGTGGCAGGTGTGATCCTGCTCTGGGTGTTGCCCCTCTGGGCGGCGCTGCTGGTGATCGTGGGAGTGCCGGCGGCGGCCTATCTGCTGCTGGACCCCTCCCAGCGCCGCAGGCTGAACAGGGTCACCCGTAAGCAGCTGGGCCGCTGAAGCGGCCGGGCCGCCGAGCGCGGCCGCGCAAGGCGGTCGGCTGGGCCAGGGGCCGTGGGCGGAGCGCACCCGGGAGTGACCGTGCAGTACCGATCGCGGACCGCCCGCGACCCCGATCCGGGCCCGGCCGGCCGGGGGAGCGGCCATGCCCCCTGGGGGCTCCGCTGAGGCCCGGTGCGGCGTCCCGGCCCGGACGGAGAGGGCCGCAGCGACCGTAAGGGTGCGCGGTCACGAGGGTCGGCGTGCCTGACCGACCCCGTACGGCGCCCTTGAGCGACCCCGTACGGGAGGGGCAGGGCGTCGAGCTCTCAGTGCGGCCGTACGGCCAGCTTGTCCAGAGCCGTCAGCAGCCCCGGCAGCTCGGGACCGCGGCCGACCGGCAGCACCTCGCCCGGTGCGTCGTCCAGCAGCACGAACGCGATGTCGTCGGTCCGCGCCACCATGCTCCAGCCCGGCCCGTCGGCCCGGAGCGTCCGCGCGTCACCGGAGGCGAACGCCGAGCGGATCCGCCCCAGCGGCGGGGGCGAGTCCAGATAGCCGCGCGCCTCCTCGAGCACCCGCCGCACGCCCCCGTGCGGCTTCTCGCCCGGAGAAACGAACGTCACATCGCTGTCGACCTGCTCACGCCAGATCGCCCACTGGAGCGCGATCTCATCGGCCCCCAGCCGCCGCTGGGCCGGGCCCCACCGCTCGGAGTCCGGCGGCGACAGCGGCGCCCGGGAGACGTCTTCCCCGGGGCCGGGCGCGGGATCATGAGGAGCCGGTACGCCCGGGGCGGCCACGGCCACCGCGAGCGGCCAGCCGGGAAGCGAGGCGACCACCGTACGGTCTTCGATGGCCAGGGCGTACTCCATACCGCAGTCCCAGGTCGCGATGGCGATGGCCACGAGCGACACATCGTCGGTGACCACCGTCCAGCGGGCGCCGCCGCCGTCCTGCCCCAGCACCAGTCCGTAGCCGGTGTCGTACGGCTCCAGCCCGAGCGCGGCACATGCCTCGGGATAGTCGTCGCCGAGCACGCTCGGGAATTGAGCGGGTGTCAGCAGTACCGCGGTCAGCACATACAGCGCCTCGTCGCGTGACTCCTCCGTGGCGGGCACGACAGCCTCCTCTTGCGCATGCGGATCCGATGAGCGATCCGTCGTCGCGCACCTTAACCACCCAGTAGCCACGGAGTCGAGACATCGGGAGGCGGTCGGTCATCGGTCGTCGGTCGCCGCCCGGAGCGTGTCCAGTGTGCGCCGCAGCCAGGACAGTTCGGCCTGGCTGGTGGCCCGGGCGATGGTGAGAATGCCGCGCCGGAAGGGATCCTCGACCTCTTCGGCCCGCAACGGACGGCCGCCCTCGTAGAAGAAGCTCGACGGCTGCCGCAGAAAGGCCATCCGGCGCTCCAGCACCTCCGCCTGGGCCGGCGGGTCGTCGAGGTGGCGCAGGAACGCCAGCACGGTGAACCAGCGGTTCTCGTCGGTGATGTCGACGTCCGCCGGATGCGCGAGACGGCGGCGCAGCTCCGTCTGCCCCTCGGCGGTCAGCGTGAGCACGTGCCGGGGCGCGGCCCCCGCGCCCGGCTGGGTCCGCCGGGCCAGCAGACCGGCCTTCTCCAGCCGCTTGATCGCCGGGTAGAGGGTGGACTCGGCCACGGGTTTCCCATGTCCGGTCAGCGCGGCGATGCGCTTGCGCAACTCATAGCCGTGCAGCGGGGCGTCGTGGAGGAAGCCCAGGATGGCGAGTTCGAGCATGGCCGCATTGTGCCGCATGACCGCTGTACCTCGTAAGCGCAATACATCGCTCCCGATGTATTACCGGTGTCCGGTGCGATCCTGACGGTCCGCACTCGGACCCGGAGCGGGGCACAACGTGATGTTCGACAACGCCCCCGGGGTCGCGGCGGCGGTCGCGGGTCGGCCCTGAGCGGTCCGCTCGGGCCGGCCGTTCGGCCGGCCGGACCGGTCCTCAGCCGGCTTCGCGGACGGCGAGTGCCAGAAAGCGTGTGTCCTCGTCGGTGTACGACTCCAGCCGCCATCCGGAGCCCGCCAGCAACGGCCGCAGCTGGGGCTCCGCCCGCAGGTCGTCGGGGGTGAGAGCGCGGCCGTGGCGGGCGGCGAGAGCGGCCCGCCCCACCGGATGGAACAGCGCGAGTCGCCCGCCGGGGCGCACCACCCGGGCCAGTTCGCGCAGGTTCTCGCGGGGGTCGGAGAGATGGGAGATCAGCCCGGCGGCGAACACCGCGTCCAGGCAGCCGTCGCGCAGCGGCAGCCGTGCCACATCGGCGAGGGCGAGGCCCGCGAAGCCGTCCCGGCCCTCGCGCAGGGCGGCGTCCAGCATGGCGGGCGTGAGGTCCACGCCGAGAACGGTCCCCTCGGGGCCGGCCGCGGCGCGCAGCGCGGGCAGCGCACGCCCCGTTCCGCACCCCGCGTCGAGTACCGCGTCCCCGGGGCGGAGCCCGAGGTCGGCGACGGCGGCCGCGTATGCGGGGCCGTCGCCCGGGAAGCGGCGGTCCCAGTCGGCCGCCCTGGGGGTGAAGAAGTCCCGTACGTCGGCCGCACTGTTTCCACGGGAGGACTCATGTGGCACGGAAACTCCTCGGGACACCTTGGATACGACGGTGAAGCACTGCGCTGGGCAAGCAGCCTACGCCCGCTTTGAGTGCAGATTCGGACGCTCATCGATCGCTCTGGCATCTGACTCTGTCAATTTTCAACAGGTTCCGAAATGCGCCCTCAATGTGCGCCCCCGCCGGGTCTAGCGTCCCTGGCTCAGGGGGGACACCTGGAGCGCCGCCCGGCGCGGCGCATCCCGACCGAGGGAGACCGCCCATGACCAAGCCGCGCAGCACCGCCGCACGCTCCATGGCCGATCTCGACCGGATCCTGAACGATCTGGTGGCCGGGGCCCTAGGCGTACGCCATGCCGTGGTGCTCTCCCGGGACGGGGCGACCGTCAGCGCGTCCGGTGGGCTCTCCCGCCATGAGGCCGAGCACCTGGCCACCGTCGCCTCCGGATTCCACGGCATCGCCGCGAGCGCCGGGCGCCGGGGGCGCGGCGGCCCGTCCCGGCGGACGATGATTGAGATGGCGGCGGGCACCCTCTTCGTCGCGGTGCTGGCCGATGGCGCGTGCCTGGCCGTGCTGGGCACCGCGGGCGCCGAGCCGGCCGCGATCGCCGAGGAGACGGCCCGGCTCGTGGACCTGGTTGACCGGCGGCGGCGCCGCCCATGGTCCCGTCGGCGGTTCGGCCGGATGCGCCGGGGTACCCGCAACGGCCCTCGGAAGATCATTCCGACGACTACGGCGAAGGGATGCGGTGATGCGAGCAGTGACCTGGCAGGGCCGACATGATGTGCGGGTCGAGACGGTCCCCGATCCCATCCTCAAGGAGCCGACGGACGCGATCGTCCGGATCACCACCACGGGGCTGTGCGGGTCCGATCTGCATCTGTACGAGGTGCTCACGCCATTCATGACCCCCGGCGACATCCTCGGCCACGAGCCGATGGGCATCGTGGAGGAGACCGGCCCGGAGGTGACGCACATCAAGCCCGGCGACCGCGTGGTGGTCCCGTTCCAGATCGCCTGCGGGCACTGCTGGATGTGCCGCTCCGGTCTGCCGACGCAGTGCGAGACCACTCAGGTCGCCGAGCACGGCATGGGGGCGGAGCTCTTCGGCTACACCAAGCTCTACGGCGCGGTGGCCGGCGGCCAGGCGGAGTATCTGAGGGTGCCGCAGGCCCAGTACGGCCCGATCAAGGTGCCCGAAGGAGTCCACGACGACCGCTTCGTCTATCTGTCCGACGTACTGCCCACGGCATGGCAGGCGGTCGAGTACGCGGAGGTGCCGCGCGGCGGCACGCTCGCGGTCCTGGGGCTGGGGCCCATCGGACTCATGGCCTGCCGGGTGGCGAAGGTCCAGGGGCTGGCCGACCGGGTCATCGGCGTGGACCTTGTCCCCGAACGGCTGCGCCGGGCGCGCGCCGACGGCGTCGAGGTCCATGACCTCAATGACTTCTCCCGCCAGGAGGACCTGGTCGAGGCCGTCCTCTCGACCACCGGCGGCCGTGGACCGGACGCGGTCATCGACGCGGTGGGCACGGAGGCCCACGGCAGCCCGCTGGGCCGGACCGCCCAGCGGGCCACGGGTCTGCTGCCACGGGAATGGGCCGCCAAGCTCACGGAGAAGGCCGGGGTCGACCGGCTGGCGGCGCTGCGGCTGGCCATCGCGCTGGTGCGGCGCGGCGGAACGATCTCCCTCAGCGGGGTCTACGGCGGGATGGCCGATCCGCTGCCGCTGATGACCATGTTCGACAAGCAGATCCAGCTGCGGATGGGCCAGGCGAACGTGCGGCGCTGGGCCGACGACATCTTCCCGCTGCTCACGGACGACGACCCGTTGGGTGTCGACGGGTTCGCCACCCACCGTGTGCCGCTGGAGGAGGCACCTCAGGCCTATGAGATGTTCCAGCGCAAGGAGGACGGTGCGATAAAGGTCCTCATGCGCCCGTAAACGTCGGATGGGCGGAGGTGCGTCATGAAGGGATGGATTTCGGTCGAATCTCGCTACTCGGCGACTCCGGAGAGCGCGAGCACCTTGTCGATGCGCACCCTGACCAGCAGCTCGCCCGGCACGCCGTTGCGGGCGCCGTACTCCTCGGCCCGGTCCTCGCCCATGTAGCGGGCGGCGATCCGGGTGGCCCAGTCGCGGACCTGACCCAGATCGTCGATCAGCTCCGCGCGTCCCCGCAGGGTGACGAAGGCGAACGGCGGCCTGTCGTCGTCCACGCAGATGCTGAGTCGGCCGTCCCGGGCCAAGTTGCGTCCCTTGACCGTCTCCTGACCTGTGTTGAAGACGAGGTCGTCACCGTCGAGCAGGAACCACACGGGCGCGAGGTGCGGACTTCCGTCGGCCCGCACGGTCGCCAGCTTCGCGGTGCGGGTGCCCTCCGTGACGAACTTCTGCCACTGATCCTTGGTCATGTTCTGAGCCATGTCCCCATCCTGCGTCAATCAGCGCACAAGTGTGGGGTGCCGGGCGGGGCGGGTTGCCCAGACGGCGGCAGTGAGAAAGGCTGGCACGCAGCTGAAGGGGAATCGGGGAGGAAGCCGATATGGCAGTGAACAAGGGACTCGACTGGTTACTGGACGACCTGACCGAGCGGATCGCCGAGATACGGCACGCGCTGGTGCTGTCCAACGACGGGCTGGTGACGGGGGCGAGTTCCACGCTGGTGCGCCAGGACGCCGAACACCTGGCCGCGGTGGCGTCCGGGCTGCACAGCCTCGCCAAGGGGTCCGGGCATCACTTCCGGACGGGCCGGGTGCGGCAGACGATGGTCGAGTTCGACGAGGGCGTCCTCTTCGTCACGGCGGCGGGAGACGGCAGCTGTCTGTGCGTGCTCACCGGGCCGGACGCGGATGTGGGGCAGGTCGCCTACGAGATGGCGCTGCTGGTCAACCGGGTGGGGGAGCACCTGGGAGTCGAGGCCAGGCAGGAGAGCGGCGCGCCCAGCTGATGCCGCGCGGAAGTTATCCACAGGCCTGACCGGGCATCTTGCTTCGCGGCTATCGTCGTCACTGTCAGTGATTGAGGCAGTGCGGGGGAGGATGTCGCATGGCAGTGCGGGTGGAGCAGGAGTCGCGGGAGAGCCAGGGGCCGTGGAGCCCGGAGTGGCTCGGCGAGCCGAGCGTACCGGGACGGGCGAGCGGGCCGGGAGACCCTGGCGGGCCTGCGGGGCCTGGCGGATCGGGCGAGAGCGTCGGGTTCGGCGCGGCGGCCCGGGCGCTGGGGCTCAACACGCGGGAGTTCGAGCTGGCCGTTCAGCTGGGGGAAGTGCGCACCGTCACCACCGGTCTGGGCCGGCGGGTGGCGTGCGAGGAGTTGAGGCGGGTGACCGCCGCCGAGGGCTTCCCGGAAGCGCTCATCGCCCGTCTCCGCGTGGTCGGCACCGCGGAGAGCGCGGAGCTGCTCGGCATTACCCAGGGGCGGCTGACCCGCCTCGCGCGCGGGGGTTTCTTCGCCCCGGTCCGGTTCTATGTCAATCGCTATCGGGCTGTCGTATGGCTCTATCTGGCGTCGGATCTGACCGAGTTCGCCGTCAGGCAGCCGGAGTTGCTGAGCGGCCGCACCCCGCCGGGGCTGAGCGCCGCATTGGCCGCGGGGGAGGACTGGCGGGCCGCCAAATGGCGCAGCCGCAGAATCGGCCAGCTGCTCGCCCAGACCGAGGACCCCTGGGAGCGGGCCGCGGTGCTGGCCTCGGTGCTGGGCTCCGTCGAGCTGGCCTCGGCCGTGGCCGATCCGTATGAGCGGGCCCATCTGCGGGAGCTCCGCCCCGCACTCGTCCGGATGCGCCCCGACGCGGGCGCGGTCCGGGATGTCATCGACAAGGTGGTCACGGCGGACGACCCACGGGAGATCCGGCGCTATCGGGCCGCCCTCGCCTCGTCATTGGACGATGCCCGCCTGGCCCGGTCCGCGCCACGCCCGGACGCCGGGCCGGAGCCGGCGCTCGGAGACCGCACCCCGGTTCCGGGCCGCCCGCGGAGCCTGTGGCAGAAGCTGATCGGCACGATGAGACACGGTGCGGCACAGCCCTGTGGGGCACACCACGGCGCGGCACACCACGGCGCGGCACACCACGGCGGGGCACACCACGGTGGGGCACACCACGGTGGGGCTCAGCCGTCGTCCGCGGCGCCTTCGGCGGGCCGCAGCGGGCGGAACAACCCCTCTTGCACCACGGACACCAGGAGCCGACCCGCACGGTCGTAGATCCGGCCGCGCGCCAGTCCCCGGCCGCCCGTGGCCACGGGCGACTCCTGCTCGTAGAGAAACCACTCATCGGTGCGGAACGGCCGGTGGAACCACATGGCGTGATCCAGCGAGGCCATGTCGAAGCCCCGTGGGCCCCAGAGCGGCTCGACCGGCACCCGCACCGCGTCCAGCAGCATCATGTCGCTCGCATAGGTGAGCGCACAGGTGTGCACCAGCGGGTCGTCCCCGAGCGCCCCCACCGCGCGCATCCATACGGCGCTGCGCGGTTCCACGCCCTTGAGCTCCTCGTCCGTCCAGCGCAGCCGCTCCACATAGCGGATGTCGAAGGGCTGCCGGCGCTCCATACGGGCGAACGCCTCGGGGAGCGTGCCCAGATGGGCGCGGACCTCGTCGGCGAGGGTCGGCAGACCCTCCGGCCCGGGCACATCCGGCATCGGCAGTTGCTGCTCGATACCCGGCTCAGGAGAATGAAAGGAGGCCGTCAGATTGAAGATCGTGCGACCCTGCTGGATGGCGACGACCCGGCGGGTGGTGAAGGAGCGCCCGTCCCGGATCCGCTCCACCTGGTACACGATGGG
Source organism: Streptomyces asiaticus (assembly GCF_018138715.1). Taxonomy (NCBI): domain Bacteria; kingdom Bacillati; phylum Actinomycetota; class Actinomycetes; order Kitasatosporales; family Streptomycetaceae; genus Streptomyces; species Streptomyces asiaticus. Next base: position 126,179 of record NZ_JAGSHX010000001.1, read on the forward strand.
CACGCCCGGCCGACCCGGCCGCAGGAAGTACGCGTGCAGCGAGTGCACCGGACGCTGCCCGTCGGTGGTCCGCCCGGCGGCCACCAGCGCCTGGCCCGCCACCTGCCCGCCGAACACCCGCTGTAGCGACTCATCGGGGCTGCGGCCACGGAAGATGTCCAGCTCGATCCGTTCCAGATCGAGCAGATCGACCAGGCGCTCGGCGGGATTGGTCATCGCTGGTGCTCCTTCACTGAGGGGGCCGGGCCGCTCCCCGGCGTGGATCGCGTCCAGGAGGCTACAGTTGGCCCACGTCGGTGACCCGGACCACCGCCCGGCCCTCCTCGTCGGAGGCGGCGAGATCGACCTCCGCCGAGATGCCCCAGTCGTGGTCGCCGTTCGGGTCGTCGAAGGTCTGCCGCACCCGCCACAGACCGTGCTCGGGGTCCTCCTCGATCCGCAGCAGCTTCGGCCCGCGGGCCTGCGCTCCGGTGCCGAGCTCCTCGTACTCCTCCCAGTACCCGTCCATCGCCTCGGCCCAGGCGTCCTCGTCCCAGCCGGAGTCGGCGTCCATTTCCCCGAGCTCGGCGACTTTGTCCAGCGCGGCCAGCTCCACCCGGCGGAACATGGCGTTGCGCACCAGCACGCGGAAGGCGCGGGCGTTGGCGGTGACCGGCCTGACCTGGTCGGCGCGCTCCTGCGCCTCCTCCGCCGACTCCTCCTCCGGGTTGGCCAGCTGCTCCCACTCGTCCAGGAGGCTGGAGTCGACCTGCCGCACCATCTCGCCGAGCCAGGCGATGATGTCCTGGAAGTCATCGGACTTCAGATCGTCCGGCACGGTGTGGTCCAGGGCCTTGAAGGCACTGGCCAGGTAGCGCAGCACAATGCCCTCGGTCCGCGCCAGGTCGTAGAACGAGGTGAACTCGGTGAAGGTCATCGCCCGCTCGTACATGTCGCGGATCACCGACTTGGGCGAGAGCGGATGGTCGCCGACCCATGGATGGCTCTTGCGGTAGAGCCCGTACGCGTGGAAGAGCAATTCCTCCAGCGGCTTGGGGTAGGAGATGTCCTGGAGCCGCTCCATGCGCTCCTCGTACTCGACGCCGTCCGCCTTCATCGCGGCCACCGCCTCGCCGCGCGCCTTGTTCTGCTGCGCCGCCAGGATCTGCCGGGGGTCGTCCAGCGTCGACTCCACGACCGAGACCATGTCCAGGGCGTAGGAGGGCGATTCGGGGTCCAGCAACTCGAAGGCGGCCAGCGCGAAGGTGGACAGCGGCTGATTGAGCGCGAAGTCCTGCTGGAGATCCACCGTCAGCCGGACGATCGGGGCGCTCCCGTCCTCGCCGTCGGCGTCCCCGGGCTTCACCTGCTCGACCACCCCGCCGTCCAGCAGCGAGCGGTAGATCGCGATCGCCCGGCGGATGTGCCGCAGCTGGTTCTTGCGCGGCTCGTGGTTGTCCTCCAGCAGGCGGCGCATTCCCTCGAAGGCGTTGCCTGGACGGGCGATGACCGACAGCAGCATCGCATGGGTGACCCGGAACCGGGAGGTGAGCGGCTCGGGGTCGGAGGCGATGAGCTTCTCGAAGGTGTTCTGGCCCCAGTTGACGAAGCCCTCCGGCGCCTTCTTGCGGACCACCTTGCGGCGCTTCTTCGGATCGTCCCCGGCCTTCGCGAGCGCCTTCTCGTTCTCGACGACGTGCTCGGGAGCCTGGGCCACCACAAAGCCCGCGGTGTCGAAGCCGGCCCGTCCGGCCCGGCCCGCGATCTGGTGGAACTCCCGGGCCCGCAGCGTCCGCACCCGCTGACCGTCGTACTTTGTCAGCGCGGTGAACAGGACGGTGCGGATGGGCACATTGACGCCCACGCCCAGGGTGTCCGTACCGCAGATGACCTTGAGCAGCCCGGCCTGCGCCAGCTTCTCCACCAGCCGCCGGTACTTGGGCAGCATGCCCGCATGGTGCACGCCGATCCCGTGCCGGACGTAACGGGACAGGTTGCGGCCGAACTTGGTGGTGAACCGGAAATTGCCGATCAGCGAGGCGATCTCGTCCTTCTCGGCACGCGAGCACATATTGATGCTCATCAGCGCCTGGGCCCGCTCGACGGCCGCCGCCTGGGTGAAGTGCACGATGTAGACGGGCGCCTGCTGGGTCTCCAGCAGTTCGGTCAGCGTCTCGGTCAGCGGCGTCGTCCGGTACTCGTAGCTCAGCGGCACCGGCCGGGTCGCGGACCGCACGACCGCGGTGGGCCGCCCGGTGCGCCGGGTCAGATCCTCCTGGAACCGGCTCACATCACCGAGCGTCGCCGACATCAGGATGAACTGCGCCCTCGGCAGCTCCAGCAGCGGGATCTGCCACGCCCAGCCCCGGTCCGGCTCCGCATAGAAGTGGAACTCGTCCATCACCACCTGGCCGATATCGGCGTCCTTGCCGTCCCGCAGGGCGATGGACGCCAGCACCTCGGCCGTACAGCAGATGACCGGCGCGTCCGCGTTGACCGACGCGTCGCCGGTGAGCATCCCGACGTTCTCGGTGCCGAAGAGCTTGCACAGCTCGAAGAACTTCTCCGAGACCAGGGCCTTGATCGGTGCGGTGTAGAAGGTGACCTCGTCCCGGGCGAGGGCGGCGAAGTGGGCGCCCGCCGCCACCAGGCTCTTGCCCGAGCCAGTGGGGGTCGAGAGGATCACATTCGCCCCGGACACCACCTCGATCAGCGCTTCCTCCTGGGCGGGGTACAGCGAGATGCCCCGCTCCTCGACCCAGGTGGAGAACGCCTCGAAAAGTGCGTCGGGGTCGGCGTCGCTCGGCAGCTGATCGATAAGAGTCACGCACCTATACTGCCTGGTTTCCCCGTCGGGGCGGGAACCGGCTGTACGTGCGAAGATCGTCCGCCGCTAGGCTGTGCCGGGCCGAAGCAGTCAACTCCCGCTCGGAAGCGGGAAAGAACAGGGGCGGGGTACGACCATGATGGGACCGGCGCATTCGCTGTCCGGGGCGGCGGCCTGGCTGGGGGTGGGGGCGGCGGCCGCGGCGGCCGGCCACGCGATGCCCTGGCCGGTGCTGGTCGCCGGCGCGCTGATCTGCGCGGGAGCGGCGCTCGCCCCCGACCTCGACCACAAGGCGGCGACCATATCGCGCGCCTTCGGGCCCATCTCGAGGGCTCTGTGCGAGGTGATCGACAAGATCTCGTACTCCGTCTACAAGTCGACCAGAAAGGCGGGCGACCCGCGCCGCTCCGGCGGCCACCGCACCCTGACCCACACCTGGGTATGGGCGGTGCTGATCGGCGCCGGAGCCTCGGCGCTCGCGATGATCGGCGGTCGCTGGGCGGTGCTGGGCATCCTCTTCGTACACATGGTGCTGGCCGTCGAGGGTCTGCTGTGGCGGGCGGCGCGGGTCTCCAGCGATGTCCTGGTGTGGCTGCTCGGGGCGGCCAGTGCCTGGATCCTCGCCGATGTGCTGCACAAGCCCGGCAATGGCTCGGACTGGCTGTTCAGCGCACCTGGCCAGGAGTACCTCTGGCTGGGCCTGCCGATCGTGCTCGGCGCCCTGGTCCACGACATCGGGGACGCGCTCACCGTCTCCGGCTGCCCGATCCTGTGGCCCATCCCGATCGGCCGCAAGCGCTGGTACCCGATCGGTCCGCCGAAGGGGATGCGGTTCCGGGCCGGCAGCTGGGTCGAGCTGAAGGTGCTGATGCCGGTCTTCATGTTGCTCGGTGGCATGGGCGGGCTGGCCGCCCTCGGCGTGATCTGAACCCCGGCCGGGGCCGGAGCGGTCCCGGACCGGGCCGGGGTGATTCCGGAGTGCCTCGGGGTGGCCACGCCGGGGCGCGGCCACCCCTCCTGTCACTGGTGCCAGGAGCGCCACAGCGCGGCGTACGCCCTGTCCGCCGCGACGAGTTCGTCATGGCTGCCCAGCTCGGTGATCCGGCCGCTCTCCACCACGGCGATCACATCCGCGTCATGCGCCGTGTGCAGCCGGTGGGCGATCGCCACCACGGTCCTGCCCTCCAGCACCCGGCCCAGCGACCGCTCCAGATGGCGCGCCGCCCTCGGGTCCAGCAGCGAGGTGGCCTCGTCCAGCACCAGCGTATGCGGATCGGCAAGCACCAGCCGGGCCAGCGCGATCTGCTGCGCCTGCGCGGGGGTGAGCGCGAGACCGCCCGAGCCGACCTCGGTGTCCAGGCCCTCGTCCAGCGCGCGGGCCCAGCCGTCGGCGTCCACCGCGCCCAGCGCCGCCCACAGCTCGGCGTCCTCGGCGTGGGCACGCGCCAGCAGCAGATTGTCCCGCAGCGAGCCCACGAAGACATGGTGCTCCTGGTTGACCAGGGCCACATGCTCCCGGACCCGCTCGGCCGGCATCCGCGCCAGCTCCGCACCGCCCAGGGTCACCCGGCCGGTGCGGGGGGAGTAGATCCCGGCGAGCAGCCGCCCCAGGGTGGACTTCCCCGCCCCGGACGGGCCCACCAACGCCAGCCGCGTCCCCGGGGCCACCTTCATGGACACCTCGTGCAGCACATCGCTGCCCTCGTGGTAGCCGAACCGCACCTCGTCCGCCCGCACCTCACGGCCACCGGGGACCACCCCCTCGTCGGCCGGGCCCTCCTCGATCTCCCGCACCCCCACCAGCCGGGCCAGCGACACCTGCGCGACCTGAAGCTCGTCGTACCAGCGCAGGATCAGCCCGATCGGCTCGACCAGCATCTGCGACAGCAGCGCGCCGGTGGTCAGTTCGCCGATCGACATCCAGCCCCGCATCACACACAGGCCGCCGATCATCAGCACCGAACCGGTGATCAGCGTGTAGCTCACATTGATCACCGGGAAGAGCACCGAGCGCAGCCAGAGGGTGTAGCGCTCCCATGCCGTCCACTGCCGGATGCGCAGCTCGGACTGGGCGATCCGCCGGTCGCCCAGCCGGTGGGCCTCGATGGTCCGCCCGGCGTCCACGCTCTCGGTGAGGGACGCGGACACCGCCGCGTAGCCTGCCGCCTCCGAGCGGTAGGCGCTCGGCGCGCGCCGGAAGTACCACCGGCAGCCGATCACCAGCACCGGAAGCGCCACCAGCACCGCGAGGCCCAGTGGGGGAGCGGTCAGGGTCAGCGCGCCGAGCAGCAGTCCGGTCCACAGCACACCGATGGCGAGCTGCGGCACGGCCTCGCGCATCGCGTTCGCCAGCCGGTCGATATCGGTGGTGATCCGGGACAGCAGATCCCCGGTCCCGGCCCGCTCCAGCACCCCCGGGGGCAGACCCACCGACCGTACGAGAAAGTCCTCCCGCAGATCCGCCAGCATCTGCTCGCCCAGCACCGCCCCGCGCAGCCGCACCAGCCGGACGAACACGGTCTGCACCACCAGCGCCACCGCGAACAGCGCCACGGTGCGCCCGATGTGGAGATCCTTCTCGCCCTGGGAGAGATCCTCGACCACGCCGCCCAGCAGCTGCGGGCCGACCATGGAGGCGAGCACCGCGGTCGCGTTCACGACCATCAGCACGGTGAACGCGGTCCGGTGCCGCCGCAGCAGCTCACGCACATAGGCCCGCACGGTGGTGGGTGTGCCGACCGGCAGCGTCGTCGCCGACTCCGGTGCGGCCGGGTCATAGGCGGGCGGTGCCACGCCGATCATGCCGACTCCTCGATCTGTTCCTCGATCCGCCCGATGTCTTCGCGCGCGATGTCCGCAAGGCCGTGGCCGGTCGGCCCGGTGGACCGTCCGGCACTCCGCGCGGCGGACTCGCCGTCCGTCTCGCGGGTGACGACCGCGCGATACGCCGGGTCGGTGCCCAGCAGCTCGCGGTGGGTGCCCACCCCCGCCGCCTCGCCGTCGGCCAGGAACACCACCCGGTCGGCCCGGTCCAGCACCAGCGGGCTGGAGGTGAACACGATGGTGGTCCGGCCCGTCCGCAGCCGCCGCACCCCGTCGGCGATCCGCGCCTCGGTGTGCGAGTCCACGGCGGAGGTCGGCTCGTCCAGCACCAGCACCTCCGGATCGGTCACCAGCGAGCGGGCCAGCGCCAGCCGCTGCCGTTGGCCGCCCGACAGCGAGCGGCCGCGCTCGGTGATCCGGGCGCGCATGGGGTCGGCGTCACCCTCGTCGGCCGCCGACGCCTGCGCCAGCGCCTCCAGCACATCGCCGCACTGGGCCGCCTCGAGGGCCTTCTCCGCCGAGACCTCCCCGGACCTCGGCACATCCAGCAGCTGGGCGAGCGTCCCCGACAGCAGCACCGGGTCCTTGTCCTGCACCAGCACCGCCGTGCGCGCCGAGGTCAGCGCCACCTCGTTCAGGGCGACCCCGCCCAGCAGCGCCGACGGCGCCCCGCCGTGGTCCCCGTCGCCCGGGCCGCCGTCTGCGGGGTGTCCGCCGAGCCGGTCCGCCAGCCGCCCGGCCGCGTCCGGGTCGCCGCACACCACCGCGGTCAGCACCCCGCTCGGCGCCAGCATCCCGCTCAGCGGGTCGTACAGATCCCCGCCGAGCGGCCCGGTGGCCTCCCGCGCTTCCGCGCGCTCGCCCCCGTCCACGGATGCCGCGGTGGCCGCGGATGCTGCGGTGTCTGCGGTGTCTGTGGTGTCTGCGGTGTCTGTGGTGGCCACGGTGGCCGTACCCTCGCCGTCGGCGGAGGAGCGCCGCAGTGCCAGCACCCGGGCCGCGCGTCGCGCGGAGGGCCGGGAGAAGGAGTACGCCATGGCGATCTCCTCGAAGTGCCGTAGCGGGAAGAGTAGAAAGGTGACCGCGCTGTAGACGGTGACCAGCTCGCCCACCTCGATCCGCCCCTGGCGGGCCAGCGACGTCCCGTACCAGACCACACCGATCAGCAGCAGCCCCGGCAGCGCCACCTGTACGGCCGCGATCAGCGCCCACATCCGCGCGCTGCGCACCGCCGCGACCCGCACCTCCTGCGAGGCGTTCCGGTAGCGGCCCAGGAACAGCTCCTCGCCGCCGATGCCGCGCAGCACCCGCAGCCCGGCCACGGTGTCCGAGGCCAGTTCGGTCGCCCGGCCCGCCTTCTCCCGCTGGTCGTCGGCCCGGCGCGCCGCGCGCGGCAGCAGGGGCAGCACGGCCAGCGCCAGCGCGGGCACACCGACCGCCACCACCACTCCCAGCGCCGGCTGATAGAGCACCAGCGCCACGCAGAGCGCGACGGTGGTGATCGCGGCCGCCGTGAAGCGGGAAAGAGCCTCCACAAACCAGCCGATCTTCTCGACGTCGCCCGTGGAGACGGCGACGACCTCGCCGGCCGCCACCTTCCGGGTGAGCGTGGACCCCAGCTCCACCGCCTTGCGGGCCAGCAGCTGCTGCACCCGTGCCGCCGCCGTGATCCAGTTGGTGACCGCCGCGCGGTGCAGCATGGAGTCCCCCAGCGCGGTGAGCGCGGTGAGTCCCACCATCAGCGCCCCGGCCATCGCGAGCCGGGAGCCGGAGCGGTCCACCACCGCCTGCACACCGAAGCCGATGGCGAGCGGGAAGGACACCAGCGCGGCCATGTGCACCAGACCCCAGAGGGCCGCCTTGACCTGCCCGCCCAGCTGATTCCTGCCCAGCCAGAAGAGAAACCTCGGACCTGACCGCACGTCGGGTCGGCCGGGATCGGGGTACGGAAGATCGCGAATGCGCATGACGTCCCAAGGTCGGGCGGGCGGCGGAGGGAGGGGAGGGCAGGAGACGTGCAAGGCTGACGTTCTCACGGTGCGGAATTCAACTGGTTTTCCCGCGACCGGCCGGAACACGCCAATCCCGCATACTGCACTGTCCTATGGGGGTGGGACCATGGGGACATGCGAATTTCCGGCACGATGTCCATGCGTGCGGCGGCCGCGGCCGCCGCGGCCCTCGTCCTCCTCACGGCCTGCGGCGACGGCGGCGGTGACAGCGGCGGTGACAAGGGCGCGGGCCAGGGCAAACAAGCGCTGCGCAGCGGGGCGCCCACGTCGGATCCCACGCGTATCCCGGATGTGGGGGACAAGCTCCAGTCCCGGATCCCGGACCAGTCCCGTCAGGTCGTGGCGGTCTACGGCAAAGGGGTGAACTCCGGAGACGCGACCGTGGTCCTCTACACCAAGCAGGGCAAGACATGGGAGCGGACGCGCAGTTGGACCGCGCACAACGGCAAGCGCGGCTGGACGACGAGCCATCACGAGGGCGACAAGCGCAGCCCGGTCGGGGTCTACACGCTCAGCGACGCGGGCGGTGTGCTGCCCGACCCCGGCGCCCGGCTGCCGTACACGGCGTCCGGCTCCTTCGCCGCGCCGCACTACTGGCCCAAGTCCCACTGGACGGACTTCAACTACGTCATCGCCATTGACTACAACCGCGTCAAGGGCACCTCGCCGCTGGACCAGACCCGGCCCGAAGGGCAGAGCAAGGGCGGCGGCATCTGGCTGCACATGGACCACGGCAGCGGCACCTCGGCCTGTGTCAGCCTCCCCAAGTCCGGTATGGAGTATCTGCTGAAGAACCTCGACCCCACGCTGCACCCGGTCGTGGTCATGGGGGACAAGGCGCACCTGGCCGCCTGAGCGCGGTACCAAGACGTCGCCGGTGCGGTCGCGCAGAGGTCAGCAGCGGTGGTCCGGGGCGCCGGACAGCGTGTCCAGCAGCTCGCCCAGCACCTCGCGCTGCTGATCGCTGAGCGGCGCCAGGATGTCCTCCGCGGCGGCCCGGCGCGCCTCGCGCAGCGAGCGCAGCGTCGAGCGCCCGGTGTCGGTGAGCTCGACGCGCACCACCCGGCGGTTGGTCGGATCCGGTACGCGGCGCACCGAGCCATGCGCCTCCAGGGCGTCCACCAGCGTCGTCACGGCGCGCGGGACCACCTCCAGGCGCTGGGCCAGGTCCGCCATCCGCGGCGGCTGGTCGTCATGGGCGACGGTGCGCAGCAGGCGGGACTGGGCGGGCGTGATGCCCAGCGGCTCCATATAGCGCTTCTGGGCGCGGTGCAGTCTGCGGGTCAGGCGCAGCAGCTGCTCCGCGAGGAGGCCGGATGTCTCGGACGTGGGCATGATCGCAGTTTATCAGGACCGGGTTCATTGTGAGTATAGGTAACAATGAGCTATGCTCTCAAAATCCGCTCCGACGCGGCCACGGCCCGACCATGCCGTCATCATCCGCGTCGGCTTCCCTGACCCCCAGAAGGAGCCCATGCGCCCCGACACACCTCCGTCATGGACCCCGTCCGCACAGGAGCCCGAGCGGCCCGCCCAGGTGCGCCGCATCCTCCGGCTCTTCCGTCCCTATCGCGGCCGCCTCGCCGTGGTCGGCCTGCTGGTCGCCGCCTCCGCGCTGGTCTCGGTCGCCTCGCCGTTCCTCCTCCGTGAGATCCTCGACACCGCCATCCCCGACGGCCGCACCGGGCTGCTCACCCTGCTCGCCCTCGGCATGATCGCCGCGGCTGTCGTCAACAGCGTCTTCGGCGTTCTCCAGACCCTGATCTCCACCACCGTCGGCCAGCGCGTCATGCACGATCTGCGCACCGCCGTCTACGACCGGCTCCAGCGCATGCCGCTCGCCTTCTTCACCCGGACCCGCACCGGCGAGGTGCAGTCCCGTATCGCCAATGACATCGGCGGTATGCAGGCCACCGTCACCTCCACCGCGACCTCCCTGGTCTCCAACCTCACCAGCGTGGTCGCCAGCGTCGTCGCGATGCTCGCGCTCGACTGGCGGCTGACCGTGGTCTCGCTGCTCCTGCTGCCGGTCTTCGTCTGGATCAGCCGTCGCGTCGGTGCCGAGCGCAAGAAGATCACCTCGCAGCGCCAGAAGCAGATGGCGGCCATGTCCGCGATGGTCACCGAGTCCCTGTCGGTGAGCGGCATCCTGCTCGGCCGCAGCATGGGCCGGTCCGAATCGCTCACCCAGCAGTTCGCCCAGGAGTCCGAGCGCCTCGTGGGCCTGGAAGTCCGCTCCAACATGGCCGGCCGCTGGCGGATGTCCACCATCGGCATCGTCATGGCCGCCATGCCCGCGCTGATCTACTGGGCGGCCGGCATCGCCCTCCAGGCCGGTGGCCCCGCCGTCTCCATCGGGACGCTGGTCGCCTTCGTCTCGCTCCAGCAGGGGCTGCTCCGGCCCACGGTGAGCCTGCTGTCCACCGGTGTGCAGGTGCAGACCTCCCTCGCCCTCTTCGCCCGCATCTTCGAATACCTCGACCTGCCGATCGACATCACCGAGCCCGCCGACCCGGTGCGCCTGGAGAAGGTGCGCGGCGAAGTCCGCTTCGACGGCGTCGACTTCGACTACGACAGCACGCCCCCCGGCCCTTCGAAGGGCGCGTCGAAGGGCACCCTGCGCGGCATCGATCTCACCGTCCCCGCGGGCGGCAGCCTGGCGGTCGTCGGGCCGACCGGCTCCGGCAAGACGACCCTCAGCTATCTGGTGCCCCGGCTCTACGACGTGACCGGCGGCCGGCTGCTGATCGACGGTGTGGACGTGCGCGACCTCGACTTCGACTCCCTCGCGCGGGCCGTCGGCGTCGTCTCCCAGGAGACCTACCTCTTCCACGCCTCCGTCGCCGAGAATCTGCGCTTCGCCAAGCCCGACGCGACCGATGAGGAGATCGTGGCCGCGGCCGAGGCCGCCCAGATCCATGATCACATCGCCTCGCTCCCGGACGGCTATGACACCCTCGTGGGAGAGCGCGGCTATCGCTTCTCCGGTGGGGAGAAGCAGCGTCTGGCCATAGCCCGCACGATTCTGCGCGACCCGCCCGTCCTCATCCTCGACGAAGCCACCAGCGCCCTGGACACCCGCACCGAGCAGGCCGTCCAGGAGGCCATCGACTCCCTCTCGGCCGGCCGCACCACGATCACCATCGCCCACCGGCTCTCCACCGTGCGCGACGCCGACCAGATCGTCGTCCTCGACGGAGGCCGGATCGCCGAGCGGGGCACCCATGAGGAACTGCTGGCCAAGGACGGACGCTACGCCGCACTGGTGCGGCGCGACGCCCATCTGGCGCCGGTGGTCCCCGCCGTCTAGCCCTCTGTGGAACCTCCTGAACGAGCCATGGGTCACGCGGGCACGGTGCCGGCCGGAGCCGAGGTGTCCGTGCCCTGCGCCGGGGTCTGGCTCGCCGGATGGTGGACCTCGCTCGCCGGATGGCAGACGATCCGACGTGTCGGGAGCTCCGGCGCGGCGCCCCCGCTCCCGGAGGGCGTCGGTGTGGCCGCGCCCCCGCTCCCGGAGGGTGCCGGTATGGCGGCGTCCCCGCCCCCGGAGTGAGCCGGCACCAGGTTCCTCAGCGTCTGGGAGGGCTCCAGGCCCAGCTCCTCGAGCAGCACCCGGCGGCATTGCTCGTACTGCCGCAGCGCCGCGCCCCTGTTGCCGGCGGCGAGATGCGCGTTCATGAGGACGCGATGAGCGCTCTCCCGCAGGGGTTCCGCGCGTACGGCGGCGAGTCCGGCGGCGACGGCCTCGCCATGGCGGCCCGCCGCCGTCAGCCGTTCGGTCATCGCCTCCAGGGCATACAGCCGGAGTTCATGGTATTGCTCCTGCTCGACCAGCACCCACTCGTTCTCCGACCACTCCGGTAGGAGATCGGCCGAGAGATCCTCCCGGGTCTGCGCGGTGAGGATGTCATCGCACGGCCGCGACATATCGAGCAGCCGGTGCGCGCGCGTCGCCGCCACGTGGATATCCACGTCGATGTGTTTGCAGATCGCCAGTTCCTGCGCGGAGGCGTCGATGACCTGATGCCCCGTGCGCGTGGCGCGCCATAACGAGGACCGGAGATTGGCGTTGGCGCGGGAGGCCGTGACATCCGGCCACAGCATCCCGGCCACATAGGTCCGGCTGCGTGGCATGTTCTGGAGGGCGAGGAACGCGAGGAGGCGCTGGGCGCTGGAGGATATGGGAACGCGATTCTGATCGACCGACAACGCGAAACTCTTGAGCAGTCTCAACGTCATGACGTGGCCTTCTGCGCTCATCGGCCCCCCGGGGCGATATTGGCTCCAGTGACCCATCCCGCGCGTCCCGTCGGGATGCCCTAAAGCCATGTTACGAGCAGATCATGATCGTGTGTCCGGTCTTCCCGCCAAAGGACGCTATATGGCCGGCCATCACCGGAACGTCGCGGCAACGTCACCCCTCCGGCTCGAGCAACTGGTCGAGCCAGGCGCGCACGGCGGTGAGCACATCGTCGACCGCGCTCACCGCGCAGGGGGCCGTCGGATGCCGGTCCCCGGTGGGCACGATGCGCGCACGGAATCCATCCGGCCTGCCGTCTTCCACCCAGACCCGGAGGATCAGGACACCGGTCCGTTCTGAGGGGATTTCCATGAAAGGACAATATGCTCGTCGGTGTCACCTCGGCGTTGTCGATGTGTGTCCGGGTTCGTCATCGCCGGCCGTGAAAACGGACCGGTGACGTTCGTGTGATGTGCGTATCGCGGTCCGGCCACGCCGGTCCCGGCATCCTCTCGGAGCACGCTTTCGAGCGCGGAGAGGGGGAGCATTGGCATGGGCGACTTCGGCGTCATCGCCGACGTCTCCACGGTCATCGTGGACAGCCTGACCCAGGCCCTGCGCGGGCTCAGCCAGGTGGAACCGCCGATCGCGGAACTCAACGACCTCTCCGAGACGGTCCAGACACCACCGCCCAAACTCACGGTGTTCCTCTACGAGATCGCCGAGGACCCCACCTCGCGCAACCGGCCGCCGGTGCGCTCCCAGCCACCCGACCCACTGACCACCCGCAAGCCGCCGATGGCCCTGCTGCTGCGCTATCTGGTCACTCCCTGGGGCGGTGACCAGGCCACTCAGCACCGGATGCTCGGACGGGCCCTCCAGACGTTCTACGACGACGCGATCCTGGACGGCGCACAGCTGTCCGGCAGCCTGGCGGCGAGCACCGACGCGCTCCACCTCAGCCTCACCCCGCTCACCTTGGACCAGAAGTCCTGGGTCTGGTACGCGATCCAGAAGCCGTACCGGCTGTCGCTCAACTACGAGGTCCGCGTGGTCAACCTGGACTCCGCCGTCGAGACACCGGTCCACCCGGTGCACAGCCGGGTCATCAGCGGGGCGGGGCTGCCATGAGCCGCTTCCTGCCGCTGGAGCGGTCGACGCTCTACAGCCCGGCCTGGTTCATACCCTTCGACGACCACGCCCGGCGGGTGCGCGCCGCCGGGGTCACCGTCCAGCTGGACCGCTACGACGACGGCGACTGGCTGCCGCTGGACGACACGGCGGTGCGCACCCCCAGCGCCGCCTTCGTCTATCCGGGGCTCGGCCGGTGCGCCGAGCCGTGGGCGGCCCGGCCGCGGCGCCACCGGGCCCGCTTCACGGCCCCCGGCTACCAGCCGCTGTACCCGGCCGACGGCCAGCCGTTCTCGGCCGCCCTGGTGGGCGTCGAGTTCCTGGTGCACCCGTACGACGACGGCCACCCGCCGCCGGTGGTGACCGAGCCCCGGCTGGTCCGGCTGCTGCCGAGCGTCTCCTTCCCGTACCCGCCGGGGCTGCGCACGGTGCACGGCGCCGTGGTCGACGCGGCCACGAGGGCGCCGATCGCCAATGCGCTGGTCGAGGCCAGGGGGCAGACCAGCCGGGACCTGACGCCATGGCACGAGCGCACCCTGTCCGACGCCGCGGGCGCCTTCCGGCTGGCCCTGCGGTGGGAGGGCGAGAAGGCCGACGAGCACGCCGTCGAGGAGACATTCCGCCTCCAGGCCACCGAGCGGCCGGGCCGGTCCGGATCGCTGGTCGTGCGGCTGCCCCAGGACATCGAGCGCCGGCACGTCATAGAGATCCGCGAGAGTTAAGGAGCCGTCCATGGCGGAGTATCTGAGCCCCGGGGTCTACATCGAGGAGATCGATGCGGGCCCACGGCCGATCGCGGGGGTGAGCACCAGTACGGCCGGAATGGCCGGGGTCACCGCGCGCGGTCCGTACACCGGCAAGCCCAAACTGGTCACCAACTTCCTGGAGTTCCAGAACACCTTCGGCGGATTCCTCCGCGAGCCGGATCCGCTGATCCGGGACACCTGGGCGAACGACCCGGCGGAAGGCGGCCGTTGGTGGCTGTTCCCGCTGGCCGTCAAGGGGTTCTTCGACAACGGCGGCCAGCGGCTGTACATCAAGCGGGTCGCCAGCAAGCAGGCGAGCCCGTCCTCGGGGGTGCTGGGCCACGGCCTGGTGAGCCCTGTCACCGGCGATGCCGCCAAGGGCGCCACCCGCCTGGAACTCGGCCATCTCATCGGGTTCTCCGGCGTCGGGCAGCAGATCCAGATTCTCCGCGGCGACGACCAGCAGTCGATCCACACCGCCGGTGTCGCCGCCTATGACGCCACCACCCACCGGATCGAGCTGGACGCCCAGCTGCCCGCCGAGGTCAGGGCGGGCCGCGGCGACTACGTCCAGATCGGGGCGCGCAGCGCGGAGCAGACACTGGAGTTCGCCGCCGTCAGCCCCGGCTCATGGGGCGACGCGGTGCAGGTGCGGATCCAGCCGATGGCCTCCGCCGCGCTGCCGGTGCTGCCGGATCCGCAGGAGGGCGGGCTGTTCGTCACCCGGCTGGCCGCGGACGCCGCCGCCGACAGCGAGACGGTCGAGGTCGCCGCGGTGACCGGACTCGACCCCGATGAGCTGCCGTCCGACGTGTGGGTGCAGATCGGCTCGGGCCGCTTCAAGGTCCAGGTCAGCCAGCCGGCGGACGGAAAGGTCACGCTGACCCTGCCGTCCGGCGCCACCCATGAGGCGTGGCGCGGTGGACTGCTGGTGCGCCGGGTGCGCCGGGGCAACACCTCGGCGGGGACAACGCTGCGGGTCGGCGGGGCGAGCCGGCTCTACGAGGGCGCCGTCGTCCAGCTCGACGACGGCACCCATCTGACCATCCGCACCGTCGAATCGGTCGCCGCGGATGTCGTCACCCTCGACGCGAACGTGCCCGGGACGCTGTTCGAGACCGATCGGGTGCAGCTGATCGAGGCGCAGGTGGACGCCAGGTTCACCGATCCGTCCGGGGCCGTGGAGACCGAGACCCACCGCAACCTCCGGCTCACCGGCGACACACCGGCCAACCTGGTGACCACCCTGGCCGGCCGCTCCCGGCTGGTGCGGGCGACCGCGCTGGGCGCCCTGTCCACCGACCCGACGAAGTTCCCCCTGCCCGCCGTCGGATCCTGGCTGACGCTGGGAGACGGGGACGACGCCTACGGGACCCTGAGCGTGGCCGACTTCGTCGGCGAGGACGGCGGCAGCGGCAAGCGCACCGGGATCGCGGCGCTCGAGGACATCGACGAGGTGGCCGTCTGTGCCGTGCCCGGCATGTGGTCCGGGACGGTGGAATCGGCCCTGGTCACCCACTGCGAGCTGCTCAAGGACCGGTTCGCGATCCTCGATCCGCAGGACGGCCTGGACATCGAGGACGTCCAGGCGTTCCGCGAGCGGTTCGACACCAAGTACGCCGCGCTCTACCACCCGTGGCTGGTCACCCGCGACCTGTCGGCGGACCGCGACGTCGAGGTGCCGCCCTCGGGCCACATGGCCGGGATCTACGCGCGTGTCGATGTGGAGCGGGGGGTGCACAAGGCACCGGCCAACGCGGTCATCCGGGGCATCCGGCTGACCGACGGCATCGCCCAGGACATCACCAAGCGCCATCAGGACGTGCTCAACCCCAAGGGCATCAACGCGCTGCGGTTCTTCCCCGGGCTCGGCCACCGGGTCTGGGGCGCGCGCACGCTCTCCTCGGACAGCTCGTGGAAGTACGTCAACGTCCGGCGGCTGTTCCTCTATCTGGAGGAGTCGATCGAGGAGGGCACCCAGTGGGTGGTGTTCGAGCCGAACGACGAGGCGCTGTGGTCCCTGGTCCGCCAGACGGTCACGAACTTCCTCACCACGGTCTGGCGCACCGGCGCACTCGCCGGCACCACCGCCGACGAGGCGTTCTTCGTCGCCTGTGACCGCACCACGATGACCGAGGACGACCTGGCCAACGGCCGGCTCATCTGTGTCATCGGCGTCGCGCCGGTCTTCCCGGCGGAGTTCGTGATCTTCCGGATCCAGCAGAAGACCCGCGAGACCCAACTCGCCTGAGTGCCCGAGGGAGTCCATCATGCCGCCCGTGACCAGGGACGATCCATACGCGTCCTATAACTTCAAGATCTTCGTGTTCAACGTCAGCGACGACGGGCTCGCGGTGAGCGGGTCCTTCACCGAGGCCAGCGGGCTGGAGCTGGAGATCCCGCCGATCGAGTACCGCAACGGCAGCGAGGACATCACCGTCCGCAAGATCCCGGGGCTGAAGAAGTTCACCAACCTCACCTTCAAGCGCGGCATCACCGGCCACGCCGCCTTCTGGAAGTGGGTGGCCGACGCGCTCAACGGCACGGTGAAGCGCACCCACGGCTCCATCGTGCTGTGCGACGAGAACCGCAACGACGTGATGCGCTGGAACTTCGACCGCGGCTGGCCCACCAAGTACACCGGCCCGACGCTCAGCGCCACCAAGAACGAGATCGCCATGGAGACGCTCGTCCTGGCGGTCGAGAAGCTGGAGATCGAAACCTGACATGGCAGGCGAAGCGCTCCCCGGAGTATCCCTCGCGTGTCCGCCACGCGGCTCCGACACCGAGCCGCTGCGCACCGACGTGGCGGCGTTCCTCGGCCGGCTCCGCCGCGGCCCGGTCGGCACTCCCGTGCGCGTGGAGAGCTGGAACGACGTCGTGGGCACCTTCGGGCCGCCGGAGGGCGCCTTCGCCACCCCGTACGCACTGCGCGGCTTCTTCGAGAACGGCGGCCGCACCGCCTGGGTGCTCCGCGTGTCCGGGCCGGCCACCACGGCCCGGACGGCGTGGACGGTCGGGCCGCTGAGCGGATGGGACGCCACGGGCTACCAGGTGGTGGCCACCAGCCCGGGAGCCTGGGCCAACGGCGGGCGCGTCGCCGTCCGTTACCAGGCCAGCACCGTCGCCGGACCGCCCACCGTGGGCGTACGGATCATGATGCCCGGCGAGCCGCCCGAGACCTTTCCCGGGCTGCCGCTCGCCGGCCTGGCCGACCGGCTCACCGGATCCCGCTACATCCGGCTGGTCCCGGACGGGCCGCCACCGCCGCCGGGGCGGCCCGGCCCGATCTCGATGTCCTGGGACCTGACGCTCGCGGGCGGCGCCGACGCCGCGCCCACCCGCGCGGCGTACTCGGACGCCGTGACCGTACAGGCCGAACTGCCGGAACCGGCGCTGGTGGCGCTGCCGGACCTGGGTACGGACCTGTCCGGCGCCGCGCACACCGACATGGTGCTCGAACTGCTGCGGAGCGTGGAGCCGTCGCACGACCGCCTCGCCGTTCTGGACGTGCCGTCCGCGCTGTCCTCCGTGGACCAGGTGGTGGACTGGGTGGGCTCCCTGGCGGCCACCGGCGACAGCCAGTTGCTCGGCTGCGCCGCCGTCTACCACCCGCCGCTGCGCACCCCCGACGGGCAGGACCTGCGCACCGTCCCGGCGTCCGGGCACGTCCTGGGCGTCATCGCGCGCCTCGACGGCGAGCGCGGGGCGCACCACACACCCGCGAACGCCGTGCTTCTGGAGGCGGTCGACCTCGCCACCGAATACCCCGAGCCGCAGCAGGTCCGGCTGTTCGACGCGGGGATCGACCTGATCCGGTGCACCCGGGGGCGAGGGCTGATGGTGTGGGGCGGGCGCACCCTGTCCGCCGACCCGGGCACCCGCTACATCGCCCACCGCAGGCTGGTGCATCTGCTGGTGCGCGCGATCCGGCGGGCGGCGAGCCCGCTGGTGTTCGACGTCAACTCGGCAGAGCTGCGGCTGACGTTGGTACGGGCGCTGACCTCCGTGCTCCTGTCGGCCTTCCGGGCCGGGGCGCTCGCCGGGGCCCGGCCCGAGCAGGCGTTCCGGGTGGTGTGCGACGACACCAACAACCCGCCCGAGCAGGACCCGGGGCACCTGGTCTGCGAGATCGCGGTGGCCCCGGCCGTCCCCATGGAGTTCATCCGGCTGCGTCTCGTACTCGGCCAGGACCGAGGTCTGGAGGTGATCGAGGCGTGAGCCTGGATCCGCTGCCCAAATACCGCTTCCTGGTCACCCTCGACCCCGGCGACGCGTATCTGCCCGCCGCGCAGGCGCTGCTGCTGCCACTGGCCGCCTCCGGCGCGTTCCAGGAGGTCACCGGGCTCGGCGCGCAGCTGGAGGTGACGAGCTACCCGGAGGGCGGGCGCAACGACTCGGTCCACCAACTGCCGCTGCGCCACTCCTGGAACCGGATCACGCTCAAGCGCGGCGTGGTGCGCGACCCGGGGCTGTGGTCCTGGTACCAGGCCGGGCTCGCCGACTCGCTGGGCGCCCGCCGCGACGGCGCGGTGATCGTGCTCGGCCCGGACGGGGCGCCCGGTGCGGCCTGGGCCTTCCACGGCGGGCTCGCCGCCAAGTGGACCGGCCCGGATCTGCACGGGGAGCAGAACGCGATCGCCATCGAGTCGCTGGAGATCGCGCACGAGGGGCTGACGAAGGTCGTGCAGGACGCCGCGGCGAGCGCCTTGCCGCGCCAGATCCAAGGGAGGTGACCGAGGTGCCGAAGGTGACCATTCACCACCTCGAGGTCCGGTTCCAGGTGGACGGCGACGACGGCGCCGTGTTCACCCGCCTGTTCAACCAGCACATCCAGGCGTGGGCGAAGTTGTACGAGGACCAGTGCGCACGCGCCAAACACACCGAGACCGAACGGCGCTTCGGCGACGCGGAGGGCGATTCATGAGTGTGACGCCCGTGTCCTTCGCCCGGCAGGGTGCCGCCCGGGCCCGGCTGGAGATCGTCCGGCCGGTGATCGCCGACGAGCGGCAGCGGCGGATCCCGCTGCGGTTCAACCCCACCGACTACAAGCTGAGCAAGAGCAACACCTTCGCCGAGATCACCATCCCCGGCCTGGAGACACCGCCCCTGCAATACGTCCGCGGCGGCACGGAGACCCTCACCGTGCAGGCGCTGGTGGACACCTCCGACACCCTGGAGAACGTACGGAAGTCCTACGTCAACGCGGTGCGCAACCTGCTGCGGCCCGACAGCCGCGAACACGCGCCACCGGTCGTGCGGTTCGTCTGGGACGAGGAGGTCTTCACCGGCGTCGTGGAGAAGCTGGACGTCAACTACCAGCTGTTCCGGCCGGACGGCGTGCCGCTGCGGGCCATGCTGGACCTCTCGCTCAAGGAGTTCCGCACCGCCGCCGCGCAGGTCGCCGAGACGCCCCGCTCGTCGCCCACGGTGGAGAAGAGCTATGTGGTGCGCCGCGGCGACACCCTCAGCTCCATCTCCGCCGCGCTGTACCGGCGGCCCGACGCCTGGCGGGAGCTGGCGCGCGCCAATGGCATCAGCGACCCACGGGACCTGCGGCCGGGCCGGGTGCTGACCGTGCCCCGGCTGGCGTGAGGAGCGCGCGATGAGCACCCCCACCCCCGAGGTCGCCTCGCCCGACCGGTACGCGCCCGAGTTCGATGTGCGCATCGAGGGCCTGGAGATGGACCCGTCCACCAAGAACGACATCATCGACATCAAGGTGAACCGGGACATCGACGAGCTGTCCGGCTTCGATCTCACCCTGAACAACTGGGACGACGCCAATCTGCGGTTCAAGCACAGCGATTCGCCGCGCTTCCGGCTCGGCGGCCGGGTCTCGGTCCGGCTCGGCTACGCCGACAAGCTGCTCACCGTCGCCACCGGGACCATCTCCACGCTCAGCCCGAAGTTCACCGACGGCGCGTCGCCCACCGTCCAGGTCAGTGGCGTGGACGGGCTGCTGCGGCTCAAGGACCGCAAGCCCACCGAGAACGAGACCAAGATCTACCGCAATCTGCCGGACTGGCGCATCGCCGAGCAGATCGCCCAGCGCAACCACCTGCGCATCGAGGTCACCCGGGAAGGGCCCACCCATGACGTGGTGGTGCAGAAGAACCAGGACGACGCGACGTTCCTGCTGGAGCGGGCCAAGCGGCTGGACTT
Organism: Streptomyces asiaticus; assembly: GCF_018138715.1. Classification (NCBI taxonomy): domain Bacteria; kingdom Bacillati; phylum Actinomycetota; class Actinomycetes; order Kitasatosporales; family Streptomycetaceae; genus Streptomyces; species Streptomyces asiaticus. The sequence continues at coordinate 146,102 of NZ_JAGSHX010000001.1, forward strand.
CGACTGCTACATCCTGCCGGACGCGAGGACCGGCGAGGACACGCTGTACTTCACCAAGCCGACCGACGGCCGCGACGGCCGCCCGATCCGGCTGTACCGGCTGGCGTACGCACCGGGGCTGAGCACCGGCCCCACCGGCCGGCCCGAGGGGCTGGTCCCCAACCTGATGGAGTTCACCCCCACCCTGACCGTCTCCCAGCAGGTCAGCAAGGTCACCGTGCGCGGCTGGGACCCTCGCACCAAACAGGCGATCGCGTTCACCGCGACCGCCGAGAACCTCCCGGCCGGGCAGAACACGGCCGACGGGCAGAGCGGGCCGCAGGTCGCCGAGTCCACCCTCCAGGGCCGCCAGGAGGTCGTGGTGGACGCACCGGTCGGCAGCGACCAGGAGGCCCGCGAACTGGCGATCAGCCTGCTGCGCGAGCGGGCGTATGAGTTCATCACCGCGACCGGCAAGGTGGCGGGCCTGCCCGAGCTGCGGCCCGGCGACAACCTGGAGATCTACGGCCTCGGCCACCGCTTCTCGGGCACCTACTTCGTCAAGCGGGTCGAGCACACCCTCAACACCAGTGGTTTCTTCACCCAGTTCACCGGACGGCGGATCCATCAGGGGGACCAGTGACCATGAGGGGCACGCCACGCGCCCGCTCCACCGACAAGCGCTACTACGGCGTGGTCGAGGCGCTCGTCGTGGAGAACGAGGGCGACGACGAGGGCCAGGTCAAGCTGAAGTTCCCGTGGTTCGACGACACCACGGTCACCGACTGGGTCCGGGTCAGCCAGCTGTACGCGGGAGGCGGCTACGGCTCGGTGTTCGTCCCCGAGAAGGGCGATGAGGTGCTCGTGGCCTTCGTGCACGGGGACATGCGGTACCCGATCGTGCTGGGCGGCCTCTACAACGGCGAGGACAAGCCGCCGACCGCCCGCACCGAAGGCCGCGACCAGAAGGTCATCCGGACCCGGCACGGCCATGAGGTGCTCCTGGACGACACCCAGTCCAAGGCCGCCGTGCGGATCACCTCCGCCGCCGGACACGTCGTGGAACTGGACGACCAGGGCAAGGCCATCCGCATCACCGCCGCCGAGGGCGGCAGCGTCACCGTGACCGCGCAGGGCGAGATCACCCTCAAGGCACCCAAGCTGACGGTCGATTCCCCGTCCATCGACCTCGGCGGCGGTGCCACCGAGCCGCTTGTGCTCGGCAACGCGCTGCTCCAGGCGTTCAACACCCACACCCACCCCTCCGCCGCCGGGCCCACCGGCCCGCCCGCCCCGCCGCTCACCCCCGCCGTGCTGGCCAAGAAGGCGAGGACGGCATGAGCGAGGAGTTCCTCGGAACCGGCTGGCGGTTCCCGATCCTGCCCGACGCGTCCGGGCGGCTCGGCTACGCCGTCGGCGAGGAGAGCATCGAGCACTGTCTGCGGGCGCTGCTGCTCACCGGCACCGGCGAGCGGGTGATGCGCCCCGAACTGGGCACCCGCGCCCAGGAGTTGGTGTTCGCGCCCGGCAGTGTGCAGAACCTGCGCGACCTGGAGCAGTCGATCGCCGTCGCGGTCCGCGACCATGAGCCGCGGGTGGAACTGGAGGAGGTCCGCGCGGAGGCCGACCCGGCCGACGAGTCCCGGATCACCGTCTCGGTCGTCTACCGCATCCGGCGCAGCAACACCAAGGCCAACCTGGTGTTCCCGTTCTACACCGGGCTGACCGGACCCACGGGATCCACCGGGGGCACCCCATGACCCTGCCCCCGCCGAAGCTGGACGACCTCACCTGGGCCGACATGATGGCGGCCATCCGCCGCCGGATCCCCGCCGAGTCCGACGGCACCTGGACGCTGCACGCGCCCGTCGACCCCGGCGTCACCCTCCTCGAACTCTTCGCCTACCTCCTCGAACAGCGGCTGTACTGGCTCGACCAGGTGCCGGACGCGCTCGTGGTCGCCATACTGCGGCTGCTCGGCCTCGAACCGCCGCGCCCCGCCCGCCCCGCCGCCACCGTGCTGCGCCTCGCCGCCCGGCAGGAGGGCACCGCGGTCCCGGTCGTCCCGGCCGGGACGGCGCTGACCCGGGATCCCACCGGGCAGGTCGTCTTCACCCTCGACGACGACGTGGCCGTGCTGCCGCTCGCCGAGGACGGTGAGGTCACCGTGTGGACCGACCGCGACCGCACGGCGGATCTGCGGGCCCGGCGCGGTATCGCCCTCCTGGCGAGCGACGGCGCCCCGGCACAGGTCCGGTTCACCCTGCCGCTCACCGGGGACCACCCCGCGCCCGGCCCGATCGGACTGCTCGTGGAGCTGGACGCGCCCACCGCGTCCGCGCCGTCGTGGCTGCCGGGCGCGGTCGCCGACGTACCGCCTCCGGCCGAGCTGACCTGGTCCTGGTTCCGGCCGGGCACGGACATCTCCGGTGCGTATCAGAAGGTGGAGGACGGCACGGGCGGGCTCAGACGGTCCGGTGTGGTCCGGCTCCACCCCCCGGCCGACTGGTCCACACGGGACACCGGGCTCCTGGTGTCCACCCCGGCCGCCACCTACGCGGCCCCGCCCCGCCTGCTCCAACTCGCCGTCAACGCCTCCGCCGCACACCACCGCCGGCACCGCACCGTGAGCGGCGCCGATCTCCAGGACCAGATCGGCGCCTGGCTCCGGCTGCCCGGCCAGCATCTCGTCCTGCCGGACGCCGCCGACCGCCTCCTGGAGGCGACGCTGCGCCTGGCGGGCCAGGAGTGGCGGCCGGCACCGGACTTCACCTTCGGCTCCCCGGCCGACCGGATCTTCGTTCTCGACCGGGCCGAGGGCGCGCTGGTGTTCGGTGACGGACTCACCGGGCGCATCCCCCACCCGGACCCGGACGCGCACATCACTTACGCGACCGGCGGCGGCCGGATCGGCAACGGCGGCATGACCGGCAACTGGCTGCCGGCCCAGGACCTTCCGGGAGCGGTCTCGGCCGCCAATCTCGTACGGGCCGAGGGCGGCACCGACCCCGAGACCGTCACCGAGGCGCGCCGCCGCGCCGCCGCCTCCCTGGGGGAGGTGACCCGTGCGGTCACCGCCGAGGACTACGTCACCCTGGCGCGTGCGACACCCGGCGTCGCCATCGCCCGCGCCTACCCGGCCGTCGGCGCGCACCCCGGCTTCCCGTGCGCCACGGTGCCCGGCGCGGTGACCGTCCATATCGTCCCGGCCGCGCCCCGCGACGACCTCACCCGCGAGGACTTCGTGGCCGCGCCGCTCCCCGACCCCGGCATGCTGCGCGCGGCCGCCGCCCACCTCGAACAGGCGCGGCTGCTCACCTCCGAGGTCTTCGTCCGCGCGCCCCGCTACCGCGAGGTGACGCTGCGCGTCACCCTGTCGGGCGACCCGGCGGACGTCACCCGTGTGTCCACCGCGCTCGCCGCCGCGCTGCGCCGCTTCCTCGACCCGCTCGTGGGCGGTGAGGACCAGGACGGCTGGCCGTTCGGACAGCCGCTGCGGCCCTCGGCCCTGCTGCGGGCCGCACAGCGGGCGCTGGGCGACCTCGCGGACATCGCCGCCGTGGCGATCGGCCTCGACGGGGCCGACGCGGTGGAGGAGTGCGACGAGGTGCCGCTCGGCGCCGGGGAACTTCCCGTCCTGCGGACGGTCCACACCCGGATCGTGCCCGCCGTCGAACCGGGGGAGGGGCTGGTATGACCGGCGAGGTGTGGTGGGAGAGGGACGCGCGGGAACGGGAGCGCGAGGACGGGCGGATCGTGCCCGGCCCCGGCCCGACCGGAGTCCAGCCCGAACTGGTCGACGCCACCCGCGAGGCCGTACGCGCCGACGTCCGCGCCCGGATCGCGGGCTACACCCCGGACTGGACCGACCCCGACCGGCAGGACGCCGGTGTCGCCCTCGTCCGCCTCTTCGGCACCCAGACCGAACCCGTACTCGGCCGCGTCAACCGGCTGCCGGAGAAGGTGCTGGCCGAACACCTGGCGACGGCGGGCGTGCGGCGCCGGCCGGCCGGTGCGGCGGCGACGCTGCTGGAGTTCACCGTCAACCCGCCGGACGGCGCCTCGGTGCTCGTCCCCACCGGGTTCCAGAGCGCCGCCTCGACCCCGGCGGGCCAGGTCGTCTACGAGACGGACCAGGACCTGTACGCCACCCCGGCCACCCTCGCCGATCTCGCCGTCCAGGAGGCCGGAACGATCCAGGCCCTGCCGCTGGGACCGGCCGGTCCCAGCCGTCCCTTCGAGCCCTTCGGCCGCGATCCGCGGCCCGGCAACGCGCTGTGGATCGGACTCGCCGGACCGGCCGCCCCCTACCCGCGGCTGTCGCTCGGCTTCGTGGTCGTCGCCGCTCCGCCCGCCCCCGCGGCCTCCGGCGGCACCGCGCCGCTGCCGCTGCCGCCCGCGCCGCTGCTGCGCTGGGACGTGCTGGACGGCAACCGGCTCGTCCCCGCCGAGCTGATGGGGGACTCCACGGCCGGGTTCGGCGCCAGTGGAACCGTCGAGCTGCGGGTCCCGCGGTCATGGGAGCCGGGCAGCCCGTCCGGCACCCGGCCCCGGCTGCGCTGGCTGCGCCTGCGGATCGCGCACGGCGCCTTCGCCGGACCGGCGCCCGTGCTGTCCGGGCTGCGGCTGAACGTGGTCGCCGCCACCGCCGCCCGCACCATCCGCGACGAGCCGCTCCAGCCCGTCCAGGACCCGGCGACGACCGGGCTGCGGCGCATGAAGCTCAGCCAGGTGCCCATCCTCGCCGGATCGGTGGTCATCGACGTGGACGACGACACGGGCGGCGATGTGTTCGGCACCACGGCGGGCACATCGGCCGGAACCTCGTCCCGGTGGCGTGAGGTGGAGAGCCTGGCCGGATACGGCGCCGACGACCGGGTGTTCACCGTGGACCACGAGAGCGGCGAGGTGACCTTCGGGGACGGCGTGAGCGGCGCGGCCGTCCCGCCCGGCTTCCGCAACGTCCGCGCCGTGCGCTACCGCGTGGGCGGCGGCAGCGCCGGGGCCGTGGCGGCGGGCGCGGTCAACGGGGTGGTGACCGCGCTGCCGTTCGTCACCGGCGTGAGCAACCCCTTCCCGGCCTCCGGCGGAACGGACGCCGAGCCCGACGCCGAGGCCATGCGCCGCGGCGCCGGTGAACTGCGCGCCCGCGGCCGGGCCGTGGCCCCGGCCGACTACGGACAGCTCGCCACCCGCGCGCCCGGCGCCTCGGTGGCCCGCGCCCGGGGCGTGCCCGGTCTGCATCCCGACTTCGCGGGGGTGCCGATCCCGGGCGTGGTGGGCGTCCTCGTCGTACCGCCCGCAACTCCGGGCGGCGACCCGGACGAACCGCCGGTCGCCACGGCCGCGACCCTGAAGGCCGTCGCCGACTTCCTCATCCGCGAAGCCGCCCCCGCCGGGGTCACGGTGGTCGCCGCCCCCGCGCCGTACCGCCGCGTCGGAGTGGAGTCCTGGGTGGCCCTCGACCCGGACCTCGACCGGGCCGCCGTCCTGGCCAGGGCCGGGGACGCGGTGCGCACCTACCTCGATCCGCTGCGCGGCGGGGAGGACGGCGCGGGGTGGCCCTTCGGCGGCGCGCTGCGCCATACGGCGCTGGTCCGGCGGCTCCTGGCGGTCGAGGGCGTGCTGGCCGTCACCCGGCTGTCGCTCACCGTCGACGGAGTGCGCCGACCGCCCTGCACCGACCACGCCCTCCCGCCCCACACCCTCGTCTGGCCGGAGCGCCCGCTGCTGATCCCGGTAGGAGACCAGCCATGACGTGCACCCCGCACCCCGCGACCTTCCGCCTCCTGGACGCCTACGTCGGCTGGGACCAGTCGGACCTCCAGCAGGCTGACGGCATCGTCGGCTTCGAGGATCCGGCCGGACTCCGGCTCGCCCATCGGGGCGCCGCGCCGGAAGGCCCCACCAGGGACCGGCTGCTGCCGTGGTTCCCCGATCCCCGCCTCGCGCCCGGATGCGGGCCGTGCGGCTGGTATCTGCTCGTCCCCGGCGAGCGGCGGCTGCTGCGCCGTGACGGGTGCGGCGGTGCCTTCGCCCCCGTCTGGCCGCCCGGCTGCGACCCCGACCCGCTGTGCGAACCGGTCTCCGTCGCCGCGCGCGGACACCGGCTGGCCGTGGTGGAGTCCGACCGGGTCCTGGTGTGGCGCCGCGAGGGCGGGCAACTGGCCGGTGTGATCCGGGCCGAGCGGCCCCGCTGGGCCGCCCTGGGCCCCGGCGACGACGTCCTGGTGGCCCGTCAGGGCAGTACGGACCTGCGGCGGTTCGACTCGACCGGCGGCTTCCGCGGCGTGCTGCGCACCGGTGTACGCGGCGAGATCATCGGCCTGCGCACCGGGCCGGAGCGGACCATATGGCTGCTCACCGACGAGGGCGGACGGCTCGGCATCCACCGTGGCGGTCACCGCGGCCCGTTCCGCCCCGTCACCGTGGACGAACTGGCCGCGGAGCTGCCCCCGTCCACGCTCACCGCGGCCGACGAGGGCGGGTTCTGCCTGACCGAGAAGGGCGCGGAGGGTCCCGAGACCCGCTGCTTCACCTGGCAGGGCCTGCCCCGGGACCCCGCGCCGCCCGCCACCGACGCGTACGTCACCAGCGGCTCGTACCTCACCACCCTCATCGACAGCGGCATTTCGCGGTGCCGCTGGCACCGCGTGCGGCTGGACGCCGAGGTGCCCGCCGGGACGGCGGCCGCCGTCGAGATCGTGGTGAGCGAGGACGGCCGGTACGACGACAGCGACTGGCAGAGGTCCGCCCCCGGGATCACGGACTTCCTCGTCGACCAGCCGCCCGGCCGCTTCCTGCGGCTACGGCTGCGGCTGTCCGGCGACGGCGGCTCGACTCCGGTGCTGCGCCGGATCCGGCTGGACTTCCCCCGGGTCACCAGCGCCGACCTGCTGCCGCCCGCCTTCCGTGAGGATCCCGCCGCCGACGACTTCACCGAGCGCTTCCTGTCGCTGTTCGACGCCACGCTCGCCCAGCTCGACCGGGTGATCGAGCGGTATCCGTCGCTCCTCGACCCGGCGGGCGTCCCGGACCGGGCGCTGCCGTGGCTGGCCGGGCTGCTCGGCCTGTCGTTCGAGGCGGGCTGGGACGCCCGCACCCGGCGCGCGCTGCTGGCCGCCGCCCCGGAGCTCTACCGGCGCCGGGGCACGCCATGGGCGCTGCGCGAGGCGGTGCGCATCGTGTTCGGGGCGGCCCCGGTCGTGGACGAGCTGGCGGCGGACCGCCGCTGGGCCCATCTGCGCGCGGCGCGGGACCAAGGCCGGGGGACGGACCAGGGGCTCGGCGCCATAAGGCTGTTCGGCCGCTCGGCGAGCCGCTTCCGCGTCGGCGGCACGGCGCTCGGCGCGGCGCCGCTGCGCGCCTTCGGCGCGCCGGACAGCGACCCGTTCACCGCGCACGCGCACCGGTTCCGGCTGCTGCTGCCCGCCGGATCGGCGGACGCGACGGCGCTGCGGCGGCTGGTGGAGCGGCAGGCGCCCGCGCACACGGTGGGGTCGGTACGCACCGGCGGCGCGGGCTTCGTGGTCGGTTCGCGGTCCACGGTCGGCGTGGACACCGCGTTCGTCCCGCTGCCGGCGCCCGTACTGGGCGGAGCGAATCCGGTGCGGCTGAACCGCGACGGAGTACTGAGGCCGGGACCGAGAGGGTTGCGCCGAGGGGTGGGCGTGGGAGTCGTCTCCGCCGTCGGCATGCATACGCGAGTGTCGTGAGAGGACGGGGCGATGACCGAGACAGGACCATCGAGGACCGAGGAGTTCCACGCGCCACCACTGCGCCGGCTGCGGTACTTCCACGGCCAGATGCTGGGCGCGCGTGACTTCCAGCGCGAACAGGAGTACTACCGCGAGAAGTCGAGACTGCGCATGCGCTGTCTGCTCGGCTACGGCGTGGTGTGCGGCCTCCACGTGGAACCGGTGCCACGGGACGAGGACGACTGCCCGCCGGACGACCCCGCCGAAGAGTCCGCGCGGCCCGAACAGACTGCGGAGGAGGGCGGCACCGAGCCGGAGCGCACCCGGCGCAGGGCCAAGGTGAGGATCACTCCCGGTCTCGCCGTGGACTGCGAGGGCAACGAGGTCGTGGTGCGCGGCGGCTGCGAGATCGACCTGTGGAAGGCGCTGCCCCCGCACGAACGGGACACCGACACCGTCTGGATCGGCGTCGAGTACGCCGAGCGGCCCGTCGAGCCCACCCGCGCCGTCTACAACGACGCCTGCGCCGACACCTCCGACTGCGAGTTCGGCTGGACCGAGGAGTGCTGGACGGTGCGGGTCACCGGCTGCGAGCCGCCGGTGGACGAGCGCTGTGACACCTGCTGCGAGCCGTGCGAGCACACGGTGCTGTGGCTGGCCAGGATCGACTGTGTGGACTGGTACGAGCCGGTGCGCCGGAACCACATCCACATGAACGTGCGCCGCCCGTTCGGCCGCCATCTGCCCACGGTGATCACCGGTATCAACTGGATCCACGGCCACACCTACACCATCGACGAGGCCAAGAACCTCCTCGGCACCCTGGACGAGGACGGCGGGCTCGTGGTGCGGTTCTCCGCCGACGTACGGTCCGACACGCTGCGGCCCGGTGTGGTGGAGCTCCAGGTGATCGAGGGCGGCAGCGGCCGTAACGCCTCCACCTGGTACATGGGCGGCACCTTCGCCGATCCGGACCTGGAGTCCGAGGAGTGCGACGAGTTCACCCAGGAGTTCCGCTACCGCCAGACCACGCGCGAGACGCTCCAGGACGGCGACCGCGTACTGATCACCGTCCGCGCCGCGTTCCTCCTCGACCGCTGCTGCCGCCCGGTCGACGGCACCCATGTGGGCGGGTGCGTCCCGCTCATCCGCACCGGCTCGACGCTGTCGGCCGAGCACGGCGGTGACGACTGCTGCGACCTCCCGCCCTCGGGCATCGGGCCCTGGACGTCCGGCACCGGCGCGGGCGGGGACGTCTTCGAGAGCTGGTTCTTCGTGAAGGAGCGCTGATCATGCGAACAGACTGCGGATGCGGCTGCGGTGGCGACGCCACCCGGACCTCCGCCTTCGTACGTCCTCGCTTCTTCGCAGGGCAACTGCTGACCGAGGACGACCTCAGCCTGCTGGTGGAGTACACGACGGCGAAGGCCAGACTGCACAACCGGTCCCTGTACGGGCCGGGAGTCATCTGCGGCCTCGGCGTCACCTGCGATCCGTGCGGCGGCGGAACCGTGGCGGTCCACCCCGGACACGCGCTGGACTGCGCCGGGAACGACATCGTGGTGCCCTGCACCGAGCGCGTCGACATCACCGCACTGGTGCGGGAGCGCCGCATCAGCGCGCTCGGCGTGGACTGCGGGGAAAACTGCGACAACAACGGCGACGACGGCGGGCGCCGCTACGGGCTCTATGTGCGCTACCGCGAGCTCCCCGTCGAACCGGTGGCGCCGTACGCCACCGAGGAGCCCTGCCCCGCACCGGGATGCGTGCCCTCCAGGATCCAGGAGGGGTACCAATTCGTGGTCAAGTGCGACGACTTCGAGGACCACCGCCACAACCCCGGCACCCGCCTCCTCATGGCCCTCGGCGACCTCGCCCGCGCCGACCAGGCCCGCACCCGCGACCGGCGGCTCGGGTTCTACACCGACGCCCTGACCGTGGCGTCGCTCGGCACCGGCCGGGCCTTCCGCTTCGACGCCGCCGACGCCCAGCGGTACACCACCGCCCTCGCGTGGCTGCGCGAGAACGCGGGCGGGGAGGGCCCGCCCGCCCCGCCGACGGCCCGCGAGATGACCGAGCACGTCCGCGCGCTGGCCGCGGCCGTCGCCCGGTACGACACCTACGACGCGGCCGGGCAGGCCCAGCTCGCACGGGACTACCCGGACCTCGCCACCGTGCGGGAGGCGCGGAGCACCCTGGGCACGGCGTGCGGGCGGCTCGGCGGCGCCGACCTGGAAGCGGCGTGGCCGGACCCGCTGCACGCCGGGATCGCCCGCGCCGTCGTCACCGAGACCGCCGCCCGCGTCGTCCCCGAGCGGGGCGACCCGGACGCGCCGCTGGAGGTGCGCATGCTGGCCCAGGGCACCCCGCTCGGTCACGCGCTGCGGGTGGAGTTCCGCGCGGACCTCGGCCTGATCCGGGAGTGGCTGCTGTGCCGGCTGGACCAGGCCACCGACCTGGCCGACTGCGCACTGCGCCAGGACACCGCCGCCGTCGACGTACCGCCGCTGCTGCCGTCCCCGCCGCCGGACAGCACCGAGAAGGCGACCATCGCCGAGGTGCAGCAGATCGCCGAGGCGGCCGCCGCCCTGGGCACCGCGCTGCGCCGGTTCCTGACCGACGCGGCGTGCGCCACCCTCAACCCGCCGTGCGGCGACTGCACCGACACCGATGTCCTGCTCGCCCATCTGGAGCTGGACGGCTGCGATGTCGTACGGGTCTGCTCGGCCACCCGGGAGCAGGTGCTGCCGGGCGGATCGGCGTACGGCGAGTGGCTGCCCAAGCTCTACCGCTTGCGCGAACTCGCCGAGCGGGTGTGCTGCCGGCCCGTGCCGCGCTACCAGAAGCCGACCCTGCCGTCCGAGGGCCCGGTGGCGCGCCCGTACGCGGACGGACTGCTCGGCGACTGGCCGCGCACCGGGGACCTGGAGGAGATGCTGTCCCTGCTGCTGACCCCCGCGCCGGGCGAGACACCACCCAAGGCCCTGCACGAACAGGTCTACACGACCCCCAGCGAGGTCACCGACAGCATGCAGGAGCTCGCCCGGCTCAGGACGCGGGTGGCCGATCTCACCGCCGCCGTGGAGGGGCTGCGCGCCCAACTGGGCAGCGCCCAGACGCAGGTGAGCCATCTGGAGGAGCGGGTGTCGAGCCGGGCCCCGGAGCCGTCCGGCGAGCCCGCGCCGGAGCCGGATCCGACCTTGGACCAGCCGCCCGGGCAGGAGGCCGAGCAGGGGGCCGAGCCCGCCAAGCCCCCGGCCAAGCGCACCCGGTCGTCCCGTACCCGGAAGCCCGGTGAGACGCCGTGACGGGCCCGCTGCGCCCCGCCTTCCACGAGGGGCAGGTGCTGGCCGCCGCGGATCTGTCGGCCACGGTGGAGTACGCGCGCGGCGGGGCCGCCCGGCACGCCCGGCATCTGCACGAGTGGGGCATCGTCGAAGGGCTCGGCCTCGTCACCCAGCCCCGTACCGACCCGCTGACGGGCGTCCGCCACGTCGAGGTGAGCGTCTCGGCGGGGATCGCCGTCGACGGTACGGGCCGCGAGGTGGTCGTCACCGAGCCGGTCGTGCTGCGCGAGAGCGACTTCGAGGAGGTCAACGGCGCGGACCAGGCGACGGACGAGCCCTACCCGGTCTTCCTCACCGCGGCCGACCGGGAACCGGCTGAGCCCGCCGGTCCCGTCTCCTGCTCCGGGAGCGCCACGAAGACCCGGGTGGAGGAGTCGTACCAGATCCTCTTCGGGCGGCTCGGCGACGAGCGGTTGGCCGCCGAGCAGCAGCCGCCCGCGATCGGCGACCCACCGGCCGATCCGCCCGTCCGCTGGCTGGTCCTGCTGGGCTATGTCCACTGGGCGGACGGCCACTTCAGCGGCGTCGAGACGGTGGCGCGCGGCGTCGCGGCGCGGTTCGCCGGAGTGCGCGCGGACACCGTCTCGGCCCGGTCGGGCGCGCTGACCCTGCGGACGGGCACGGAGATCCAGGAGGGCGGGCCGGCGCTGGTTCTGACCGGCGGCGAGACGCCCAACCTGGTCTTCGGCCTGTACCAGGGCGGTGGCGCGGTCGCTCCGCTGATGACCGTGGCGGCCAACGGCAACCTCACGATCGAGGGCAGCTTCGGCGGCCGGATGTCGGCCGGCAGCACGCTGGTGGCCTCCGGCACCGCCACCGACGGGATGCTGCTGCCGCTGCCGTCCGGCGTCACCCCGGAACAGGTCGCCGACGGCCGGGTCGTGATCCACGTCCAGCTGACCCCGCGCATCCCGCCCCTGGCGGATTCGGCGCTGTTCAGTCCGGTGGAGGCCACGGTGGACGCCGACCGCCGGGTCCGCTGCCGGGTGCGCGTGTACAACCCCTCGGTGAACTGGAAGCAGCCGGTCGAACAGCCCGGGGCGGTCGACTTCCTCGTCCTGGCGACGGTCGCGGCAACGAACGGCGGTGGCTGACGATGGCTCTTTCCGTGGTGTACGCCCACGACACCGGCCATGTCGTGGGCGCGCTCGCCCTGACCGGCGCCGATGCCCCGGCCGATGTGGCGTCGCTCGTCGGACGGGCGCTGCCGCTGCGCGTCTCCCTGGGCGAGGGCCGCGTCGCGACCCTTCCGCTGAACGCCAGGGACCTCGACGTGGCGGCCGTCGACGACGAACCGGGCGCCCTCGCCCAGCCGTTGGCCCACGGGGTCGAGCTGACCCCCGAGGGCAAACCCAAACCGGGGCTGGTGCGCCTCGCGTCGTGGACCGACGGCATCGCGCTGGCCACGGACGGGGTCACGGTCACCGTGAAGGTCGCCTCGGCCCGCGCCACCCCCGTGGTCGCCCTGGTCTCCGACGAGCAGGACACCCATGTGCTCACCGGGGAGATCCCCGCCCAGCAGACCCAGGTGAAACTGCCGGTGACGCTCGTGGCGGGCAGTGCGCACGGAGTGCTGGTGCTCGCGGTCGGCTGGGCGGGCCGCCTGGAGAGGCTGGGGGTGACGTGAACGCGCCCACCGCGCCGCCCGCCGAGGGGCCCGGCGGGTCCGGCGGAATCGGCCGGACCGGCGATGGCGGTGAGCCCGGCGAGATCACGGTGCGCCGGTGCACCGTTACGGTGGTCCGGCGCGGTGGGTGGAGCTGGGGACCCGAGCCACGCGGGCTGATCCGCCATGTGGTGGAGGCCCTGCCGGAGTTGCTGGCGGACCACTTCGCCGAGCGGCTGGCGGCCGACGGTCCTGATGTGGAGATCACCGAGCCGCTGACCGTCACCGTCCGGCCGGGCCGCTCCGGCCGTTCGACGGCGGGCGGCCCGCCGGTCGAGGTCCACTTCGCGCCGGTGCCGGTCGTGGCACACCCCGTCGGCGAACCCGGCAGCGACGCCGAGTCGTTCGCGCGGTCCTTCGAGGAGTCGTTCGCGGCGGCCCCCGAGCCGTGGACCGCCCCGGGCGCCGCCGCTCTCTTCACCGAACTCGCCGAGCGCGGCGAACTGGACGCGCTGCTCGCGCTGTTGCCGGACGCGTCGGTGCGGGCGTACTTCCTCGCCCTGCTCGGCGTGGACGACACGGCCGCCGCACGGCTGCTCGCCGAACTCGTCGGGCGCGCCCTCGCGGCCGACCCTCCGCCCGCGCACGCGCCGCCCGGCGAGGCCGCCCGCCCCGGGCCCGCCGTGCCGCTGCCCGAGCCCCTGCGTGCCGTGGTCGCGAACGCCGACGCGACGGAGCTGCCCCGGCTGCTCACCGACTTCCTGACATCGGCCGACCGCGAGGAGGCGGTACGCCTGGTCCGGTCCCTGGCCGGGCCGTACGACCCGGGGCCCAAGGAGCCGCCGGGCGCGGCAGCGGGCGCCACCGCGCCGGGTACCGCGTCAGGAACGAGCACGAGTGCCGGAGCGCGGACCAGTGGCGAGGTGCGGCTGTGGTCCGCCCTGCCCTTCCTGCTCGCCGGGCCACTGGCACGCATCGGGTACCTCGACGCGATCGGGCCCGCCCTGGCCGGTGTCGAACTCGCCGAGGAGGCACCACTGTTCGCCGCCGCCCTGGCGTACAAGGTGCTCGGCGAGACCACGCGGGGCTGGCGCCGCGCCGAGCGCGACGTCGAGGCCGCGGCCGCCTTCGCGGGCCTCCCGCCACCCGTCGCCGAGGAGCGGCTGACCGACTTCGCCCGCCGGGCGGGCCCCGCGCTCCCGGTCCTCGACGGCGTCCTGGCGCTGTCGGTGTGCCGGGGCCACGACCCCGCCGACCCGCTGCTGCTCATCGGGGCCGACGACGGACTGCTCCTCCTCGATGCCCACGGCATGTTCCCGATCGCCTGGACCTCGGAGGCCGCCGGACTGCTGCCGCACTGGGAGACCTGCGGGCGGCCGCCCGTGCTGCTCTGCGACGGGCCGCTGCCGCCCGGCGCCCTGCGCGACCTGGCCTCGGCGGGCGTGCCGTTCCTCACCTCCGTACGGCCGCTGCGCGGCGACCCGGTGGCGCGGCTGCCCTGGCGCACCCCGCTGTGGTCCGCCGAGGGCGCGGCACCGGACCTGCGCCTCGCCGCCGAACTGCCCGCCCACGCCGAGCGGTGCGCGGACCTGGCCACCGCCCTGGTCACCGGGCGCCGGGCGGTGCCGCTCGCCCGGGACGGCGGTCTGGAGCGCACCGTCACCCTGGCCGCCGCGCTCGGCCTGGCCACGATCGCCTGGACGCTCTGGCGCGACCGCGAGACGCCGGATCCGGTGGTGTCCCTGCGCCGCTTCGCCGACCTGGAGGCCACCGTGCGGTTCGAGGCCACGGCCGTCCGGGTGCGCGTCCCGATGGGACGGCGCCACATGGACCTCCACAACGGCGGACTGCTCGCCGACGTGCCCGATGTGGCCTGGCTGGGCGGCCGGACCCTGACCTTCTCGGCCGGGTGAGACCCATGGGCGTCACCGCGGTGGAGCACCTGCGGATCCGGCTGGCCGGGCTGCACGGGGCGCTCAGGGCCGCCGTCGAGCGGCAGGCCCGGCTCGCCGCCCGGCTCACCAGGCCCGATCTGACCCCGTACTGCGTGACCGACGAACAGGTCGACGTACTGCTCGGCGAGGTGCACACCTTCACCGACACCATGGCCGAGCCCTACCCGCCCCCGCCGCCGGAACCGGAAGCCGAACGCGACCTGAGGCGGCGCGCGTCCGCCGAGGGCCGGGCCCTGCCGCTGGACGCGCTCGCCACCCGCTTCGGCCTGACCCGCGCGGAGCAGGACGCCCTGCTGCTGGCCGCCGCGCCCGAGCTGGACCGCGGCTACGAGCGGATCTACGCCTACATCGTGGACAACCTCAACCGGCGGCTGCCCAGCGTGGAACTGCTGATGGCCGTGGGCGCGGACTGCGCGGCGGCGCGCCTCGCGCTGCGCCGCTCCCTCGGCCCGGCCGGACCGCTGCGCCGCTACGGACTGCTGCGCGCACACGGCGCGGCCGCGGTCGAACTCGCCCAGGAACTCCTCCCCGCACCCGGGGTGCTGGACTTCCTGCTGGGCTGGGGCGGCGATGTCGGACTGCTCGGCCACGACCCCGGTGAGGTCGCCCCGCCGGAGCCGCGGGTGCTGTCCCCGTACCTCTCCTCCGAGCGGCTCACCCGGCTGGGCCGGGCGCTGGGCTCCGGCGACATCGACCTGGCCGGGCTGTGGGGCTGCCCGCCCGACGGCCAGCTCGACGCCGTACAGGCGCTGGCCCGGGCCGCCGGGGCACCGCTGCGCACCCTGACCGACGACCCCGAGGACGATCTGCGGACGGCCGCCGTGCTGGGCGCGGTGCTCTGGATCCCCACCGACGAGCTGCACGGCGAGCAGCGGCGGGCCACCGCCGACCCGGTGTCCGCCGCGCTGCTCCGCTCGCGCGTACCGGTGTGCCTGACCGGCCTCAAGCCCTGGCGCCCGGCGGGCCTGCTCGCCGCCCGCGCCTACGCCGAACTCACCGTGCCCGTACCCGGGTTCACCGATCGCCGGGCGATGTGGTCGGCCGCCCTGCCGGAGCTGACCGGAACTCTCCTCGAAGACCTCGCCGTCCGCTACCGGATGAGCGGCGGCGAACTGCGCGCCGTCGCCTCGGTCGCGGACGCCGGGGCGCGCCTGGCCGGAAACGGACGCCCGGAGCCGGTCGCCGCCCACGTCGAGCCCGCGATCGCCACCGTCACCCGCGGCCGCGGCGGCAGCGCCGTCCACTCGATCACGCCCCGCCGCACCGTGGACGACCTGGTCCTGCCCGATGTCCAGTTCCGCCAGATCCTGGAGATCGCCTCGGCCTTCCGCGCCTGGCCCCGGATCGCCGAGGGCTGGGGCTTCGCCCGCCGCTCCGGGCACGGCGGGGTCAAGGCGCTCTTCACCGGTGAGCCCGGAACCGGCAAGACCATGTCCGCCGAGATCGTCACCGGCATGCTCGGCCTGGAACTGCTCAAGGTGGACCTCGCCCAGGTCGTCTCCAAATGGGTGGGGGAGACGGAGAAGAACATGGAGACCGCGTTCCGGCAGGCCGAGGAGAGCCACGCGGTGCTGCTCTTCGACGAGGCCGACGCGCTGTTCGGCAAGCGCGGTGAGGTGAAGCACGGCACCGACCGCTACGCCAACCTGGAAGTCGGCTATCTGCTCCAGCGTCTGGAGGCCAGCGACGGCCTGGTCATCCTGACCAGCAATCTGAAGGACAACATCGACCCGGCCTTCACCCGGCGCTTCCACTTCGTCGTCCACTTCCCCCGCCCGGCCGCCGCCGAGCGCCGTCGGCTGTGGCGCCTCGCCTTCCCCCAGGAGGCCCCCCTCGCCCCCGACGTGGACCTGGACGCCCTGGCCCGCCTGGACATGACCGGCGCCGCCATCACCGCGGCGGCCCGCACGGCCGCACTGGCGGCGGCGGACGGGGGCGGCGATACGATTGCCATGCGCCATGTCGTCCGTGGTGTGGTACGCCAGTTCCAACGCGAGGCCCGCCTGCTCCGCCCGACCGAACTGGGCCCGCACGCCCATCTGCTCGACGACGCATCCCAGGGGTGAAGCCGATGCTGCCCACCGAACCCCCGCTCTCCCTCCACCGCCTGCTGGCGCCGGTCCCGCCGGTCCGCCCGCAGGAGGTCGCGACGGCGGTCCGGCAGGGGGCGGCCCCGAGCCCGGCCCCGACTCCCGCTCCGGCGCCCGTGAGCAATGCGACGGTGGCCCGTGCGGCGCACCCTCCGGCCACGGTGGGGTCCTCGCTGCTGGCCGGTCAGGACCAGTCGGGGAACGCGGCCGTGGCCCATGCCGCGCTGCGGGCGGTGCCGGGCGCGGTGCCGCTCATGGCACCCGCGCCGCAGACCACGACCCCGAGCCCGTGAGCCCCGGCCGCCGGTCCCCCGGGGACCGGCGGGTCACACACGACAATCCCGGGTGCTTCAGCCGCCCCCATGCGCGGCGGCCCGGCGCTGGAACCCCTCGATCAGCGGGATCAGTTCGCGGATCTCGGCCACGGTCTCCTCGTCGACCGGGTCGGTCCGCACGTTCGCGGGGTCCCATGACTCGTTCTCCAGCCAGTCGACGTACTGCGTGTGGTGCTCGCGCAGGACGGCGAGCAGGGAATCGCCGCAGCGTTCTACCTCGTTGTGCGGCTCGACGTCCCTCCAGATCCCGAATACGGTCGTCCGGCCCGCCCCGAGCTCGGCGAGGCTGTAGCAGTGCACCCGGCCGCCGTGCTCGAGGTTGACGTTGACGCCGAGGAACAGGGGGACCAGGTCCGGGTCGCGGGCGAAGACCCTGCGCGTGATGTCCGCCATCGGATCGGGCCGCTCGGGCAGGCCACCGCGCTCGGGGGGTACGGCCAGACGCCAGGGCAGCAGGGGGAAGTCCACCATGAGGTCCAGGGAGTGGGGGCCCGCGTCGGCGAGTACGAAGAACTCCTCGGGGAAGCCGACGCCGTAGCACTCCCGTACCACCTCGCGGGGCCCGAGCCCCTGCGCGTAGAGCGCTCTGGCCAGGCCGGCCAGCGACGCGTAGTCGTCGCGTGACGGCTCGGCGCGCATACGCCGCGGCGCGTCCTCGGTCACTCCGGCCCCTCTCCGGTCCGCTCGGCCTCCATGATGCTCCTCAGCAGCGGGGCGAGCTCGCCCCAGACATTCTTGAGCGCGTCGGCGGTCAGCGCGGTGATGATCCGGCGCGTCACCTTCCGGGCCTGCTCGACCACCTGCCCGGCCTGCGGCGTGCCCGCCTCCTCCAGGCTCTGGGCCAGGCGCTTGGCGTCCGCTCTGAGCTTCTTGGCGCGATTTCTGATCACCACGCTGTGCACGGTCCGCCGAGGATCGTCGGCCATCAGCTTGACGACCTCTTCGACATGGACGAAGACGACGTCCTGGAGCTGGGCCTGCAGCCTCGCCCACGCCTTCTTGCTCATGCCCTGCGGCTTCGGGGTGGACAGGATGAACTCCTGGGCGAGCCGTGTGGCGCTGGCCGTGGACTGCGACTGGAGCACCAGGGCGTAGGCCCGGTGGCTGCGGCGGGCGATCTCCTCCGCGCCCAGCCTCGGATCGAGACCTTCGCCGCGCTCGGCGCCGACCACCTTGCTCGGGGTCACGGAGAGACCGCGCTTGTCGTCGCCCGGGGCCGGGCTCGTGGTCGTGCTGGCCAGGGGCGCGTAGACGATGGAGAACCCCTCGCCGAACAGCTCCATCAATTTGATCTTGAGCTTCCGGCCCTCGGCACCGCCGATGGGGTACAGCTCTCCCTGGGCCCCGAGCAGGCCCTGGGTCCGGGGATCCTGGAAGATGCCCGGGGAGCCTTCCTTGTCCCACGCCTTGATGAGCATGTTCGGCTCGGTCGGGTAGAGCATCTGGGTGTGCCGCTTGTCGATGGCCTCCCGGATCGCCCGGTCCACCTGGTTGGAGAGCGTCGTCAGTTGGACGGTGCGGGGGTCGGCGTCCTTCTTCCAGTCGAAGTTCTCGAAGGTGTAGCCCCCGATGGTGAGCAGCGGATGCTCCCGCATCTCGCCCAGCACCTTGGTGTAGGCGGCCAGGACGCCCATCCCCTTGGTGGTCGAGACACTGGTATCGGCGTCCTGGCTGACGATGTGGACCTGCTTGTTGGCCTTGCTGAGGATGTCCACGGCCTTCTTGGTGTACGAGGAGCCGAGCACCTGCTGGCGGAAGACGCCATAGGGAAGCGCCTTCTTGTCGCGCAGGCCGGATTCGTTCTCCTCCGCGAGCTTCCGCTTGCCGTCCGTTTCGAGGCCCCGGTACTTGGCGCGCACCTCGGCCAGAGGGGCGTTGCCCTGCTCCTTCCCGCCCTGGACGCGGACCCAACGGGGCGTCCAGACGAAGCCGAAGACGGCCGCGACGAGCTTGCTCGGTGGATTGACCATGCCGATGGCCGCGCTCAACTCGCTCTTGTTCTTCTCGGGTTTGAGGCCCTCGAAGGCGTTGACGCCGATCACGACGGCGGTCCTGGCCACGGCCATGTCCTCCGACCCGCCCCCGGGAACGTCCCACGCCGTACTCAGATACCGGGAGGCCACCGAGGGGTTGGCCTCGATCTCGGAGGGAATGGCCGCCATGTTGACGACGAAGCCGATGAACGGGTCGTCGCTCTGCCCGGCGGGCCTGACCTCGTGCAACTGCGCGACCGTCGGTCCGTACCTGTTGACCTCCATACGACCCTGCGCCCTGGCGATCTTGTACGGGAACTCGTCCTCCGACAGGGTCTCCACCGGTGTGTCTTCGCTCGGGTTGATGGTCACCCTGATGCGGTACTTGCCCTCGGCGATCTTCTTGAGCTGGATCCGGGTGAGGCCATGTCGCCGCTTGATCGGACCGAGGCCGCGCCGCACCGTCTTGACCGTGGCCGCCTCCTCGTTGAGCAAGTGCGTCGCATCGCGCACGGCGGCGTCCAGGGCGCGCTTCTTGTCCGCCTCGGTCCGCTTGTCAGGCCGCTTGTCCGGCCGCTTCTTCTTCGGGTCGCGCCTGCGTTTGGGCCTGCGCCGGTCGGGGCGGCGCCGCTGGTCCGGACGCTTCCGCCGGCGTGGCCTGCCCGGGCGCTTCCGGTCCGGGCGGCGCTTCGGCTTCGGCTTCTTCTTCTCGAACTTCAGCTTGATCTTGGACCAGAGCTTCTTCACCAGCCCCACGATCTTGTCGATCACCCAGTCCACGGCCCGGTTCACCGGCTTGGACAGGGCCTGGACGATCTGCTTGACCTTCGCGGCGATGCCGCCCACGCCCAGGATCGCGGCCAGGACGCCCAGGAGGACCGGGATGGAGCGGGCCAGGGCGCTTTCGATGAGGCCGGGTACGCCGCCGCTGCCACCCCGCGCGATGGCGATGACCGCGTCGAGCACGGCGTTCACGAACTCGATGATCTGGCGCGCCTGAGTGACGATGAAGCGCACGATGTCGATGATCAGTTTCACCGCCCGGACGAACGCCGACGCCGGGTTGAGCAGCGAGATCACCCACATGATCCCGGCGACGACGATCGTCGGCGTGACGTAGGCGATGACCTTGTCCAGCAGGTCCTTCTTCAGGTCGCCCACGCGCGTCTTGAGGTCGTTCCACATCCCCGCGACGCCGCGCTTGCGGACCTCCGCGACCAGCGGTACCGCGGTTTCGGCCGCCGCGACCGCCGGTTCCATCCTGGGGACCTTGCGGACGATCCGGGAGCGAATGTTCTGCCAGGTCAGCCCGAGCAGGGAGGCGAGCATCTTCAGCACGCCCTGGGCGTCGAACTTCGACGGCAGCTCGATGCCGGCCTCGGCCGTCTTGCCCAGCAGCCAGGACATGATGCCCTGCTGCAGATGGCGTCCGATGTTCGCCAGGAACTGCCGCAGGCCGGCGCCGACGGCCGAGACCAGGTTGCGCAGGAAGCCGATCGGGTCCTTGAGGATCAGCATGACCGCCGACGCGGCCTTGGCGAGGACCGACAGCAGAAGCCGTTTGAGCTCCAGAATGGTGTTGATGACGGACTTGACCGTGTCCACGGCCTTGGCCACGAGGCCCTTGTTCTTCTCCTTCTCGGCGGCGATCTCGTCGTCGACGGACTTGAGGGCGTCGGTGTACTTGGTGGCCAGCGTGTCGACGAGCTGGGTGCCCTTGTCGTCCACGGACTGGGCGAGTTCGTCGAACTTGTCGGTGAACTCGGCGGCCGCCTGCTGTCCGATGGACCGAAGATCGGCCGGAAGCTTGCGCACCGCGTCCCGCATCTCGGTCCGGCCCTGGGCGATACGGCGCTTGGCCCGGTTCAGCTCCGTGCCGATGGTGTCGGCGACGTCCGAGATCACCTGCCGCATCCGGCGGACGTAGTTGTCGCGGGCCTCCTCGAAGATCTTGTCGGCTTCGGCGGGCAGCCCGGCGAACAGGTCCCGGACCCAGCGCGCCTTGCCTGTCCAGCCCGAGTACCGCCGGTCCTTGTACTCCTCCATCTTCCGCTTGTGCTCGGCGGTGAAGGCGTCCCGGGCCGCCTTCTCCTCTCTGCCGAACTGTTCGTCGACGAGTTTGTCGAGGCCGTCGAGGATCGCCTCGACTTCCTTCTTCATCGTGTCGAAGACGCCTTGGAGGAGCGTCGTGACCTGGGCCCGCTTCTCCTCGTCCCGCCCCTTGGCGCCGGACTTGCCCGTCCCGACCTGCTGGCCGGTGCGCACCCGCTGGGCACCCATCGCGCCCATGGCGGCGGCGCCGAGCCGCCTCGCCTGAGCGGTGGCCGCGTGTAGCTCCTTCTTCTCATGCCCCCGCATCCGGCCGGGAGCCGCCTCGGAGTGCCGTTCGGCGGCCTTCTTCTCGCCCAGGGCGTTCTCGAACGTCGGCTCGTTGGACTTCTTCAACTGCGCCTCGGTGACCTGCGCGTCCGCCATCTGCCGGTCGACCTGTGCGGGGCCGGCGGAAAGGTCTGTGGCCGACGGCGGCAGCTTGTCCGGTACGGCGTTCGCCGGGTTGGGTGTGCCCGGGGTCCCGGGGGGCCGGTCCGGCGTCAGGGGTACGACCTTCTTGGGCACGGCCGCCGAGGTGTCCGGCGGGGCCGCGGTCGTCGTGGCGATCTGCTCGGCCGAGTCCGCCTTGCCCTCGCCGACCTTGCCCCGCACCTCCTGCCGCACCTCATCGGCCTTGCCGGAGTCGGCGAACTTGTCCGCCTCGTCGAGATTCTTCGGCGCCTTCTCGGCGATCGCCTTCTCGACCGCCCTGATGAACGCGTCCTTGTCGAAGTCCTTCGGCTTGGCCTCGTTCATCTTCTCGGCGTTGGCGGTCTTGCCCTGGGCCTCTTCGTCGTCCTTGGGCGGCCGGGCGGCGTCCTGCGCGGCGCCGGCCTCCGCCTTCGGAGGCGGGTGCGAGGCCGCCACCGAGCGCTTCTTGTGCCGTACGTCCTTCTTGAGCGTCGCGAACTTCGGGTCCGCTCCCGGGCCCGGACGGGCCCTGACCTCGGGGGCGGCGGCGGGCGCTGCCTCCGCCGTGTCCGCCCGCGCCGTTTCGGCCGTGGGCGGCTGCTGCCGAGAGGCGGTTTCGGTGCGGCGGGCCGCCGCGACCGCGCCATTGCCGACCGTGTCCTGTCCGGCGGGCCGCACTCCGGTGGAGGAAGGCGGCGGCGCCGCGGGTCCGCGTCCGCCGGACAAGGCCGCGGTCACCGCCGCGTTGGACAGGGGCACCTGGGGATGACCGAAGTCGTGTGCCCGGGAGCGACCGGGGGCGCGTACCTCTGGCCGGTCATGTGTGGGGGCCGATACCGTCTTCGACGCCCTGGGCCGCGGGGCGAGAGCCTTCGGCGGTGGCATCGGACGGAACCCCTCCCACGCGTGTCGGTGCCGACAGGAATGTGGCGTCCCGCTGACACTCCCCGACGAGGGTGGCAGCACGGGCGTGACGAGGCCGTCACTCCCGTGTTCTCCCGGCGTCTCCACGAGCGTGGGAAAGCCTCCCTGGGGAATTACGTGACCGTCGACACCTGTCGGCGGTCACGTAATTCCCCGACGCCGTGCGGGTACGGATCGCGGTCGCATACTTGATCATCTGGTCGTACTGCTGGGCGATGAGTCCCGATCTCCGACTGGCCGTGCGAGTCGGTGTAGTTGGCCTCGACGTCCATGGTGGTGCCGTGCCGCATCGCGCCCTCGACCATCGCGGCGACCTCGGAGGCGGTGCAGTTGATCAGCTGGGAGCGGATGGCCGGCGACTTCTTCTCCACGTGCCAGTAGATGAGCACCCCGCGACCACCGTAGCGCGAGTGCCACTCGGTGAAGAGGTTCTGGTCGTAGGCACGCACATGGGTGGAGTCGGAGGCGACCGCGGTCGAGCCCCGGCCCCACAACTCGGCGCTGCGAGCGGCGAAAGTGGCGTTCGCTATGTTCACGGCGATGGCGCGGGCGGACTCCGCCGAGAGATAGCGGCGCCGGACATGGCGCAGCTCGTCCTCGGTATGGCCGTGGCCGCCGGAGGCGACCGCCGTGATCCCGGTGTTCGTGCCGTAGGCGTAGATCACCAGGAGCAGGCGCTCGGCCAGGACCTCCGCCGAGAGGCTGCCGCCGCCGGAGACCGAGGTGACCGCGTCCAGACCCCCGGTACGCAGCACGGCCTCTTTCAGCATGTCGACGAGCGGCACAATGCCCCGCCGCCGCTGTACTTCGCCCTTGACCCGGCGCAGGTTCTTCGGCTCGGGCTGGGCCTCGGCCGGGGTGAGCCGGATCGCCCCGGACTTCCGCTCGGCGGTGTCCAGCCACGACAGCTTCGGCATCCCGTCGTTCAGCAGCGTCAGCTCGGTGGTCATCTGCTCGCGCAGCTCGTCGACGAACACCGCGGCATCCAGGGGCTTGCGCAGCTCGCGGTAGTTCTCCTCGCGCCGCTCGGCGAAGTCCTGCGGCGGATCCTCATCCGGATTGCGCCACTTGTCGGCGCCGACAACCCAGATCTCCTTGCACTTGAGCTGGTCGCGCAGGGCCTGGAAGGCGACAACCTCGTAGACCATCCGCACCACCCGGCGCCGGCCCCGCTTGTCGGCACGGTGCACGACCTCCGCCCAGTCCCCGCCCATCGCCTTGTGCACCGGCACCATCTCACCCAACGGGTAGTACGTGGTGTTGCCCACCGCCGCGTACCGGGCCACCAACGCCAGGGCCTCGATCACCGGCCGGTGAGCGTGGTTGGACGAACGGAAGTCCAGCACGTCCAGCAACCTGATCAGCCCGCGCCGGTAGTGGTTGGTGTACGACGCCTTCAACGTCGTCTGCACCGTGCGCCGGTACGCCGGGGGCCACGAGTCTTGAACTCGTGCACCAGCTCCCGCAGCGTCTGCTCACCGCCGGACACCGCCGGGTAAACGACCTCCCGGACCGTGCCCTCCGGCTCGCCGATCGACGCCTCGGCGAGCTTGAATCTCTCCACCGTGAGCCGCGCCGAGATCCGCGCCGTCAGCGTCTCCTCGGCGACCCGCAGCGCCGCCCCCACGATCCGGCCACACCGCCCCGCCGTTGGCGGCTCGATGCACTCCGTACGACAACGGGCCAACAGCTCCACCCGCACCTGCTCCGGCCGCCGCTCCTTGCAGGCGACATGCTCGGCGAGCCAGGCGGACAGCTTGTCCGCGTCCGCGACACTGCACTCACGAAAGCCCAGGTGCCCGCGGATCTGCGCACGGTGGTACTCGACCGTCCGGCCGCTCCACTCATACGCGTCCAGCTCGGAAGCAGGCACCTGTACCTGCCGGGCGACGAACTCCACCGCCTCGCCCGGCAGCTCGAACCGGCCCCGGGGAAACCGGCCGTACTGCGTGGAGAATTTCAGCAACACCGCGAAGCCCAGTCGCGTCGCACCGCGCTTGCCGGACACGAGTCCCTGCTCGTTCTTCAACAGCGTCCAGTGCTCGACCAAGTCGTCCAGGTCCAAAGGGGTACGGGCCACGGTCGCCGATCATCCTCTCGGGGCATCACCCCGCGCAGCTGTACGGCCCTCGACTCACCCACACGGGTGACGTTCCCACAAGATCACCGCCGTTTGCGGCTGGTGACAGTGTTCTTACCGGCACCCCGACCATCGCTTCGTCTTCAGTCCACACACCTGACGATGATCAGCGGCGGCCGCACCTGTCTCCCCACCGGCTCCCACCAGCAAGATCACATCTCCGGTTCTAGCCGGCCGCGGCAAAGGTCAGCGGAAATGCCTGGCCGGAATCCGCGTAACGGTGGAACCGCCCGACCCAGGACGGCTCCTTGAGGGCCCGGACGTGGGTGCGGGGCAGCGCGATGTGCACATCGCGGCCGCCGTTCTGGTCGGCCGCGGTCGGCGCGATATGCACGGTCCACGGAATGGGGGTGGGGGAGAAGTCGTACCAGAAGGGGGCGCCCTGCCCGAAGTCGATGCGATAGAAGGGCAGCTTCGACCAGTTGTTGATCGCGATGGTGGTGTCGAACGAGTCCAGCGCCATGGTGGTCATGACGCGCTTGAGGCGCCCCGCGTCGCGTTCGGCGCACAGGAACGCCACTTCCTCGCGGATTCGCTCCTCCGTGTTCTCGGCGTAGCCCGCGCGGATCGCCGCGGCGACCTCGCCGAGCGGGCGGGAGCGCAGTGCGGCGGCGGTCATTCCGGGCCGGGTGTTGGTGACGGCGTTGCCCCAGTAGTCATCCGGAACGGCCGCGCCGACGAACGAACGGAAGTCGGCGATGAGGCCGAGCCGTTCCTCGCTCGTGTCGGGGCGGTCCCGCAATGCGCCGAGCACTTTCCACAGATGGGCGGTGAGCGCGTCATTGGTCGACACCCACCGATCCGTGCCCGCGAGGTCGGCCATCGCGGCGTCCTTCATGGCGGTCAGCTCGGCGGCGGTGAAACGGGTGGTCACAGTCGTCACACCGCCGAAGCTGCCCTTCAGGGCGCGGCCCACGAAGGCGGTTTTCTGGCCGCGCCCGGTGACCGTGAAATGGGCGCCGCCGGTGAGGCCGCCTGTGTGGGCGTCATCGGAGGCCGGGGCGCCGAGCGCGTCGATGACCCCGCGGTCATGGCTGGGCTTGGCGTAGCCGAGGCCCCGGTGCTCGTGCGACCAGGCCTCCAGGAAGCTCATATAGCTGGACCCGTCGCCCACCGCGTGGTTCATCGTGAGCCCCAGGATGGAGCCGCCGCCCTTCATATGGGTGAGCTTCACTGTGAAGAGCGGCGTGTCGCGGTCGACCACCCAGAACGGCATGGCGTGACTGAGATAGCGATCCAGTCCCTTTTTCGCCGTGTGGCGGGGCCCGTAGTCCGGCATGGGCACGGATGCCTGAGCCTCGACGAAGCGCACCCCGGAGTCGTCGCAGAGCACGCTGAGACCGCCGTCGGGATCCTTCTTCATACGGCCCGAAAGGACGGGGAAGTTACGCAGCGTCCGGACGAGGGAGGCGCGGAGCGCCTCGCCGTCGAGCGTCTCCCGGTAGAAAAAGGCGCGGGTCGTGTAGACCGTGCTGAAGAGCATGTCGTAGACGCTCAGCCGTACGCGGTCACCGGTCGCCTCTCCGGCACATACGGTGAACGATCGCTTGGCGCCGCTCTCGGTGGCGGAAGCCGTCATACTCACACGCTCTTTCGTCGGGCCCAAACGCGCTGTCATCTCGACGAGTTGACCCTAACCCCACGGGCGCGAGCGGCCTCCTGAAGGGGAACCGGGTTTAGGGAAATTCCCCAACTTCCGTCCGGCCTCGATCTTTCTCGGCGGCCGTGAGCGTGTTACGGCGCGTCCGGATCTTTCCCCTGCACGCCCCCGCACGCCCCTTCCCGGGGCCAGGGCAGGGGTGGGAAGGGGAGCGGCCCGCCGCAGGCGTCACGGTCCGTCGCCCCGCGCCCAGCGCGGCCCCGAACGCGCCACCCGCCGCGCGATCAATGCGCTGAACCAGCTCGGCTACACCGTCACCCTCAACCCGGTCGAGGGCGCGGCCTGACCACCGCACGGCCCGGACACCTGGCGGCCCTCTGAAGCCACCGGGCGCCCAGCCCTGCGCAACACCGCCCTGACCTGCGGTTTATTTACGCGTCAGAGGCTGGTTTCTGAGCATACTCAGCTAACGTCTCGTCATGTGGCGGAAGTTCGTGACCGGTGGTGCGGCGTTTGTAGTGGCAGCGCATGGCGGTGGCCTGGTGTTGGCGTCGGAAGCAGGACCACCTCAGGGCATGGCGGGTGTCTTGGCCGTAGTGGCTTGTTCTGGGGCGGCAAGTCGCCAGGAGCCTGCGGATCTCTGCCAGGCTGAGCGGGAGGAGGAAAGATCCGTTTCTGTGGCCCCCTCTGCGTCTTGGGCCTGGGCTTGCACGGCGGCGAGGAAGGCGTGGGCGAGCATCGCGAGAGTGATGTGTGCCCAGTCGTGGATGCGCGGGCCCTTGGCTCCGTCGCCGCAGGAGAGCCGCTCCCAGGCATCGTCGGGGGCGTCACGGATGAGCTGGTCGATGCGCCAGCAGCCGGCCGGCGACTTGATCTGCTGTGACTTCGGTACCGCGACGACGTAGCCCAGCCCGGCCTCCTCGAGCATGCGGCGGAAGTGCCGGTCCTGGCCGTAGAGAGCGTCCGCCGTCACTCACGCGATGGGCAGGGGTGAGGCAAGGGGTTGGAGAAGCCGAGTCCGGGGAAGGAGGGAGGCGAGCGATGGGGTCGCGACGCTCGGACGTCGCGGACGGCGCGGTGAGTCCACCCGCGCGCACGGGGTCAACAGCTCCCGCCTTTGTCTAAGGAAATTCGCAGATGTTGTCTGCGGGGACCTTTGGGTGCGCTTTTGAGCCGACCGCGAAGCTAGCATCGACATCGAGTCAGCCGGTGCAGCCGCCGACGACCTCGATACATGGGTTATAAATCGATGGAGGAGTCTTGGTCGACGCCCCGCACCCCCCTGTGTCAATGCCTACCGAGCGGAGCCGCCCCTTCAACCCTCCGGATGGCTACACCCCCCTGCGTGAGCGGGAGCGGATAACGCGCATGAGTTATCACGGCGGGACGACCGGGTGGCTCATCACGCGCCACGCGGAAGCGAAGGAACTGCTCACCCATAAGAGCTTCAGCGCGCGCCAGGAGGGGATAATCTCTCCTGTCCCCACGGAGCTGGGGTACGCTGGCCCGGCCGATCCGGGCGCCTTTGCGAAGACGGATGACCCGATCCACAGCCGGTATCGCAAGCTGGTCACCGGCTTTTTCACGGTTCGGCGCACGCGTCAGTTCGCCCCCATGATCGAGCGAATCGTACACGAACAACTCGACGACCTGGAAAAGGCCGGACCGGGCGCCGATCTGGTGGAGGTCTTCACCGAATCCGTTCCCTCCCGGGTGATGTGCGAGATGATCGGCGTCCCCGAATCGGAGCGGAAGACCCTGCAGCGGCACGTGGAGACGCTCGGACGGCTCTCCTGTACCGTTCCCGAGGCGCTCGCCGCGGTGTCCGGGATGAGTGGATTCCTGTCGCGCTTCGTCCCCGTCAGGATGGACGACCCCCGAGACGACCTCCTCGGAGATTTGATCCGGGGCGGACAGCTCGATGAGCAAGAACTCATGGGCATGACCGCCACGTTGATCACCGGGGCCTTCGACACCACTGGCAACATGCTCGCCATGGGCGTCTTTACCCTGCTCGAGCACCCCGATCAACTCGCCAAGCTCCGCGAGGACCCGGAGCTCATGGGGACCGCCGTCGAGGAGCTCCTCCGCTTCCTCACCATCTCCCACCTCGGGGCCAGCCGGTGGGCGCTGGAAGACGTCGAGTTCGCCGGCCAGAGCATCAAGAAGGGCGAGGTGGTCACCGTCGCCCTCCCCGCCGTCAACCGCGACCCCGAGCGCTACGACAACCCCGATCAGCTGGACATCGGCCGTACGGACCACGGTCACCTGGCACTCGGCCACGGCGTCCACCAGTGTCTCGGCCAGCACCTCGCCCGCACGATCCTGCGCGTCGGCTATGAGGCCCTGTTCGACAGGTTCCCCACGCTGCGGCTGGCCGTGCCGGGCGACGAGGTCCCCATGCGCGACGACTTCGTGCACTACGGCCCCAGGTCGCTGCCCGTCACCTGGGACGACTGATCGAGATACCAAGCGGTGGATGTGACGGACGATGTGGAGTTCTCGCATCGTCCGTCAAGCAAGTTGGCCCACAAGACATGCCACGAACAACAAGGTAGGACTGAGACCCGATGAGGATCACCGCCGACCGTGAGGTGTGCTGTTCGGCTGGTCAGTGCGCGCTGATCGCGCCTGACCTGTTCGACCAGAGCGACGAGGACGGCTCCGTCGTTCTGCTCGACGCACAGCCCGACACCGGACGGCTGGACGTTCTGCGAGAGGTCGTATCCCGCTGCCCGACCGGTGCGATCCGTGTGGAAGAAGACCCTGGCGTGTGAAAACAGCGCATGAAATTTCGGGGGCATGAATAGCGCCGGAGAACCGCAGAGTGGCAAGAGTCACACGGCTGGTGAAACGCTACTGAAACCAAAACCCGGGAACACGCCCCGGGGTGTCGACCACGTCTGGGTGGGTTTCTAGGGTTTCTCTTATGGGGGCAGAGCTAGCGTGGTCGGTGTCCGTCTGGCGAACCGTGTTTTCATTACTTTCAGGGCCGTTGCGCTCTTCCAGCGAACGACGTGTTTAGTGTGGAGTTTTTGATGCCTGCTGCATCCAACCAGAACAAGGCTGTTGAAGCGCTGCGCAAGTCGTTCAAGGAAATCGAGCGGCTCCGGCGTCAGAACCGCCAGCTGACCAGTTCGGCCACCGAGCCCATTGCGATCATCGGTATGGCCTGCCGATTTCCGGGTGGAGTGAATTCTCCGGAAGCGTTGTGGCAGCTGGTCGCCGACGGATCGGACGCGATCTCGCCCTTCCCGACAAACCGTGGCTGGGACGTGGAGGGGATCTACAATCCGGACCCGGAACGTCCGGGTACCAGTTACGTTCGCGAAGGCGGTTTCCTCCACGACGCGGACCAATTCGACTCCGCGTTTTTCGGCATCTCGCCTCGTGAGGCCCTGGCCATGGATCCCCAGCAGCGGCTGCTGCTGGAGACGTCGTGGGAGGTGTTGGAGCGGGCGGGCATCGACCCCGCGTCACTGCGTGGCAGCCAGACAGGCGTCTTCACCGGTGCCATGCACACCACTTACGCATCCGAGGCCGCGCGGATCCCGGACGAGATCGAGCCGTACCTCCACAACAGCGCCACCACCAGCATCGCCTCGGGCCGTGTCTCCTACACCTTCGGCTTCGAAGGTCCCGCCCTGACCGTGGACACCGCTTGCTCATCGGCGCTGGTCGCCCTGCATCTGGCTGCTCAGTCGCTGCGCCAGGGCGAGTGCTCCATGGCGCTGGTCGGCGGTGCGACGGTCATGGTGAGTCCCGAGGGTTTTGTCACCTTCAGCCGGCAGCGCGGTCTGGCCGTCGACGGCCGGTGCAAGGCGTTCGCCGACGGAGCCGACGGCACCGCATGGTCCGAGGGCATCGGTGTGCTGCTGGTGGAGCGGCTGTCCGACGCGCGGCGCAACGGGCACCAGATACTCGCGGTGGTGCGCGGCTCCGCCGTGAACCAGGACGGCGCGAGCAACG
Organism: Streptomyces asiaticus; assembly: GCF_018138715.1. Lineage (NCBI taxonomy): Bacteria > Bacillati > Actinomycetota > Actinomycetes > Kitasatosporales > Streptomycetaceae > Streptomyces > Streptomyces asiaticus. The sequence goes on from NZ_JAGSHX010000001.1 coordinate 176,219, forward strand.
GTCTGACGGCCCCCAACGGTCCGTCACAGCGCCGCGTCATCCGGCAGGCCCTGGAAAACTGCGAGCTGACCCCCAGCCAGATCGACGCGGTCGAGGCACACGGTACGGGTACGACGCTGGGTGACCCGATCGAGGCGCAGGCGCTGCTGGCCACGTACGGGCAGGACCGGCCGGAGGGTCGGCCGCTGTTGCTGGGCTCGTTGAAGTCGAACCTCGGCCACACGCAGGCCGCTGCCGGTATGGCCGGCGTCATGAAGATGGTGCTGGCGATGCGGCATGGTGTGCTGCCGAAGACGCTGCACATCGACGCTCCGTCGAGCCACGTGGACTGGTCCGAGGGCCAGGTCGAGCTGTTGACCGAGGCGCGGGCATGGCCGGAGACGGGCGAGCCGCGCAGAGCAGGTGTGTCGTCGTTTGGTGTGAGCGGGACCAACGCGCATGTGATCCTGGAGCAGGCTCCCGAGGTCGAGGTGGCCGAGGTCGAGGCCGAGGAGCCCGCTGACGGTGGTGTCGCGGGTATCGCGGGTCCGGTGGCGTGGGTGGTGTCGGGCAAGAGTGACGCCGCGTTGCGGGCGCAGGCCGGGCGGTTGCGAGAGTTCGTGGCGGAGCGTCCGGAGCTGGGCGCCGCCGATGTGGCTCTCTCGCTGGCGACGACCAGGTTCGCCTTCGAACAGCGCGCCGTAGTGACCGGGGCCGGCCGGGAGGAGCTCCTCGAGCGTCTGGAGGCGGTGGCCGAGGGAGTGAAACTTCCCGGTGTGGTCTGGGGGAAGGACGCCGAGACGCCTGGCCGGTCGGTGTTTGTGTTCCCGGGGCAGGGGGCGCAGTGGGCGGGGATGGCGGTGGGGTTGTTGGAGTCCTCGCCGGTGTTCGCGGAGGCGATCGGCGAGTGTGAGTCGGCTCTGTCGGCGTATGTGGACTGGTCGTTGACGGATGTGCTGCGCGGTGCCGAGGGCGCTCCTGGTTTTGACCGGGTGGATGTGGTGCAGCCGGTGTTGTTCGCGGTGATGGTGTCGCTGGCGAGGCTGTGGCGTTCGGTGGGTGTGGTGCCGGACGCGGTGATGGGTCACAGTCAGGGTGAGATCGCGGCGGCGTGTGTGGCGGGTGCGCTCTCGCTGGAGGATGCGGCGAAGGTGGTGGCGTTGCGGTCGCAGGCGATCGCGGCGGGTCTCGCGGGCCGTGGTGGCATGGTGTCCGTCGGCCTGTCGGCGGACGCGGCCAAGGAGCGTCTCGCCGCCTGGGACGGCGCGATTTCCGTCGCGGCGGTCAACGGCCCCGGCTCGGTCGTGGTGTCGGGTGACCCGGGTGCGCTGGATGAGATGGTGGCCCAGCTGGAGGGCGAGGAGGTGCGGGTCCGCCGGGTCCCGGTGGACTACGCCTCGCACTCCGCGCATGTGGAGGCGATTCACGAGGAGCTGCTGAAGGTCCTGGCGGACCTTCAGCCGCGTTCGTCGGAGGTGCCGTTCTACTCGACGGTGACCGGTGAGCTGGTGGACACCGCCGGTCTGGACGCGGAGTACTGGTACCGGAACCTGCGGCAGACCGTTGAGCTGGAGGTCACCACTCGGAAGCTGTTGGACGACGGCCACACCGTGTTCATCGAGGCCAGCCCGCATACCGTACTGATGCTGCCGTTGCAGCAGACCGTGGAGGCCGCTGAGGCCCAGGCGGTGGTCGTCGGCACGCTGCGGCGGGATGAGGGCGGGCCCGAGCGGTTCCTGACCTCTGCCGCCGAGCTCTATGTGAGCGGGGTCGGCGTCGATTGGCCGAAGGCGTTCGCCGGTCATGGTGCCCGCCGCGTGGAATTGCCGACGTATGCCTTCCAGCGGGAGCGCTTCTGGCTTGACGCTCCTGCGGGTGCGGGCGATGTGGGTTCGGTGGGGTTGGGCTCGCTGGGGCATCCGTTGCTGGGTGCGGTGGTGTCGTTGGCCAGTGGTGGCGGAGTGCTGCTGAGCGGGCGGCTGTCGCTGGCCACGCATGGGTGGCTGGCGGATCACGCCGTCCACGGGGCGACGTTGCTGCCGGGGACGGCGTTCGTGGAGCTGGTGGTACGGGCGGGCGATCAGGTCGGCTGTGGTCGGGTTGAGGAACTGATCCTGGAAGCGCCGCTGATCGTGCCCGCGAAGGGTGGCGTACAACTTCAGGTCGAGGTGGGGGAGGCGGACGCTTCCGGCTTCCGTGAGGTGAGTGTGTTCTCGCGGGCGGAAGCGGACGGTGAGGGCGCCGCATGGGTGCGGCATGCCCATGGTGTGCTGGGTTCGGCCGTGGCCGGCTCCGAGGTGCCGTTCGACTTTGGTGTGTGGCCTCCGGCGGGGGCCGAGTCGGTTGATGTGTCAGGTGAGTATGTGCGGGCCGCGGAGCACGGGTTGGAGTATGGGCCGGTTTTCCAGGGGCTGAAGCGTGCGTGGCGGCGTGATGGTGAGGTGTTCGCGGAGGTCGAGCTCCCGGAAGGAGAGCGGGAGCGGGCAGGCCAGTTCGGGCTGCATCCGGCGCTGTTCGACGCGGCGTTGCACGCGATGGGTGTGAGCGAGGGCCTGGCGGGTGGTTCGGGGAGTCTGCTGCCGTTCTCCTGGCGTGGGTTCGCTCTGGAGGCGGTTGGTGCGACATCGCTGCGCGTGCGGCTGGCGTCGGCGGGTGCCGGGTCGGACGCCGTGTCGGTGCTGGTGGGGGATGAGTCGGGGCGTGGGGTGGCGTCGGTCGAGTCGCTGGTGTTGCGTCCGGTTGACGCGGCTCAGCTGAACGCCGTGGGCGGGGTGGCGCGGGATGCGTTGTTCCGGGTCGAGTGGGTGGACGCGCCCGGGGCTGGCATGGCGGGTGAGGTCCCGCCGCGGACAGAGGTTGTGCGGGTCGCCTCCGGTGGTGCGGACGTGGTGGGCGAGGTGTACGGGCGGGTCCTTGAGGTCTTGGAGCGGGTCCAGGGGTGGTTGGCGGACGAGGACCGTGCGGGTGAGCGGCTGGTGGTGGTGACCCGGGGCGCTGTCGATGCGGGCGATGGCGTGGCGGACATGGCGGGGGCTGCGGTGTGGGGCCTGGTGCGGTCCGCTCAGTCGGAGAATCCCGGGCTCCTGGTGCTGGTGGACACCGATGACGTGGAGGGAGTCGCGGACGTTCTCCCCGGGGTGCTGGCTCTGGGTGAGGAGCAGGTGCTGGTGCGGTCGGGTGCGGTGCGGGTGCCGCGTTTGGGCCGGTCGCTGCCTTCGGGAGACGCTCCGGAGTCGGGGGTGTTCGGTTCCGGAGCGGTGCTCGTGACGGGCGGTACAGGTGTGCTGGGCGGGTTGGTGGCGCGGCATTTGGTGACCCGGCACGGCGTCGAGAAGCTGGTGCTGCTGTCCCGTCGTGGTGCGGAGGCCGAGGGTGCGGCCGAGCTGCGCGCCGGGTTGGAGGCCGCCGGCGCCGAAGTGGTGATCGCGGCGTGTGACGCCGCGGACCGTGTGGCTCTGGCGGGGGTGTTGTCGGGGTTGCCGGAGGGTTTTGGTCTGAGTGGTGTGGTGCATGCGGCGGGTGTGCTCGACGACGGGCTGCTGACGTCGTTGACGCGTGAGCGGGTTGAGCCGGTGTTGCGGGCGAAGGTGGACGCGGCGTGGAATCTGCATGAGCTGACCGCGGGGATGGACCTGTCGGCGTTCGTGCTGTTCTCCTCGGCCACCGGTGTGCTGGGCGGTGCCGGGCAGAGCAACTACGCGGCGGCGAACGTGTTCCTGGACGGCCTGGCGTCCTGGCGCCGGACGCGGGGGCTGCCGGGTGTGTCGATGGCGTGGGGTCTGTGGGCCGAGGCCAGCGGCATGACCGGACACCTCGGCGAGGATGACATCCGGCGGATATCCCGCTCGGGCGTGCTGCCACTGGCCACGGACGAGGGGCTTGAGCTGTTCGACGCCGCTCTGGTCTCGGACGTGGTGGTACCCGTTCTCTTCCGGCCGGACATCGCGGCGCTGCGCGCGCGGGGTGCCGAGCTCCCCGCCCTCTTCCGCAACGTCGTACCGGGGATGGCCGTCCGGCGTGTCGCGGGCGCCGGAGACGCGGACGCGGACGAGATCGCTGCCCGCCTGCGGCGGCGACTGGTCAGCATGTCCGAGGCGGATCAGGAACAGTTCCTGCTCGAAGAGCTGATCCGCGTCCATGTGGCCGCCGTCCTGGGCCACGCCAAGTCGGACGCTGTGGAGGTGGGACGCCCCTTCAAGGACCTGGGCTTCGACTCGCTCACCGCCGTGGACTTGCGGGCACGTCTGAGCGCGGAAACGGGTCTGCGCCTCCCGGCGACACTCGTTTTCGACTACCCGAACCCGACGGTACTGGCGGGCTATCTGCGCTCGGAGATCCTCGGCTCCCACGACAGGACCATCGCGGCACCGGGGGGCGGGTCCTTCGGGGCCCCGTCTCGCACCGACGAGGAGCCGATCGCGATCGTGGCCATGAGCTGCCGCTTCCCCGGTGGGGTGCGGACGCCCGAGGAGCTGTGGCAGTTGGTGATGGAGGGCACCGATGCCACGTCGCCGCTCCCGTCCAACCGTGGCTGGGACCTCGAGTCCACGTACGACCCGGACCCCTCGCACGAGGGCACGTACTACGTCCGCAACGGTGGCTTCCTCTACGAGGCGGACCAATTCGACCCGGAGTTCTTCGGGATTTCGCCGCGTGAGGCGCTGGCGATGGATCCGCAGCAGCGACTGCTGCTGGAGACGTCGTGGGAGGCGTTCGAGCGGGCCGGTATCGCTCCGGAGGCGGCGAAGGGAAGCCGGACTGGCGTCTTCGTCGGCGTCATGTACAACGACTACGGTGCCCGTCTGGAAGGGAACGCCCCCGTCGGCTTTGAGGGCTACCTCGGCATGGGCAGCGCGGCCAGCGTGGCCTCGGGCCGGATCTCCTACACCTTCGGTCTCGAGGGGCCCGCCGTGACAGTGGACACGGCGTGCTCGTCGTCGCTGGTCGCGCTGCACCTGGCGGTCCAGGCGCTGCGCCAGGGTGAGTGCGACATGGCGCTGACCGGTGGTGCGACGGTGATGTCCACACCGGTGGCGCTGGTGGATTTCAGCCGTCAGCGCGCGCTGTCCGCGGACGGCAAGTGCAAGGCGTTCAGCAATCGCGCCGACGGCTTCGGATTCGCCGAGGGTGTCGGGCTGCTGCTGGTGGAGCGGCTGTCGGACGCCAGACGCAACGGGCACGAGGTGCTGGCCCTCGTCCGGGGTTCGGCGACAAACCAGGACGGTGCGTCCAACGGCCTGACCGCCCCGAACGGCCCGTCTCAGCAGCGGGTGATCCGCGCGGCGCTGGCGAACGCCGGGCTGTCGGCGGCCGAGGTGGACGCGGTCGAGGCACATGGCACCGGCACCCCGCTGGGCGATCCCATTGAGGCGCAGGCCCTCCTGGCCACCTACGGCCAGGACCGGCCCGCGGACCAGTCGGTGTGGCTCGGCTCGGTGAAGTCGAACATCGGCCATGCGCAGGCGGCGGCCGGTGTGGCTGGTGTCATCAAGATGGTCATGGCAATGCGGCACGGCGCGCTGCCGAAGACGCTGCACATCGATGAGCCGTCGCAACACGTGGACTGGTCCGCGGGCGGAGTGCGCCTGCTGACGGACGATATGCCCTGGCCGGAGACGGGACGGCCGCGGCGTGCGGCGGTCTCCTCCTTCGGAATGAGTGGCAGCAATGCCCACGCCGTACTGGAACAGGCCCCGTTCGACGACGCTCCCAGCCCTGCCGCCGGTGACGAGGCCCCGGCCGGGAAACTTCCGGAGATCACGCCGTGGGTGCTCTCCGGACGGTCGGAGACCGCGGTGGAGGCGCAGGCGGAGCGGCTGCTGGCGCATGTGCGTGAGCGCCGAGAGCTGTCGCCCGCCGATGTCGGGCTGTCGTTGGCGACCACGCGCAGTGTCTTCGAACACCGCGCGGTGGTGCTGGCGGGAGACGGGGACGGCCTCATGAACGGCCTGGGTGCGTTGGCCGAGGGGAACGCGTCGCCTGGTGTGGTACGGGGGGTGGCGGCCGCCCGGGACCGGGCAGTGCTTGTCTTCCCTGGTCAGGGGTCGCAGTGGGTGGGGATGGCGGCGGGGTTGCTGGAGTCTTCGCCGGTGTTCGCGGAGCGGATCGGTGAGTGCGCGGCCGCGCTGGCGCCGTTCGTGGACTGGCCGCTCGCGGATGTGCTGCGGGGTGGTGAGGGTGCTGCGGTGGCGTTGGAGCGGGTGGATGTGGTGCAGCCGGTGTTGTGGGCGGTGATGGTGTCGTTGGCGGAGTTGTGGCGTTCGTACGGTGTGGAGCCGGCGGCGGTCATCGGTCATTCGCAGGGTGAGATCGCGGCGGCGTGTGTGGCGGGTGCGTTGTCGTTGGAGGATGCCGCGAAGGTGGTGGCGCTGCGCAGCCAGGCGATTCGGGCGTTGTCCGGGCGCGGGGGCATGGTGTCGGTGTCGCTGCCGGTGGAGGCGTTGCGGGAGCGGCTTGAGGCGTGGGGTGAGCGGTTGTCGGTGGCGGCGGTGAATGGTCCTTCGGCGGTCGTGGTCTCCGGTGACGTCGACGCGCTGGAGGAGTTGCTGGCGGTTTGCGAGGCGGAGGAGATCCGGGCCCGCCGGATTCCCGTGGACTACGCCTCGCATTGCGCTCATGTCGAGGCCATCGAGGACGAGCTTCAGCAGATCCTCGCGGGAATCGCCCCGCGCTCGTCGTCGGTGCCGTTCTATTCGACGGTGACCGGCGGGGTGCTGGACACGGCCGGTCTGGACGCCGCGTACTGGTACCGGAATCTGCGTCAGACGGTGCGTTTCGACGAGACCGTCCGTGTCCTGCTGGCAGACGGTTTCCAGGTGTACATCGAGGCCAGTGCCCATCCGGTGCTCACCATGGGGGTTGAGCAGACGGCCGAGGACCACGCCACGCAGGTCACCGCCGTGGGTTCGCTGCGCCGTGAGGAAGGCGGCCTGGAGCGTTTTCTGACCTCTGTGGCCGAGGCGTATGTGGGCGGTGTGTCCGTCGACTGGGCGGGGGTGTTCGCCGGGACGGGCGCGGAGCGTGTGGAGCTGCCGACGTATGCCTTCCAGCGCTCGCGCTTCTGGCTGGAGCCCGAGGCCATCAACGGCGCCGGTGATGTGGCGTCGGTGGGGCTGGACTCGGCCGGGCATCCGTTGCTGGGGGCCGCCGTACCGCTGCCCGACTCGGACGGTTTCCTGCTCACCGGTCGGCTGTCGCTCCGTACCCATCCCTGGCTCGCCGACCACGCGGTGCTGGGCCGGGTCATCCTGCCCGGTACGGCGTTCGTCGAGCTGGCGTCGCGGGCCGGTGACGCGGTGGGCTGTGACCGGTTGGAGGAGCTGACGCTGGAGGCGCCTCTGGTGCTGCCCGACGAGGGGGCGGTCCAGGTGCAGCTGGTGGTGAGCGGGCCGGCACAGGATGGGCTGCGCGAGTTCAGCGTGTATTCCCGCCGTGGCGATGGCCCGGACGCGTCGTGGACGTGCCATGCGAAGGGTGCGCTGGCCCCGGCGTCCGCGGCCGACAGGGCGACGGGCCCGGTGGGCCTGGAGGCGTGGCCGCCGGCGGGGGTGGAAGCGCTCGAGATCGCGGGCTTCTACGAGGACGTGGCGGCCACCGGGCTGGCGTACGGGCCGGTGTTCCAGGGGCTGCGTGCCGTCTGGCGCAAGGGCGATGAGGTCTTCGCCGAGGTGGCGCTGCCGGAGGAGTCGCGGGCGGAGGCGGCCCGGTTCGGGCTGCATCCCGCGCTGCTCGATGCGGCGCTGCACGCCTGGCTGGTGTCCGCCGCCGCCGAGGGAGGCGGGAAGGTGGAGGGGATCCAGCTGCCGTTCGTGTGGAGTGGAGTGTCGCTGTACGCCACCGGCGCGACGTCCCTGCGGGTACGGCTGGCCCGTACGGGCGCCGAGGGGATGTCGGTGCTCGTGGCGGATGCCGCCGGTGCGCTGGTGGCGTCGGCGGACGCGCTGGTCACCCGGCCGGTCTCGGAAGCGCAGCTCGCGTCGTCCGCCGGCGACGACGAGTCGCTGTACCGGCTGGAGTGGGTCGCGGCCCCCACTACCAACCCCGCCCCCGCCACCGGACCGTGCGCCGTGGCCGGACCGGATGTCTTCGGCCTGGCCCGGGCGTTGAAGGCGGCCGACGGGTCGGTGGAGGAACACACCGACCTGGCCGCTCTGGCGGCGCATGTGGGATCGGGCGCTCCGATGCCGGATCTGGTGTTCGTGACGGTGTCCTCCGGCCCCGGTGAGGACGTCGTCCCGGCGGCGCGGGCGGTGGCCCACCGGACTTTGGATGTGGTGCGGACGTGGTTGGCGGAGGACATGTTCGCCGGGGCACGGCTGGTGCTGGTCACCCGGGGCGCGCTGGCGACCGAGGACGGTGCGGATCCGCGTGATCTGGCGGCGGCCCCGGCGTGGGGGCTGGTGCGGTCGGCGCAGGCCGAGCATCCGGACCGGTTCGTCCTGCTGGACGTGGACGGCGCCGAGGCATCGCTGGCCGTGGTCCATCAGGCGGTGTCCATCGGGGAGCCGCAGCTCGTGGTGCGCGGTGCCGAGGTGCTGGTGCCGCGTCTGGCCCCCGGCGCCGCGAAGGGCGTGCTGACGCCGCCGGATGGCGGGGAGGCGTGGCGGCTGGAGTCGTCGGGAGCGGGCACGTTGGAGGGGCTGAGGCTGGCCGCGGCCCCGGATGTCACCGGGGAGCTCGGCGAGCACGAGGTCCGGGTCGCCGTGCGTGCCGCGGGCATGAACTTCCGCGATGTCCTGATCTCCCTGAACATGTACCCGGACCCCGGGGCCATGATGGGGAGCGAGGGAGCCGGTGTGGTCGTGGCCACCGGTTCCGGTGTCACTTCTCTCGCCGTCGGTGACCGGGTCATGGGGTCGTGGACCGGTGGTTTCGGACCGCTGGCCGTGGCGGACCACCGCAGCCTGGTGCGCATCCCGGACGGCTGGTCCTACACCCAGGCCGCACCCATCCCCGTCGTCTTCGGAACGGCTTTGTACGGACTGCGGGAGTTGGCGGGCCTGCGGCGCGGTGAGTCGCTGTTGGTGCATTCCGCCGCCGGTGGTGTGGGGATGGCCGCGGTGCAGTTGGCGCGGGCGTGGGGTGTGGAGGTGTTCGCGACCGCGAGCGAGGCCAAGTGGGATGTCCTGCGCGGCCTCGGGCTGGACGATGCGCATATCGCGTCGTCGCGGACGCTGGAGTTCGAGGAGCGGTTCAGGGCCGCCTCGGGTGGTCGTGGTGTGGATGTGGTCCTGGACTCCCTGGCCGGTGAGTTCGTGGACGCCTCGCTGCGGTTGCTCAGTGAGGGCGGGCGGTTCATCGAGATGGGCAAGACGGATGTGCGGTCGGCCGAGGAGGTGGCCGCGGCGCATCCGGGGGTGATGTACCGGGCGTTCGACCTGGCCGAGGCGGGTCCGGTGCGCATCGGGGAGATGCTCGCGGAGATCGTGGCCCTGTTCGAGGGCGGCGGGCTGGAGCCGTTGCCCGCACGGGTGTGGGATGTGCGCAGGGCTCCTGAGGTGTTCCGGTTCATGAGCCAGGCGCGCCATGTGGGCAAGCTGGTGCTGAGTGTCCCGGCCGCGCTGGATCCGGAGGGGACGGTGCTGATCACCGGTGCCGGTGGTGTTCTGGGTGGTCTGGTCGCCCGGCATCTGGTGGCGGAGCACGGCGTGCGCCGGCTGCTGCTGGTCAGCCGTCGTGGCCGCGCGGCCGAGAGCCTGACAGAGCTCGAGGCGGAGCTGACGGCCCTGGGTGCCTCGGTCACGATCGCCGCCTGCGATGTCGCCGACCGCGACGCGCTGGCCGATCTGCTGGCCGACCTCCCCGGCGGACACGGTCTGACCGGTGTGGTTCACGCCGCGGGTCTCCTGGATGACGGCACGGTGACGTCGCTGACGCCGGAGCGGCTGGACGCGGTGCTGCGGGCGAAGGTCGACGGGGCGTGGCATCTGCACGAGTTGACACGCCGTTTCGATGTGGCCATGTTCGCCCTGTTCTCGTCGGCCGCCGGTGTGTTGGGGGCCGCGGGGCAGGCGAACTACGCTGCCGCCAATACGTTCCTGGACGGGCTGGCTCAGCGGCGTCGGGCGATGGGTCTGCCGGGAGTGTCGCTTGCCTGGGGTCTGTGGGCTGAGCGCTCCGGGATGACCGGCCATCTCGATCAGGCGGACATCTCGCGGATGACGCGGGGCGGATTGGTGCCGTTCTCCTCCGAGGAGGGGTTGCGGCTGTTCGACACGGCGGGTCGGCTGGCCGAGGGTGTGGTGGTGCCCGCCCGGCTCGACCTCGGCCAGTTGGCGGCCGCCGCCGATACCTCGCCCATGCCTCCGTTGCTGAGTGGGCTCGTACGGCGGTCCGTTACACCCCGGCGCGCCTCGGCCCAGGAAGAGGCTGGTTCGCAGGAGGCGTCGTTGGCGCGGCGGCTGGCCGGGCTTGGCCAGGGGGAGCGGCGGCGGATGCTGCTGCGTTTGGTCCAGGAGCACGCTGCCACGGTGCTCGGTCATGGGACGGCGTCCGCGGTGGATACCGATCGTGGCTTCCTGGAGTTGGGCTTCGACTCGCTCACCGCGGTCGAGCTGCGTAACCGGCTGAACGCGGCCAGCGGGCTACGCCTGCCCGCCACGCTCATCTTCGATTACCCGACGCCCGCGGCGTTGGCCGGACACCTGGGTGCGGAGATCGCCCCCGTGGCGGCGGACGACGCGCCCGATGTGGCTGCCGAACTCGACCGGCTGGAAGCCGCGTTGCTCGGCACGGACACCTCGGCCGACGACGCCACCCGCACGATGGTGGCCGACCGACTGAAGCGCCTGCTGTCCCAGTGGGACGGCGGCCGTGGCGGCCCGGTGCCGGACGGCCAGGCCGGCGGAGCGACCAACGGCTCCGGCGATGCGGACGGTGTCGCCGACCACCTGGAGACGGCGGCGGCCGACGAACTCTTCGCCTTCATCGACGAGGAGTTCGGGACGTCGTGATCCGACCAGCGGCCACCACCACGGCGCATCCACGAAGCCACACCTGCCCGCCGCCCACCCGCCCCCGAAGCGCTGACTCCGAGAGGTTCTGATGTCGGAACAAGAAAAGCTGCTCGCCTACCTCCGGCGGGTGACGGCTGATCTGCACCAGACGCGGCAGCGTCTCCAGGATGTGGAGTCGGCGGCCCGGGAGCCGATCGCGATCGTCGGGATGAGCTGCCGCTTCCCCGGCGGGGTGCGCACCCCCGAGGAGTTCTGGCGGCTGCTGAGCGGGGCCGAGGACGCCATCACACCGTTTCCCGAGGACCGCGGCTGGGATCTCGACTCGCTCTATGACGCGGACGCTGATCGGCCGGGTACCTCGTATGCGCGTGAGGGTGGGTTCCTGCACGACGTCGGCGACTTCGACGCCGATTTCTTCGGGATCTCGCCACGTGAGGCGATGGCGATGGACCCCCAGCAGCGGCTGCTGCTGGAGACTTCGTGGGAGGCGATCGAGGGGGCGGGTATTGATCCGGCCTCGCTCAAGGGCAGTCGGTCCGGGGTCTTCGTCGGGGCGGTGGCCCCTGACTACGGGCCGCGGGTGCACGAGGCCCCCGATGGTGTCGAGGGTCATCTGGTGACCGGCAGCGCCATCAGTGTCGTGTCCGGGCGTGTGGCCTACACCCTGGGTCTGGAGGGTCCGGCGGTGACGGTGGACACCGCGTGTTCCTCGTCGCTGGTGGCTCTGCATCTGGCGGTGCAGGCGCTGCGCCAGGGGGAGTGTTCCCTGGCTCTGGCCGGTGGTGTCACCGTCATGGCCACCCCTGGCACGTTCATTGGCTTCAGCCGTCAACGTGGGCTTGCGGCGGATGGGCGGTGCAAGCCGTTCGCGGCGGGGGCGGACGGGTTCGGGCCTGCTGAGGGTGTGGGCATGCTGTTCCTGGAGCGGCTGTCCGATGCGCGGCGCAATGGGCATCGTGTGTTGGCGGTTGTGCGGGGTACGGCGATCAATCAGGACGGTGCGAGCAGTGCGCTGTCCGCTCCCAATGGACCGTCGCAGCAGCGGGTGATCCGTCAGGCGTTGGCCAACGCCGGGCTCACGGCCGGGCAGGTCGATGCGGTGGAGGCGCATGGGACGGGGACGTCGCTGGGTGATCCGATCGAGGCGCAGGCGCTGCTGGCCACGTACGGCCGTGAGCGTACGGCGGATGATCCGCTGCGGCTGGGGTCGGTGAAGTCGAACATCGGTCATACGCAGGCGGCCGCCGGTGTGGCGGGTGTGATGAAGATGGTGCTGGCGATGCGGCACGGCATGCTGCCGCCCACCTTGCACATCGAGGAGCCGTCCCCGCACGTGGACTGGGCGACGGGCACTGTCGAGCTCCTCGCCGAGGCCACCGCGTGGCCCGGGGGTGAGGAGCCGCGCCGGGCTGGTGTGTCCTCGTTCGGCATCAGCGGCACCAACGCCCACGCCATCATCGAGGAGGCGCCGTCGCCGGCCGCTGCCGACACCGCTTCTGACGCGGGCGTGGCGGAGGGGGCGGCGGTGCCCCGGACGGCGTTGCCGCTCGTCCCCTGGCTGCTGTCGAGCAAGTCCGAGGCGGCGCTGCGCGCCCAGACCAGGCGGCTGCTGGAGCATGTGGAGCGGCACCCGGAGGTCGCGGCCGAGGACATCGGATTCTCCCTCGCCACGACGCGGACCGCCTTCGAGCACCGTTCGGTCGTGCTGGCCTCCGATCGTGCGGGGGCCGTACGGGCGCTGACTGATCACCTTGCGGGCCGGGGCGGCTCCGGGCTGGTCGAAGGCGTTGCCAAGCGCAGTGCCGGGGTTGCGTTCGTCTTCCCTGGTCAGGGGTCGCAGTGGGTGGGGATGGCGGCCGGGCTGCTGGATTCCTCGCCGGTGTTCGCGGAGCGGATCGAGGAATGTGCGGCGGCCCTGGCGCCGCATGTGGACTGGTCGCTGGTGGAGGTGTTGCGCGGCGGTGAGGGTGCTGCGGTGGCGTTGGAGCGGGTGGATGTGGTGCAGCCGGTGTTGTGGGCGGTGATGGTGTCGTTGGCGGAGTTGTGGCGTTCGTACGGTGTGGAGCCGGCGGCGGTCATCGGTCATTCGCAGGGTGAGATCGCGGCGGCGTGTGTGGCGGGTGCGTTGTCGTTGGAGGATGCCGCGAAGGTGGTGGCGCTGCGCAGCCAGGCGATTCGGGCGTTGTCCGGGCGCGGGGGCATGGTGTCGGTGTCGCTGCCGGTGGAGGCGTTGCGGGAGCGGCTTGAGGCGTGGGGTGAGCGGTTGTCGGTGGCGGCGGTGAACGGTCCTTCGGCGGTCGTGGTCTCCGGTGACGTCGACGCGCTGGAGGAGTTGCTGGCGGTTTGCGAGGCGGAGGAGATCCGGGCCCGCCGGATTCCCGTGGACTACGCCTCGCATTGCGCTCATGTCGAGGCCATCGAGGACGAGCTTCAGCAGATCCTCGCGGGAATCGCCCCGCGCTCGTCGTCGGTGCCGTTCTATTCGACGGTGACCGGCGGGGTGCTGGACACGGCCGGTCTGGACGCCGCGTACTGGTACCGGAATCTGCGTCAGACGGTGCGTTTCGACGAGACCGTGCGGGTGCTTCTCGATGAGGGTTTCCAGACGTTCGTGGAGGCCAGCGCGCATCCGGTGCTGACCATGGGCATCGAGCAGACGGCCGAGGGCCACGGCACCCCCGTGGCGGCCGTCGGCTCGCTGCGCCGCGACGAAGGCGGCCCGGAAAGGTTCCTGACCTCCCTGGCCGAAGCCCACGTCGGCGGCATCGCCGTGGACTGGCGGACGGTGTTCGCCGGAACCGGTGCGCACCCCGTCGACCTGCCCACCTATGCCTTCCAGCACCAGCGCTACTGGCTGGACGCCAACCCGGTTGTCGAGGCGGCTGCCGGTAACGGCTTGAGCGCGGATGCGGTGGACGCGCGCTTCTGGGAGGCGGTGGAGCGCGAGGACCTGGAGGCGCTGACACGGACGTTGGAGGTGGCGGACGAGGACCAGCAGTCGTCGTTGACGGCGTTGCTTCCGGCGCTGTCGTCCTGGCGCCGTCAGCGGCGTGAACAGAACACGGTGGACGGCTGGCGTTACCAGGCGGTCTGGAAGCCCCTGGCGTCCGCGTCCGAGACCACGCTCTCGGGCACCTGGCTCGTGGCCTTTTCGGAAGGCCGTGGTGACGATGTATTGGTCGCCACCGTGCTGGACGGGCTGGCCGGGCGCGGTGCGCATGTGGTTCGCGTAGCCGTCGGGGCGTCGGATGACCGTGAGGTGATTACGGAGCGGCTGCGCGTGGCCCTCGATGGCGCAGCGGTGGAGCCGTCGGGCGTGGCGGGTGTGTTCTCGCTGCTGGGGCTGGACGAGTCGGCACATGAGTCGTTCGAGGTGGTCCCGGCCGGGCTGGCGGCGACGGTGGGCCTGGTTCAGGCGCTGGGCGATGCGGATGTGGTGGCTCCGCTGTGGTGCGGCACCCGGGGCGCGGTGTCGGTGGGACGCTCCGACCGGCTGGTGAGCCCGGTGCAGTCGATGCTGTGGGGCCTGGGCCGGATCCTTGAGGCGGAGTACCCCCAGCGCTGGGGCGGCGTCGTGGACCTGCCCGAGACCATGGACGACCGCGCGATGACCCGTCTGGCCGGAGTGCTGACCGCCGCGGAGGGCGAGGATCAGGTCGCGGTGCGCGGGTCCGGCGTCTTCGCCAAGCGGCTGGTGCGGGCCTCCGCGCCTGAGGCCACGGCCGCGGATGGCTGGCGTCCGAGTGGTTCGGTGCTGGTGACCGGTGGTACGGGTGCGCTCGGTGGCCATGTGGCCCGCTGGCTGGCGCGTACCGGTGCTGAGCATCTGGTGCTGACGAGCCGTCGTGGTATGGAGGCCGAGGGCGCCGCCGAGTTGAAGGCGGAGCTGGAGGCGCTGGGTGCCCGGGTGACGGTGCCGGCGTGTGACGCCGCGGACCGTGCGGCGCTGGCCGCGGTGCTGGACGCGATTCCGCAGGAGTTCCCGCTGACGGCCGTGGTGCATGCGGCCGGTGTGCTGGACGACGGTGTGGTGGACGCCCTGACGGCGGGTCGGGCGGCCGGGGTGCTGCGTCCGAAGGTGGACGCGGCGCGGAATCTGCATGAGCTGACCGCCGGGATGGACCTGTCGGCGTTTGTGCTGTTCTCCTCGGCGGCGGCTACGTTGGGCGGTCCGGGCCAGGGTAGCTACGCGGCGGGTAACGCCTACCTCGACGCGTTGGCGTTGCAGCGGCGCGCGGATGGGCTTCCGGCGACCTCCATCGCCTGGGGTGCCTGGGCCGGAGGCGGCCTCGCCACGGGCGAGGTCGGCGAGCGGATGAGCCGGTCGGGGATCCTGGCCATGCCCCCCGAGCTGGCGATTTCAGCGCTGCAGCAGGCATTGGACCACGACGAGACGTTCCTCGCGGTCGCGGACATCGACTGGACACGCTTCGAAGCGGACTCCGTCGACACTCCTCTCTTCCGCCAGCTGCGGAGCGCGCGGAGCACGACCACCGGGAAGCAGCTCACGGAGGGCAGTGCCGCCCCCGGGCGGGGGGAACTCCACGACCGGCTGGCGGCCCTGCCCGCGGAGAAGCGCGAAGGGGCGCTGCGGGACCTGGTGCGTGCCCAGGCCGCCGATGTCCTCGCGCACGACAGCGCGGACGCGGTCGCGTCGGACCGTGCCTTCCGCGACCTCGGCTTCGACTCGCTGACCGCCGTTGAACTGCGCAATCGGATCGGCGCGGCGACCGGGCTGCGGCTGCCGGTCAGCCTGGTCTTCGACTACCCCACGCCCACGGTGCTGGCACGGTTCCTGAACGGCCAGATGTTCGGCACCGAGGAGGGCGGTTCCGCCGAGACGGCGCCGACCCGCTCGGACTCGTTCGATGAGCCCATCGCGATCGTGGCGATGAGCTGCCGGTTCCCGGGCGGCGTGCGGACCCCGGAGCAGCTGTGGGACGTGGTGAACGCCGGAGTCGACACGATCTCCGGGTTCCCCGACGACCGTGGCTGGGACCTCGACGGGCTGTACGACCCCGACCCCGACAAGCCGGGTAAGACCTACGCACGCACCGGCGGATTCCTGGACAACGTCTCCGACTTCGATCCGGACTTCTTCGGTATCTCGCGGCGTGAGGCCCTGGCCATGGACCCGCAGCAGCGGCTGCTGCTGGAGACCTCCTGGGAGGCGTTCGAGCGTGCCGGGATCGACCCGGCGGCGTTGCGTGGCAGCCAGGCGGGCGTCTTCATCGGCTCGAACTACCAGGACTACGGCGGGCGGGCCATCAGCGCACCGGACGGTGTGCAGGGCTATCTCGGACTCGGCAGCGCCTCGAGCGTCGCCTCCGGCCGCCTCTCCTACACCTTCGGCTTCGAGGGCCCGGCCGTGACGGTGGACACCGCGTGTTCGTCGTCGCTGGTCGCCCTGCACCTAGCCTGCCAGTCCCTGCGCCAGGGCGAGTGCGACATGGCGCTGGCCGGCGGTGTGACCATCATGGTCACGCCGGGCACGTTCATCGAGTTCAGCGCCCAGCGTGTGCTGTCGCCGGACGGACGGTGCAAGCCGTTCTCCGCCGAGGCCGATGGCACGGGCTGGTCCGAGGGCGTGGGCCTGCTGCTGGTGGAGCGGCTGTCGGACGCCCGGCGCAACGGCCACGAGGTGCTGGCTGTCGTCCGAGGCTCGGCGATCAACCAGGACGGTGCCTCCAATGGCTTGACCGCCCCGAACGGCCCGGCGCAGCAGCGGGTGATCGGCAAGGCCCTGGAGAACGCGGGCCTGTCGACCGCCGATGTGGACGCGGTGGAAGCCCACGGCACGGGCACCTCGCTCGGTGACCCGATCGAGGCCCAGGCACTGCTGGCCACCTACGGCCAGGGGCGGCCGGAGGACCGGCCGCTGTGGCTGGGCTCCGTCAAGTCGAACATCGGGCACACGCAGGCGGCCGCCGGTGTGGCAGGGGTCATCAAGATGGTGATGGCCATGCGTACGGGCGTCCTGCCGAAGACGCTCCACGCGGACGAGCCCTCGCCGCACATCGACTGGACCAGCGGCGCCGTGTCCCTGCTGCGCGAGCCGACCTCGTGGCCGGAGACGGACCGCCCGCGCCGGGCGGCCGTGTCGTCCTTCGGGATCAGCGGCACCAACGCGCACACCATCATCGAGGCGGCTGACGCCGTCGCGTCGCCGACGCCGGAAACGGGCGGCGAGGCCACCGGTTCGCCGGTCGGCACCGCGGTGGTTCCCTGGCTGCTCTCCGGCAGCAGCCCTGAGGCGCTGAGCGCTCAGGCCCGGCGACTGCGCGAGCTCGACGGCGTGCGTACCGCGCACGCCGCTGACGTCGCCGACATCGGCTATTCGCTGGCGACGACCCGTTCCGCCCTGACCCACCGCGCCGTTGTGGTCGCCGAGGAGCCCGCGCAGTTCCTGTCCGGACTCGACGCGCTGGCGGAGGGCAGGAACGCGGCCACCCTGATCCAGGGCGTGGCGCGGGCCGAGCACAAGACGGCGTTCCTGTTCTCGGGCCAGGGTGCGCAGCGCCTGGGCATGGGCCGGGAGCTGTACGACGCCTTCCCGGTGTTCGCCCAGGCACTGGACGAGGTGTGCGCACATCTCGATGTGCTGCTCGACCGTCCGCTCACCGAGGTGATGTTCGCGGCCGAGGACAGTGCGGACGCCGGACTCCTGAACCAGACGGCGTTCACCCAGCCCGCGCTGTTCGCCATCGAGGTGGCGCTGTTCCGGCTGCTGGAGCACTGGGGCGTCACCCCGGATGTGCTCATCGGCCACTCCATCGGCGAGGTCGCCGCCGCGCATGTGGCGGGCGTCTTCTCGCTGGAGGACGCGTGCGCGCTGGTGGCGGCCCGTGGCCGTCTGATGCAGGCGCTCCCCGAGGGCGGCGCGATGGTGGCCGTCCAGGCGCCCGAGGCGGAGATCGCCGCGTCGCTCGCCGGTCGTGAGGCCGAGGTGAGCATCGCCGCGATCAACGGCCCGACCGCCGTGGTCATCGCGGGCGATGAGCCCGCCGTGCTGGAGATCGCCGGACAGTGGGAGCGGGAGGGCCGTAAGACGCGCCGCCTGCGCGTGAGCCACGCCTTCCACTCCCCGCGCATGGACGGGGTGCTCGGTGACTTCCGGAAGGTCGTCGAGGGGCTGTCGTTCGCTTCACCGACCCTCTCCCTGGTCTCCAACGTCACCGGCACGTCGGTGAACGCGGATGAGCTGTGCTCGCCGGAGTACTGGGTGCGGCATGTGCGGGAGGCGGTGCGGTTCGCGGACGGGGTACGGGCCCTGGAGAACCTGGGCGTGACGTCGTTCGTGGAGGTGGGCCCGGACGGTGTGCTCACCGCGATGGCCCAGGACTGCCTGACGGCTGGGGAGTCGGATGGCGGGCCCGCTCCTTCCCTCGTCCCCGTGCTGCGCAAGGACCGCGCCGAGATCCAGTCGCTGACCATGGCGCTGGCCGAACTGCACGTCCACGGCACCACGGTGAAGTGGGAGGCGGTGTTCGCCGGGCGTGGCGCCCGGCGGGTGGAGCTGCCCACCTACGCCTTCCAGCGGCAGCGCTACTGGCTCGAATCGGCGCCGGCCGCCAGTGGCGATGTGACCTCGGCGGGGCTGAACTCGCCCGACCACCCGCTCCTCGGCGCCGCCGTCGCCCTGGCCGACACCGACACGTACCTGTTCACCGGCCGCCTGTCCGTCTCCTCCCAGCCGTGGCTGGCCGACCACGCCTTCGCGGACACCGTCCTCTTCCCCGGCACGGCCTTCGTGGAGCTCGCCCTGCGCGCGGCCGAGCAGGTGGGCTACGAGCGGCTGGACGAGCTGACCATCGAGACGCCGCTGGTCCTGCCCGCACGGGGCGCGGTCCAGATCCAGCTCACCGTGGGCGAGCCGGACGAGTCCGGAGCCCGTTCGCTCAACCTGTACTCCAGGTCCGAGGACGCCCAGCCGGACGACCCCTGGACCCGCCACACGACCGGCCTGCTCACCAGGGACCCGGCCACCACGGCACCGGAGTCCGTGGCCGCCGACTTCGCCGTGTGGCCGCCCGCGGACGCGAAGCCGATCGAGGTGGCCGACCTCTACGACCGGTTCGTCGACGTCGGCTTCGCCTACGGCCCGGCCTTCCAGGGGCTGCGAGCCGCCTGGCGCCGTGGCGACGAGATCTTCGCCGAGGTCGACCTGCCCGAGGCGCAGGAAGCCGAGGCCGCGCGGTACGGTCTGCACCCGGCACTGCTCGACGCCTCGCTGCACACCGTGGCGTTCAAGCCGTCCGGCACCGACGGCAGCACCCTTCCGTTCTCCTGGAACGGGGTGACCCTCCACACCGCCGGCACGTCCGCGCTGCGCGTACGGCTCGGCAGCGTCGCCGAGGACACGGTCTCGCTGCACGCCACCGACACCTCCGGCGCGCTCGTCGCCTCGGTGGACTCCCTCGTCCTGCGGCCCGTGGCCCCGGAGCAGGTGAACTCCGCCCAGCGCTACGAGTCGCTGTACCAGGTCGAGTGGGTGCCGACCGCCCCGGACACCTCCCGCGCCCCGAATGACGCGGTGGCCGGACCCTGGGCGCTCGTCGGACCGGACCAGGCCGAGGTGACCGGCGCCCTCCGATCGGCCGGTGTCACGGTGGACACCTACCCGGATCTCGCGGCCCTGGCCGGGGCCATCGACGCGGGCGCCACCGCGCCCGACGTCGTCCTGGCCGCCTGCGTGTCCCGCAGCCGCCGGACGCGCGACCTGGCGCAGATGGTACGGGAAGTCGGCCACCGCGCCCTCGACCTGCTCAAGAGCTGGCTGGCCGACGACCTCTTCGGCGCCTCCCGGCTGGTATTCCTCACCCGGGGCGCCATGGCGGCGGGCGACGACACCGATGTCGCCGACCCCGCCGGCGCGGCCGTCTGGGGCCTGGTGCGCTCGGCCCAGTCCGAGAACCCCGACCGGTTCGTGCTGGCCGACCTGGACGAGCAGGACGGCTCACGCCGGGTCCTCCCGGCGGCGCTCACCGCCGATGAACCGCAGATCGTGGTCCGCGACGGCACGGTTCTGGCCGGCAGGCTGGCCCGGGTCCCGGCTCGCGGCAACGCGCCCGAGCAGGACACGGCCACGACCGGCATCACCTGGGACCCGCAGGGCACCGTCCTGGTCACCGGAGCGGCGTCCGGCCTCGGGGGCCTGGTCGCCCGGCATCTCGTCGGCGAGCACGGCGTGCGCCACCTCGTGCTGGCCAGCCGCCGCGGCCTCGCCGCGGACGGCGCGGCCGAACTGCGGACGGAGCTGGCGGACCTCGGCGCCCACGCCACGGTCGCCGCCTGCGACACCGCCGACCGCGACTCCCTCGCCGCGCTTCTGGCCTCCGTGCCGGACGAGCACCCGCTCACCGCCGTGATTCACACGGCCGGAGTGCTGGACGACGGCGTCGTCGAGGCCCTCACACCCGAGCGCATCGACCGCGTGCTGCGGCCCAAGGCCGACGCGGTGCTCAACCTGCACGAGCTGACCGCCGGGCTCGACCTGTCCGCGTTTGTGCTCTTCTCCTCGCTCTCCGGGACGCTCGGCGGCCCGGGCCAGGCCAACTACGCCGCCGCCAACGCCTTCCTGGACGCGTTCGCGCACCGGCGCCGGGCCGAGGGCCTTCCCGCCCAGTCACAGGCATGGGGGCTGTGGGCGGAGCGCAGCGGCATGACCGGCAAGCTGGACGAGGCCGATACGCGGCGCATCGCCCGGGACGGCGTGACTCCGATGGCCTCCGAGGAGGCCCTGGCCCTGTTCGACGCCGCTTGCGGCATCGACGCGGCCACCCTGGTCCCGGCACGGCTCAACGCCTCGGCGTGGCGAGCCCAGGACGGGCCGATCCCGGCCCTGCTGCGGGGCATCATCCGGACCACGGCTCGGCGCGGCCCCGCGAGGACATCCACGGCCGGTTCCGGCGCCGACCCCGCCGACCTGCGTCGCCGCATCGGCTCGATGAAGCCTGCCGCCCGGCAGCAGGCGCTCCTGGAACTGGTGACCGAGCACGCGGCCATGGCGCTGGGCCACGACAACACTCGCGCCATCGTCCCGGACCGTGGATTCCTCGAGCTCGGCTTCGACTCGCTGACCGCGGTCGGACTGCGCAACCAGCTGGGCACGGTGACCGGCCTTCGGCTGCCCGCCACCCTGCTGTTCGACTACACGACGTCCAGGGCGCTGGCCGGGTATCTGGCGGAGGAACTCGTCGCGGAAGAGCCGGACGCGTCGGTGGTGCTGCCGGTGCTGTCGGAGCTGGAGAAGCTGGAGAACTCCTTCGCCGAGGTGGTGGCGGACGAAGCCGCCAGGACACACCTCACATCACGCTTGCAGCAGGTGCTGGCGAAGCTGACCGCAGGCCAGCGGACCCAGACGACGAACGGTGGGGTCGCTGCCGCCGACAAGTTCGAGTCGGCGACCGACGACGAGATCTTCGACTTCCTCGACGAGGAGCTCGGAACGTCGTGAGCGGAACGCACCCCGTCCCTGGAAGTTACCGGCCGAAGGCTTTCAACCCCCTGTCCCGGGGTTCTCAGAGGAGTGACAAGAGGCAGTGAGCGACACCAAACTGCGCGATTACCTCAAGCGCGCGACGGCCAGTCTGCATGAGACTCGTCAAGAGCTGCGGGAACTCAAGGACAGGGACACGGAACCCATCGCGATCGTCGGCATGGGATGCAGGTATCCGGGTGGCGTGGAATCGCCGGAAGACCTGTGGGAGCTGGTCGCCTCGGGCACTGACGCCATCTCCACCTTCCCCGTGGACCGGGGATGGGACGAGGACCTGTACGACCCGGACCCGGAGAAGCCGGGCAAGAGCTACACGCGTGAGGGCGGGTTCCTGCACGACGCGAACGGCTTCGACGCCGCGTTCTTCGGCATGAGCCCGCGGGAGGCGCTGGCGACCGATCCGCAGCAGCGGCTGCTGCTGGAGACCTCATGGGAGGCGCTGGAGCGGGCGGGAATCGACCCGGCGTCCGTGCGCGGCAGCCGCACCGGCGTGTTCGTCGGTGTGATGTACAACGACTACGGCTCCCGCATCCAGTCGATCCCCGAGGGCCTCGAAGGCCACCTCGGCAACGGCAGCGCGGGAAGCGTCGCCTCCGGCCGCATCTCCTACACCTTCGGCTTCGAAGGTCCCGCGGTGACCGTGGACACGGCGTGCTCCTCGTCGCTCGTGGCGCTGCACCTGGCCGTGCAGGCCCTCCGCAAGGGCGACTGCTCGCTGGCGCTCGCCGGAGGCGTGGCCATGATGGCGACACCAGGGGTGTTCATCGAGTTCAGCCGGCAGCGCGGACTCGCCGTCGACGGGCGCTGCAAGTCGTTCTCGAACGCGGCCGACGGCACCTCATGGTCCGAAGGCGCCGGTGTGCTGCTGCTGGAACGGCTGTCCGACGCGCGGCGCAACGGGCACCAGGTACTGGCCGTGGTACGGGGCGCCGCCGTCAACCAGGACGGGGCGAGCAGCCGGCTGACCGCGCCGAACGGTCCCTCGCAGCAGCGGGTGATCCGCGACGCGCTGCGGAACGCGGGCCTGTCGGCGGCCGATGTGGACGCGGTGGAGGCACACGGCACGGGTACGACGCTGGGTGACCCGATCGAGGCGCAGGCGCTGCTGGCCACCTACGGCAAGGAGCGCCCCGGGGCGGACCGGCCGTTGTGGCTGGGGTCGTTGAAGTCGAACATGGGGCACACCCAGGCGGCCGCCGGCGTGGGTGGCGTCATCAAGATGGTGATGGCGATGCGGCACGGTGTGCTGCCGAAGACCCTGCACGTGGAGGAGCCGTCGGAGCACGTGGACTGGTCGGCGGGAGCGGTGTCGCTGCTGACCGAGCCGACCCCGTGGCCGGAGACGGGGGCACCGCGCAGGGCCGGTGTGTCCTCGTTCGGGGTGAGCGGGACCAACGCACATGTGCTCTTGGAGCAGGCTCCGGAGGCCGAGGTGGTCGATGCCGCCGAGGCCGAGGGCGTCGATGGTCCGGTGGCCTGGGTGGTGTCCGGACGTGGTGCGGAGGGATTGCGGGCCCAGGCCGGGCGGCTGCGGGATTTCGTGGCGGAGCGCCCGGAGTACGGTGTGGCCGATGTGGCGCTGTCGTTGGTGACGACCCGGTCGGTGCTGGAGCACCGAGCGGTGGTGGTGGGCCGCGACCGGGACGAACTGCTGGCGGGCTTGGCCGCGGTGGCGGAGAAGTCGGCTCATCCGGGCGTGGTGGTGGGCGAGAGCGCGCCTCCCGGCCGTTCCGTTTTCGTGTTCCCGGGCCAGGGGGCACAGTGGGTGGGCATGGCGGTCGGACTGCTGGAGTCCTCGCCGGTGTTCGCGGAGGCGATGGCCGAGTGTGAGGCCGCGTTGGCGCCTTACGTGGACTGGTCGCTGACCGGGGTGCTGCGTGGTGTCGACGGTGCTCCCGGGTATGACCGGGAGGACGTCGTTCAGCCGGTGCTGTTCGCGGTGATGGTGTCGCTGGCGCGGCTCTGGCGTTCGGTGGGTGTGGAGCCGGACGCGGTGATGGGCCACAGCCAGGGCGAGATCGCCGCGGCGTGCGTCGCGGGTGCCCTCTCGCTGGAGGACGCGGCCAAGGTGGTGGCGTTGCGGTCGCGGGTGATCGCGGCGAGGCTGGCCGGCCGTGGTGGGCTGGTGTCGGTCGGACTGCCGATCGACCAGGCGCGGGAACGTATCGCCGCTTGGAACGGCGCCGTGTCCGTGGCCGCGGTCAACGGTCCCGGTTCGGTAGTGGTGGCGGGTGCTGGGAAGGCGCTGGATGAGCTGTTCACGGCGTTGGAAGGCGAGGGGATCCGGGTCCGTCGGGTTGCCATCGACTATGCGTCGCACTCCGTCTTGGTGGAGGAGGTCCATGAGGAGCTGCTGAAGGTCCTGGCGGACATCGAGCCGCGCTCGTCGGAGGTGCCTTTCTACTCGACGGTTACCGGTGAACCGATGGACACGGCTGGGCTGGACGCGGAGTACTGGTACCGGAATCTGCGGCAGACCGTCGAGCTGGAGGCCACCACCCGCAGGCTGTTCGCCGACGGGCACTCGGTGTTCGTCGAGGTGAGTCCCCATCCGGTGCTGAGGCTGCCGGTGCAGCAGACCATCGAGGCCGCCCAGACAGAGGCCGTGGTTCTCGGCACGCTGCGGCGTGACGACGGTGGACTTGAGCGATTCTTGATCAGTGCCGCTGAGCTGTTCACCCATGGCGTCCGGGTGGATTGGGCCGCCGCGTTGGAGGAGCGTGGTGGCCGACGGGTCGGGTTGCCGACGTATGCCTTCCAGCGGGAGCGTTACTGGCTCGATGTGCCCGCGGGTGCGGGCGATGTGGCTTCGGTGGGGTTGGGCTCGCTGGGGCATCCGTTGCTGGGTGCGGTGGTGTCGCTGGCGAGTGGTGGCGGCGTGGTGCTGAGTGGGCGGTTGTCTTTGGCCACGCATGGGTGGCTGGCCGATCACGCCGTGCACGGCGTCGTGTTGCTGCCGGGAACGGCGCTCGTGGAGTTGGCGCTGCAGGCGGGCGACCAGGTCGGTTGTGGCCGGGTTGAGGAACTGATCCTGGAAACGCCGCTGATCGTGCCCGAGAAGGGCGGGGTGCACCTTCAGGTCGAGGTGGGCCAGGCGGATGCTTCCGGCTACCGCGAGGTGAGTGTGTTCTCGCGGGACGAGGCGGAGGGAGAGGGCGCGGCTTGGGCGTGCCATGCCCGTGGGGCGCTCGCGCCGGCCGAAGGCGCTGATGGGGCCTCCTTTGATTTCGGGGCGTGGCCTCCGGCGGGGGCTGAGGTCGCGGATGTGTCGGGGCAGTATGTGCGGGCCGCGGAGAACGGTTTGCAGTATGGGCCGGTTTTCCAGGGGCTGAAGCGTGCGTGGCGGCGTGGCGACGAGGTGTTCGCGGAGGTGTCGCTTCCGGAGGGGGAGCGGGAGCGTGCGGGTGAGTTCGGTTTGCACCCGGCGTTGTTCGACGCGGCGTTGCACGCGATGGGCGTGAGTGAGGCTCTGGCGGGTGGTTCGGGCAGTCTGCTGCCGTTCTCGTGGCGTGGATTCTCGCTCGGCGCGGTCGGTGCCTCCTCGCTGCGAGTAAGGCTGGCGCCGGCGACGGAGGGCAATTCGGGTGCGGTGTCGGTGGTGGTGGGGGACGAGTCCGGGCGTGCGGTGGCGTCGGTGGAGTCTTTGGCGTTGCGGCCGGTCGAGGCTGGTCAGCTGCGGGTTGCGGGTGGGGCGGCCCGGGACGCGTTGTTCCGGCTGGAATGGGTGAACGCGCCCGCGGCGGATCGGGCGGTGCCCGTGCCGGACGTGGAGGTTGTGCGGGTGGTCTCCAGCGGTGCGGACGTGGTGGGTGAGGTTCATAGGGAGGTGCTTGAGGCTTTTGAGTGGGTGAGGTCGTGGGTGACCGATCAGGAGTCCTCGGACGCGCGGTTGGTGTTGGTGACGCGGGGCGCGGTGGACGTGGGTGATGGCGCTGGCGTGAGGGATTTGGCGGGGGCCGCGGCGTGGGGCCTGGTGCGGTCCGCGCAGGCGGAGAATCCCGGCCGCCTGGTGCTGGTGGATACCGATGATGTGGAGGGGGTGGCCGATCTCCTTCCCGGGATGCTGGCCTTGGGCGAGGATCAGCTGGTGGTGCGGTCCGGTGTGGTGCGGGTGCCGCGCCTGGGGCGGGTGCCGGCTGTGGCCGGTCCGGAATCGGCTGGGTTTGGTTCGGGTGCGGTGTTGGTGACGGGTGGCACGGGCGTGCTGGGCGGCCTGGTGGCTCGGCACCTGGTGGCCCGGCACGGCGTCGAGAAGCTGGTGCTGCTGTCCCGTCGTGGTGCGGAGGCCGAGGGCACGCCGGAATTGCGGGCGGAGCTGGAGGCCGCCGGCGCGGAGGTGGTCATCGTGGCGTGCGATGCCGCGGACCGTGTGGCTCTGGCGGGGGTGTTGTCGGGGTTGCCGGAGGGTTTTGGTCTGAGTGGTGTGGTGCATGCGGCGGGTGTGCTCGACGATGGGCTGCTGACGTCGTTGACGCGTGAGCGGGTTGAGCCGGTGTTGCGGGCGAAGGTGGACGCGGCGTGGAATCTGCATGAGCTGACCGCGGGAATGGACCTGTCGGCGTTCGTGCTGTTCTCCTCGGCCACCGGTGTGCTGGGCGGTGCCGGGCAGAGCAACTACGCGGCGGCGAACGTGTTCCTGGACGGCCTGGCGTCCTGGCGCCGGACGCGGGGGCTGCCGGGTGTGTCGATGGCGTGGAGTCTGTGGGCCGAGGCCAGCGGCATGACCGGACACCTCGGCGAGGAGGACCTGCGCAGGGTGTCGCGGTCGGGTCTGGTGCCGCTCACCTCCGAGGAAGGGCTCGAATTGTTCGACGCCGCGTTGGTGTCGGACGAAAGCGTGCCGGTCCCGCTGCGGCTGGACATCCCTACGCTGCGTGCGCAGGGCGCCGAACTCCCCACTGTCTTCCGCAACGTCGTGCCCCACGTGATGACGCGCCGTACCGCGCGATCGGAGCAGAGCGCAAGTCTTCCCGACGAATTGCGCCGGCGCCTCGTGGGTCTGCCGCAGACGGCGCAGGACGAGATGCTGCTGGAGCTGGTCCGCGTTCAGATCGCGGCGGCCCTTGGGCACGCCACCCCCGAGACGGTGAGCACGCGGCAGCCCTTCAAGGAACTCGGCTTCGACTCACTGATGGCCGTCGATCTGAGGAATCGGCTCACCGCGGAGACCGGCCTGCGACTGTCCGCCACGCTGATTTTCGACTATCCGACCCCGATGGCACTCGTCGGCCACCTGCGCGACGAACTTCTGGGCGGGGACGGCGTCGTCTCGTCGGCAGGCCTGGGGGAGGTGGCCGGACCCGGTGCACCGGTGGACGACGACCCCATCGTGATCGTGAGCATGAGCTGCCGTTTCCCGGGCGGGGTGCGGACGCCCGAGGAACTGTGGCAGCTGGTGATGGCGGGTACGGACGCGGTGTCCGAGTTTCCGTCCAATCGCGGCTGGGACCTTGAGGGGATGTACGACCCGGACCCCGACCGGGAGGGCACGTACTACGTCCGGAACAGCGGATTCCTGCATGACGCGGACCAGTTCGACCCGGTGTTCTTCGGGATCTCGCCGCGTGAGGCCATGGCGATGGACCCGCAGCAGCGGTTGCTGCTGGAGACCTCTTGGGAGGCGTTCGAGCGGGCCGGGATCGATCCGGTCGCCAACCAGGGCAGCCGGTCCGGCGTATTCGTCGGTGTCATGTACAACGACTACGCCACTCGTCTCCAGGGGAACGCTCCGGAAGGCTTCGAGGGCTCCATCGGCACCGGCAGCGCGGGCAGCGTGGCGTCCGGTCGTATCTCGTACACGTTCGGTCTCGAGGGACCTGCGGTGACGGTGGATACGGCGTGTTCATCGTCCCTGGTGGCGCTGCATCTGGCGGCTCAGGCACTGCGTCAGGGTGAATGCGAGCTGGCACTCGCCGGTGGCGTGACGGTGATGTCGTCGCCGAACGTGTTCGTGGAGTTCAGCCGTCAGCGAGGACTCTCCGCCGACGGCCGGTGCAAGGCGTTCTCGAACGCGGCGGACGGCACCGGCTGGTCGGAGGGCGTGGGCATGCTTCTCCTGGAGCGGCTCTCGGACGCCCGGCGGAACGGCCACCCGGTGCTGGCCGTGGTCCGGGGTACGGCGATCAACCAGGACGGCGCGAGCAACGGCCTGACGGCTCCGAACGGCCCGTCGCAGCAACGCGTGATCCGGCAGGCGCTGGCGAACGCTCGTCTGTCGCCGGCTGACGTGGACGCCGTGGAGGCACACGGGACCGGTACCCCGCTGGGTGACCCGATCGAAGCGCAGGCGCTGCTGGCCACCTACGGCCAGGAACGTCCCGAGGGCCGGCCGCTGCTGCTGGGCGCGTTGAAGTCGAACATCGGCCACACCCAGGCCGCGGCGGGCGTCGGTGGCGTCATCAAGATGGTGATGGCGATGCGGCACGGCGTGCTGCCGAAGACGCTGCATGTGGATGAGCCGTCGCGGCAGGTGGACTGGTCGGCGGGCGAGGTTCGGCTGCTTACGGAGGCCACGGAGTGGCCGGAGATGGGGCGTCCGCGTCGGGCTGCCGTGTCGTCGTTCGGCGTGAGCGGGACGAACGCGCACACCATCATCGAGCAGGCCCCGGTACCTGCCGAGGCGGAGCGGGACGAGGCTCCCACCGACGACCACGGCATCGCCCCCTGGGTCCTCTCCGGCCGGAGCCCGGAAGCCCTGCGCGCCCAGGCGGAGCGGCTGCGGTCGTACCTGCTCGACCGCACCGAACTGAGCACGCTGGACGTGGGTTACTCGCTGGTGGCGTCGCGGTCGGTGTTCGAGCATCGCGGTGTAGTGACGGGTGGGGACCGTGAGGAACTCCTGCAGCGGTTGGGCGCGCTGGCCGGGGACGAGGTGGTCTCCGGTGTGACGCGTGGTGTGGCGGATGTTCGTGGCCGGTCGGTGTTCGTGTTCCCGGGGCAGGGGGCGCAGTGGGTGGGTATGGCGGTGGGGTTGTTGGAGTCCTCGCCGGTGTTCGCGGAGGCGATCGGCGAGTGTGAGTCGGCTCTGTCGGCGTATGTGGACTGGTCGTTGACGGATGTGCTGCGCGAGGCTGAGGGTGCTCCTGGTTTTGACCGGGTGGATGTGGTGCAGCCGGTGTTGTTCGCGGTGATGGTGTCGTTGGCGAGGCTGTGGCGTTCGGTGGGTGTGGTGCCGGATGCGGTGATGGGTCACAGTCAGGGTGAGATCGCGGCGGCGTGTGTGGCGGGTGCGCTCTCGCTGGAGGATGCGGCGAAGGTGGTGGCGTTGCGGTCGCAGGCGATCGCGGCGGGTCTCGCGGGCCGTGGTGGCATGGTGTCCGTCGGCCTGTCGGCGGACGCGGCCAAGGAGCGTCTCGCCGCCTGGGACGGCGCGATTTCCGTCGCGGCGGTCAACGGCCCCGGCTCGGTCGTGGTCTCCGGTGATCCGGGGGCGCTGGATGAGATGGTGGCCCAGCTGGAGGGCGAGGAGGTGCGGGTCCGTCGGGTTCCGGTGGACTACGCCTCGCACTCCGCGCATGTGGAGGCGATCCGCGAGGAGCTGCTGAAGGTTCTGGCGGACATCGCGCCGCGTTCGTCGGAGGTGCCGTTCTACTCGACGGTGTCCGGTGAGCTGGTGGACACCGCCGGTCTGGACGCGGAGTACTGGTACCGCAACCTGCGGCAGACCGTTGAGCTGGAGGCCACGACGCGCGCTCTGCTCGGCAGTGGGCATGGCGTGTTCGTCGAGGTGAGCCCGCATCCGGTGTTGACCCTGCCGGTGCAGCAGACGGTGGAGGCGGCTGAGGCGCGGGCGGTGGTCGTGGGCACGTTGCGGCGCGACGAGGGCGGCCTGGAGCGGTTCCTGACCTCGGCCGCCGAACTGCACGTCAGCGGGGTCGGCGTTGACTGGCGGACGGTGTACGAGGGCCGTGGTGCACGGCGGGTGGAGCTGCCGACCTACGCCTTCCAGCATGAACGCTACTGGCTCGATGGATTCGGTCTGCCGCCCGGCGGAAGTGCGGCCGATGGCGCTGGTTCTGTCGATGCGCGGTTCTGGGAGGTGGTGGAGCGCCAGGATCTGGAGTCGCTGGCGGATGCGCTGGCGGTGGACAGCGAGGCGCCGCTGAGCGCGGTGCTGCCCGCCCTGTCCGCGTACCACCGCAACAATCGCGACCAGTCCACGATCGACGGCTGGCGCTACAAGGTGTCGTGGAAGCCGGCCTCCGACGTCGCCGACGGCTCGCTGTCGGGGACCTGGTTGGTGGTCGTCCCGGCGTCCCGTGCCGGCGACGAGCTGGTGGCGGGGGTTGTCGCCGGGCTCGAGCGGCACGGCGCGGGTGTGGTCCCGGTCGCGGTGGACGAGCGGGACCTCGACGCGGACGTGCTGGCGGAGCGGCTGCGCGAGGCGGCAGCGGAGACCCCCGAGCTGGGTGGTGTGCTGTCCCTGCTCGCCCTGGACGAGGAGCCCTGCCCGGGATATCCGGCGCTGTCGGGCGGCTACGCCCTGACGTTGGTGCTGGTGCGGGCCGTGGTCCGGGCGGGCATCGAAGCCTCGCTGTGGTGTGGTACGCGGGGCGCGGTGTCGGTGGGCCGTTCGGATCGGCTCACCAGCCCGACGCAGGCGATGGTCTGGGCGCTGGGCCGGGCGGCCGCGCTGGAGCTGCCCCAGCTGTGGGGTGGTGTGGTCGATCTGCCGGAGTCGCTGGATGAGCGTGCGGTGGCGCGGCTGGCGGGTGTGCTGTCCGCCGGGGGCGGCGAGGACCAGGTGGCGGTGCGCGGCTCGGGTGTGTTCGCGCGTCGTCTGGTGCGGTCGGCCGAGACCGCCGGCGAGGAGATCTCGTGGCGGGCGCGTGGCACGGTGCTGGTGACCGGTGGCACGGGCGGGCTCGGTGGCCAGGTGGCCCGCTGGCTGGTCCGCAGCGGTGCCGAGCATCTGGTGTTGACCAGCCGCCGCGGTCTCGAGGCCGAGGGCGCCGCCGAGTTGAAGGCGGAGCTGGAGGGCATGGGCGCCGAGGTGACGGTGGCCGCGTGCGACGCGGCGGACCGTGACGCGCTCGCCGCCGTCCTGGACGCCGTACCGGAGCACCAGCCGCTCACCGGGGTGGTGCACGCGGCGGGTGTCACGATGACGGCTTCCCTGCTGGAGACGGAGCTCGCGGACGCGGCCCGGGCGGTGTCCGGCAAGGTGGCGGGTGCCGTCAATCTGGACGAACTGCTCGGCGACCGTGAGCTCGACGCGTTCGTGGTCTTCTCCTCCATTTCCGCCGTGTGGAGCGGTGCTGAGCAGGGCGTCTACGGCTCCGGAAACGCTTTCCTGGACGCGCTGGTGGAGCGGCGGCGTGCGCGGGGTCTGGCGGGCACCTCTGTCGCCTGGGGTCCGTGGGCCGAGGAAGGCATGGTGACCCAGGGCGACGCGGGGGAGCAGCTGGCGCGGCGTGGTCTGCCCGCGATGGCACCCGAGCTGGCGATCGCCGCTCTGGAGCGCGCGGTGGCCGGTGACGACGGTCTGGTGACGGTGGTGGACGTGGACTGGGAGCGGTTCGCTCCGGCGTTCACCGCAGTCCGGCACAGCCGGTTCCTGAGCGAGCTGGAAGAGGTCCAGCGGCTGGAGACGAAGGGGAACGACGGCGAGAGGGCCGAGGCCGCCGGGGCGCAGCTGCGCGAGCGGCTCGAGCCGCTGACCGAGGGGGAGCGGGACCGGGCGCTGCTCGATCTGGTGCGCAAGCACGCCGCCGCCGTGCTCGGTTTCGCGTCCGCCGAGATGGTCGAGCCGAACCGGGCCTTCCGCGATCTGGGCTTCGACTCGCTGACTGCGGTCGACCTGCGCAATCGGCTGGCCGCGGAGACCGGTCTCAGCCTGCCTGCCACGCTGGTCTTCGACTATCCCAGCGCCGGCACGCTCGCGGCGTATCTGCGGACCGAGGTGCTGGGCACCGCGTCGTCGCCGGCGCTCGTCGCCGGGTCCGGGGCCGTGGCCGGGTCCGGCGCGGACGACGACCCCATCGCGATCGTCTCCATGAGCTGCCGCTTCCCCGGCGGGGTGCGCAGCCCGGAGGATCTGTGGCAGCTGGTGGAGAGCGGCGGTGACGCCATCTCCTCCTTCCCGTCCGATCGCGGCTGGGATGTCGAGGGGATGTATGACCCGGACCCTGACCGTTCGGGGACGTTCTACGCCCGTGAGGGTGGGTTCCTCTATGACGCGGGGGAGTTCGACCCCGGGTTCTTCGGGATCTCGCCCCGTGAGGCGCTCACCATGGATCCGCAGCAGCGGCTGCTGCTGGAGACCTCGTGGGAGGCGTTCGAGCGGGCCGGTATCGATCCGGCATCCGTGCGTGGCAACCAGATCGGTGTCTACGTCGGAACCACGACCTCCGGCTATGGAACCGGGCTGCGGGAGATCCCCGAGAGTCTTGAGGGACAGTTGCTGACCGGCAGCGCGACATCGGTCGTGTCGGGCCGTATCTCCTACACGTTGGGTCTCGAGGGGCCCGCGGTGACGGTGGACACGGCGTGTTCGTCGTCGTTGGTCGCTCTGCACCAGGCCGCGCAGGCGTTGCGTCAGGGTGAGTGTGAGATGGCGCTGGCCGGTGGTGTGACCGTGATGATCACGCCGGGCGCCTTTGTGGAGTTCAGCCGGCAGCGTGGGTTGGCGCCGGATGGCCGGTGCAAGCCGTTCGCGGACGCCGCGGATGGCACGGGCTGGTCCGAGGGCGTCGGTCTGCTGTTGGTGGAGCGGCTGTCGGACGCCCGGCGCAAGGGGCACCGGGTGCTGGCCGTGGTCCGGGGCTCGGCGGTGAACCAGGACGGTGCGTCGAATGGTCTGACCGCGCCGAACGGTCCGTCGCAGCAGCGGGTGATCCGGCAGGCGCTGGCGAACGCCCGCCTGTCGGCCGCCGAGGTGGACGCGGTGGAGGCGCACGGCACGGGTACGTCGCTGGGTGACCCGATCGAGGCGCAGGCGCTGCTGGCCGCCTACGGTCAGGAGCGCCCCGAGGGCCGGCCGCTGCTGCTGGGCGCGGTGAAGTCGAACATCGGCCACACCCAGTCCGCCGCCGGCGTCGCCGGGGTCATCAAGATGGTGATGGCAATGCGGTACGGCGTGCTGCCGAAGACGCTGCATGTGGACGAGCCGTCGCGGCAGGTGGACTGGTCGGCGGGTGAGGTGCGGCTGCTGACCGAGGCCACCGCGTGGCCGGAGACCGGGCGGCCGCGCCGGGCCGCGGTGTCAGCGTTCGGTGTGAGCGGTACCAACGCCCACACCATCATCGAGCAGGCCCCTTCCGACATCGAACAGGAGCGACCGGCCGACGCGGCGGCGCCCGACGACCGTGGTACGGCTCCGTGGGCGCTTTCCGCCCGGAGCTCGGACGGCTTGCGTGCCCAGGCGCGGCGACTGCTGGCACATCTGAATGCCCGGCCGGAACTGAGCACGCTGGATCTAGGTTATTCGCTGGTGGCGACGCGGTCGGTGTTCGAGTACCGCGCCGTGTTGACGGGCGCGGGCCGTGCGGAGCTGCTGCACGGCCTGGAGGCTGTCGCCGCTGGTGAGGTCGCCCCGGCAGTGGTCCGTGGTGTTGCGAACGCTTCGGGACTGAAGGCGTTCTTGTTCTCGGGTCAGGGTGCGCAGCGTCTTGGCATGGGGCGGGAGCTGTACGACGCCTACCCGGTGTTCGCTGACGCGTGGGACGAGGTGTGCGCGCGTCTGGATGGTCTGCTGGATCGTCCGTTGCGGGAGGTGGTGTTCGCGGCGGAGGGCAGCGCGGACGCCGACTTGCTGGACCAGACGGCGTTCACCCAGCCGGCGCTGTTCGCGGTCGAGGTGGCGTTGTTCCGGTTGCTGGAGCACTGGGGTGTGACCCCGGACGTGGTGATCGGTCACTCCATCGGTGAGATCGCGGCCGCGCATGTGGCGGGTGTGTTCTCGCTGGAGGACGCGTGCGCGCTGGTGGCCGCCCGTGGCCGTCTGATGCAGGCGCTGCCCGAGGGCGGCGCGATGGTCGCCGTCGAGGCGTCGGAGGAGGAGGTCGCTCCGTCGCTGGCCGGTCGTGAGGCCGAGGTGAGCATCGCCGCCGTCAACGGCCCGACCGCGGTCGTCATCGCCGGTGATGAGGCCGCGGCGCTGGAGATCGCCGGGCAGTGGGCGGAGCGGGGCCGTAAGACGCGTCGGCTGCGGGTGAGCCACGCCTTCCACTCGCCGCGTATGGACGCGATGCTGGACGACTTCCGCAAGGTCGTCGAGGGGCTGTCCTTCCAGGCACCGTCGATCGCCCTGGTCTCCAACCTCACGGGTGAGGCGGCCAAGGGCGACGAGATGCGCTCCCCGGAGTACTGGGTGCGGCACGTACGGGAAGCGGTGCGGTTCGCGGACGGGGTGCGAGCGCTTGAGGCGCGGGGTGTGACCACCTTCCTGGAGGTGGGGCCCGACGGCGTGCTCTCGGCGATGACGCAGGACTGTCTGACGGCGGTGGAATCGGCTCCCGTCGTGGTGCCGGTGCTGCGCAAGGACCGTCCCGAGACACAGGCGTTGACCACAGCGCTGGCCGAGCTGCACGTCAACGGGGTCACCATCGACTGGGAGCGGCTGTTCGCCGGACGTGACGCCCAGCGGGTGGAGCTGCCCACCTATGCCTTCCAGCGACAGCGCTACTGGCTGGAGGACAAGGCAGAGGTGGCAGACGGCCCCACCGCTGCCGACAGCGTGGACTCCCGGTTCTGGGAAGCCGTTGAGCGCGAGGACCTGGAGGGGCTGGCGCGGACGCTGGCGGTGGAGGACGAGGCGCAGCAGTCGTCGTTGATGGCGTTGCTTCCGACGCTGTCGTCGTGGCGGCGTCAGCAGCGTGAGCAGGCCACGGTGGACGGCTGGCGTTACAAGGTGGTCTGGCAGCCCATGGCGTCCGCCGCCGAGGCCTCGCTCTCCGGTGCCTGGCTCGTCGTCCTTCCCGCGTCGCATGCCGATGACGCTCTCGTGTCCGCCACGGTGAAGGGGCTGGAGGCGAGCGGCGCCGATGTCGTGCCGGTGGTGTGGGACAGGTCTGAAGACGATCGTGGCACGGTGGCGGAGCGGCTGCGCGCGGGGCTTGACGGGGCGGGGCTGAAGCCGTCCGAGGCGGTGGGTGTGCTCTCGCTCCTGGGGTTGGACGAGTCGGGGCATGGCGCGTTCGGGGTGGTGCCGGCCGGACTGGCGGCGATGGTGGGGTTGGTTCAGGGGCTGGGCGACGCCGGTGTGGTGGCACCGCTGTGGTGTGGTACGCGGGGTGCGGTGTCGGTGGGGCGTTCCGACCGGCTGGTGAGTCCTGCCCAGGCCACGGTGTGGGGGCTGGGGCAGATCGTCGCGGCGGAATATCCGCAGCGCTGGGGTGGCGTCGTCGACCTTCCCGAGACCGTGGACTCTCGGACGGTGGCGCGTCTGGCCGGGGTGTTGGCCGGTGCGGACGGTGAGGATCAGGTAGCGGTGCGTGGCTCCGGGGTGTTTGTGAAGCGGCTGGTGCGTGCGTCCTTGCCCGAGGAAGCGGATGGCCGGGCGTCCTGGCGTCCGCGTGGTTCGGTGCTGGTGACCGGTGGCACGGGTGCGCTGGGTGGTCATGTGGCGCGGTGGCTGGCGGGGCGTGGTGCCGAGCATCTGGTGCTGACGAGTCGCCGTGGTATGGAGGCCGAG
Organism: Streptomyces asiaticus; assembly: GCF_018138715.1. Lineage (NCBI taxonomy): Bacteria > Bacillati > Actinomycetota > Actinomycetes > Kitasatosporales > Streptomycetaceae > Streptomyces > Streptomyces asiaticus. The sequence goes on from NZ_JAGSHX010000001.1 coordinate 211,284, forward strand.
GGTGCCGCCGGGTTGAAGGCGGAACTCGAGGCTCTGGGCGCCCGGGTGACGGTGGCCGCGTGTGACGCGGCGGACCGTGAGGCGCTGGCCGCGGTGCTGGACGGGATTCCGGCGGAGTTCCCGTTGGATGTGGTGGTGCATACGGCGGGTGTGCTGGACGACGGTGTGATCGACGCGCTGACGGTGGGACGTGCGGCCGGGGTGTTGCGCCCGAAGGTGGACGCGGCGCGGAATCTGCATGAGCTGACCGCCGGGATGGACCTGTCGGCGTTCGTGCTGTTCTCCTCGGTGGCGGCTACGTTGGGCGGTCCCGGCCAGGGAAGTTACGCGGCGGGTAACGCCTTCTTGGACGCGCTCGCGCTGCAGCGGCGTGCGGATGGTCTTCCGGCCACCTCCATCGCTTGGGGCGCCTGGGCCGGAAGCGGCATGGCGATCGACGGGGACCTCGAAGAGCACATGAGGCGGGGCGGCATGGTCCCGATGAACCCGGAGTTGGCCATCTGCGCACTGCAGCGCGCTCTTGACGTGGACGACACCTTCGCCCTTGTCTTCGATGCCGCATGGGAGCGCCTGGCGGAAGAGCTGAAGGGGGCTCGGCCGGCACCGTTGCTGAGTGAACTGCTCAAGACGGCGCCTTCCCCCGCATCACTGGTGCCCTCGGACCCGGCATCGGCCGAGTCGGCCGCGGCGGAGCTGCGTACGAGTCTGGAGGGGCTCTCCTCGGCGAAGCGTCAGCGTTCCCTCCGCAAGCTGGTCCGGCAGCACGTCGCCGCGGTCCTGGAGCACACGACGCCTGACAGCATCGAGAGCGACCGGTCGTTCAGGGAGCTCGGGTTCGACTCGCTGACGGCCGTTCAGCTCCGTAACGCGTTGGGCGCGATCACTGGCCTGGACCTACCGACTACGTTGGTATTCGACTACCCGAACCTCACCGCACTGGCCGCGCATCTGGAGACGAGCATGTTTCCGCAGGGTGGTGCGGTCGAGCAGAGCGACCCAGAAGAGGACCGGATACGCGAGGCGTTGGCCTCTGTTCCGCTCGCGCGTCTCCGTGAAGCCGGACTAGTGGATGTCCTGCTGGAACTCGCCCACACCTCAGAGAACGTTTCTGAGTCGGCGCCGCAAGAAGGAACGAATAGCGCGCTCGACGCGATGGATGTCGATGATCTCGTCCAGAGGGCACTGGGCGGCGCGGACCTTTGATGTTTTTGGAAGTGTGGAGATACTGATGGCTACGTCCTCCGAAAGAGTTGTCGAAGCGCTGCGTGCTTCTTTGCGGGAGAACGACCGCCTTAAGCTGCAGAACGAGCGCCTGGTCGCGGCATCGAAAGAGCCCATCGCCATTGTCGGCATGAGTTGCCGCTTCCCCGGAGGCGTGCGCACCCCGGAGCAACTGTGGCGGCTGGTCGCGGATGCCGTCGACGCCATCTCCGGGTTCCCGGCGGACAGGGGCTGGGACACCGAGGCGCTGTACCACCCGGACCCGGACAACCCGGGGACGAGCTACGCCCGAGAAGGCGGCTTCATCTACGAGGCCGACCAGTTCGACCCGCAGTTCTTCGGTATGTCTCCCCGTGAGGCTGCGGCGACCGACCCGCAGCAGCGATTGGTCCTGGAAGCGTCGTGGGAGGTGATCGAGCGAACCGGGATCGACCCGCTGTCTCTGCGTGGCAGGCCGGTCGGGGTTTTCGTGGGCACGAACGGCCAGGACTACGCGAGTCATGTCTATGAGGTAGGGGGTGAACTCGACGGCTACCTGACGAATAGTTCGGCCAGTGTGGTGTCGGGGCGTATCTCGTACACCTTCGGTCTCGAGGGGCCCGCGGTGACGGTGGACACGGCGTGTTCGTCGTCGCTGGTGGCGTTGCATCTGGCGGTGCAGGCGCTGCGCCAGGGTGAGTGCGAGCTGGCGCTGGCCGGCGGCGTGACGGTGATGTCGTCGCCGGGTACCTTCGTGGAGTTCAGCCGGCAGCGTGGGCTGGCGCCGGATGGCCGGTGCAAGCCGTTCGCGGACGGGGCGGACGGCACGGGCTGGGGCGAGGGTGTGGGCATGCTGCTGGTGGAGCGGCTGTCGGACGCGCGGCGCAACGGCCACAAGGTGCTGGCCGTGGTCCGGGGCTCGGCGGTGAACCAGGACGGTGCGTCCAACGGTCTGACGGCGCCGAACGGTCCGTCGCAGCAGCGGGTGATCCGGCAGGCGCTGGCCAGTGCGGGGCTGTCGGCCGCCGAGGTGGACGCGGTGGAGGCGCACGGTACGGGTACGAAGTTGGGTGACCCGATCGAGGCGCAGGCGCTGCTCGCGACATATGGGCAGGGCCGGCCGGAGGGTCGGCCGCTGTTGCTGGGGGCCATCAAGTCGAATATCGGTCATACGCAGGCCGCGGCGGGTGTGGCTGGTGTGATCAAGATGGTGATGGCGATGCGGCACGGTGTATTGCCGAAGGTGCTGCATGTGGATGAGCCGTCGCGGCAGGTGGACTGGTCGGCGGGTGAGGTGCGGCTGCTGACCGAGACCACCCCGTGGCCGGAGACGGACCGGCCGCGCCGGGCCGGTATCTCCTCCTTCGGCGTGAGCGGCACCAACGCGCACACCATCATCGAGCATGCCCCGGAAGCCGACCGTGATGGACAGTCTGAGGCGATGGGCCCCAAGGTGGGCCAGGGCAAGCGGCCCGCTGTCCTGCCATGGCTGGTGTCCGGCAAGAGCACGGAGGCGCTCGCCGCCCAGGCGGGTCAGCTCCACGCCCATCTGAGCGCTCACTCAGAGCTGGATGTGGCGGATGTCGGCTTCTCCCTGGCCACGACGCGTTCGGCTTTCCAGCACCGCGCAGCCCTGGTCGCTGGGGACCGAGACGAATTCCTCCGCGCCCTGGAGGCCCTGGCCAACGGCGAGAGTTCCGCTCGGGTCGTTCAGGGTGTGGTACGGAGCGAGGACACGCTCGCGTTCTTGTTCTCGGGTCAGGGTGCGCAGCGTCTTGGCATGGGGCGGGAGCTGTACGACGCCTACCCGGTGTTCGCTGACGCGTGGGACGAGGTGTGCGCGCGTCTGGATGGTCTGCTGGATCGTCCGTTGCGGGAGGTGGTGTTCGCGGCGGAGGGCAGCGCGGACGCCGACTTGCTGGACCAGACGGTGTTCACGCAGCCCGCGCTGTTCGCGGTCGAGGTGGCGTTGTTCCGGCTGCTGGAGCACTTCGGTGTCACCCCGGACGTGGTGATCGGTCACTCCATCGGCGAGATCGCGGCCGCGCATGTGGCGGGTGTGTTCTCGCTGGAGGACGCCTGCGCGCTGGTGGCGGCTCGTGGCCGTCTGATGCAGGGACTGCCCGAGGGTGGGGCGATGGTGGCCATCGAGGCGTCGGAGGAGGAGGTCGCTCCGTCGCTGGCCGGGCGTGAGGCCGAGGTGAGCATCGCCGCGGTCAACGGTCCGACCGCCGTGGTCATCGCGGGTGATGAGGCGGTGGCGCTGGAGATCGCCGGGCAGTGGGCGGAGCGGGGCCGCAAGACGCGCCGGCTGCGGGTCAGCCATGCGTTCCACTCGCCGCGTATGGACGCCATGCTGGACGACTTCCGCAAGGTCGTCGAGGGGCTGTCGTTCACCCCGCCCTCCATCGATCTGATCTCCAACGTCACCGGTGGGGTGGCCTCGGACACTGAGGTGTGTTCCCCGGAGTATTGGGTGCGGCACGTGCGGGAGGCGGTGCGCTTCCTGGATGGGGTGCGGGCACTGACGAGGCAGGGTGTGACCACCTTCCTGGAGGTGGGCCCCGATGGCGTACTCTCGGCGATGGCGCAGGACTGCCTGACGGAACGGGCCGAGCCTGCCTCGGCGCCCGTGACCGTGCCGGTGCTGCGCAAGGACCGCTCGGAGGCAGCGGCCCTGATCACGGCGCTGGCACAACTGCATGCGCACGGGGCCGATGTCGCCTGGGCGTCGGCCTTCGACGGCCTCGAGGCCCGCAGGGTCGACCTGCCGACCTACGCGTTCCAGCGTCGGCGCTACTGGATCGAGAAGTCCACCGCCGCGGTCGGCGCGGATGCCGGACTCCGGGACGAGGTCGACGCGCGGTTCTGGCAGGCCGTGGAGCGTGAGGATCTCGAGTCGCTCGCGAGGACGCTGGACTTCGACGACGAGGCGTCGTTGGGCGCGGTGTTGCCGGCTCTGTCGGCGTATCGCCGCAGCAGTCGTGATCAGTCGACGATTGATGGCTGGCGTTATCGGGTGTCGTGGAAGCCGGTTCCGGATGCGGCCGAGGGGTCGTTGTCGGGGACGTGGTTGGTGGTGGTGCCGGCGTCCCGTGCCGGGGATGAGCTGGTGTCGCAGGTTGTGGCCGGGCTCGAGCGGCATGGCGCGGGTGTGGTGTCGCTGGTGGCGGATGAGCGGGACCTGGGCGCGGGTGTGCTGGCGGAGCGGCTGCGTGAGGCGGTCGCGGAGGTGCCCGAGCTGGGTGGTGTGTTGTCGCTGCTGGCTCTGGAGGAGGAGCCCTGCCCGGGGTATCCGGGGCTGTCGGGTGGTTATGCGCTGAGTTTGGTGCTGGCGCAGGCGATGGTTGAGGTGGATGTTCCGGCTCGGTTGTGGTGCGGTACGCGTGGCGCGGTGTCGGTGGGGCGTTCGGATCGGCTGGCTGGTGTGGTGCAGTCGCAGGTGTGGGGTCTGGGGCGGGTTGTGGGGTTGGAGCACTCTGCGGTGTGGGGTGGTCTGGTTGATGTGCCGGAGTCGCTGGATGAGCGTGGTGTGGCGCGGCTGGCTGGTGTGCTGTCGGCCGGGGACGGTGAGGACCAGGTCGCGGTGCGGGGCTCGGGTGTGTTCGCCAGGCGTCTGGTGCGGGCTGACGCGGGTGAGGGAGCGGAGCGGCCGTGGCGGGCGCGCGGCACCGTGCTGGTGACCGGCGGCACGGGGGCGCTGGGCGGCCGGGTGGCCGGTTGGCTGGCGCGCAGCGGTGCCGAGCATCTGGTGCTGACCAGTCGTCGTGGCCTCGACGCTCCGGGCGCTACCGAACTGCGGGATGAGCTCGAGGCGCTGGGCGCGCGGGTGACCGTGGTGGCGTGTGATGTGACCGATCGTGAGGCGTTGGCTGGTGTTCTTGCGTCGGTTCCGGAGGAGTTTCCGCTCAGTGCGGTGTTCCATGCGGCGGGTGTTGAGCAGGCGGCTGAGCTTCGGGGGATGAGTCTGTCGGACGCGGCGGCGGTGGTGTCCGGGAAGGCCGCGGGGGCGGCGTGCCTGGACGCGTTGCTGGGTGAGCGTGAGCTGGACGCGTTCGTGGTGTTCTCGTCGATCGCCGGTGTGTGGGGCAGTGGTGGCCAGGCCGCTTACGGTGCGGCCAATGCCTATCTGGACGCGCTGGTGGAGGACCGCCGTGCCCGGGGTCTCGCCGGTACCGCCGTGGCCTGGGGTCCCTGGGCCGAGGGCGGTATGGCGGCAGCGGAGGGGGTGGAAAGGGAACTCGCCCGTCGTGGCCTGCTCGCCTTGGATCCGGCCTTGGCCCTTGCCGCCTTGCGGGGCGCGATCGCGGGTGACGATGGCGTGGTGACGGTCGCGGATATGGACTGGGAGCGGTTTGCCCCCTCGTTCACCCTGGGGCGACCGAGCCCGTTGATCGGTGACCTCCCCGAGGTCGCGAAGGCACTTGAGGCTGTGAGTGCGTCCGGCGGGGCACATACTGCGGCGGGCCTGCGGGAGCGGTTGACGGGGCTGACCGAGGCGGAGACCGACAGGGTCCTGCTCGATCTGGTGCGTGGCCATGTGGCTGCGGTCCTCGGGTTCGCCGGTGGGGAGGTCGTTGAGCCCGCGCGTGCGTTCAAGGAGTTGGGTTTCGACTCGCTGACGGCGGTGGAGTTCCGTAACCGGCTGAACGCGGAGACTGGGTTGGTGTTGCCGGCCACGTTGGTCTTCGATTACCCGAGCGCCGCGGTGCTGGCGGGCCATCTGCGTGCCGAGGTGCTGGGTACGCGGGGTGCGGTGGCCGTGCCGTCGGCGGTGGTGGATCGGGTGGATGACGATCCGATCGCGATCGTCGGGATGAGCTGCCGCTTCCCGGGCGGTGTGCGCAGTCCGGAGGAGCTGTGGGACCTCGTGGCGGCTGGTACGGACGCCATCACGGACTTTCCCTCCGACCGTGGATGGGATGTCGAGGGGATGTACGACCCCGATCCGGACCGTTCGGGGACGTTCTACGCCCGCGAGGGTGGGTTCCTGGACGGGGCGGGCGAGTTCGACGCGGCGTTCTTCGGGATTTCGCCGCGTGAGGCGCTTGCGATGGATCCGCAGCAGAGGCTGCTGCTGGAGACGTCGTGGGAGGCGTTCGAGCGGGCCGGTATCGACCCGGCGTCCCTGCGCGGCAGCCAGATCGGCGTCTATGTGGGAGCCGCGACTTCCGGCTACGGAATGGGGCTGAACGAGATCCCCGAGGGGCTGGAAGGGCAGCTGCTGACCGGCAGTGCCACCTCCGTGGTGTCGGGCCGTATCTCCTACACCCTCGGCCTCGAGGGACCCGCGCTGACGGTGGACACCGCGTGCTCGTCGTCGCTGGTCGCCCTCCACCAGGCCGCGCAGGCCCTGCGCCAGGGCGAGTGTGAGATGGCGCTCGCCGGTGGTGTGACGGTGATGGTTTCACCGGACGCCTTCGTGGAGTTCAGCCGTCAGCGTGGGTTGGCGCCGGATGGCCGGTGCAAGCCGTTCGCGGACGCGGCGGACGGCACGGGCTGGTCCGAGGGTGTGGGCATGCTGCTCGTGGAGCGGCTGTCCGATGCCCGGCGCAACGGTCACCAGGTGCTGGCGATCGTGCGGGGCTCCGCCGTGAACCAGGACGGCGCTTCGAACGGTCTGACGGCCCCCAACGGTCCCTCGCAGCAGCGGGTGATTCGGCAGGCGCTGGCGAACGCTCGCCTCTCGGCCGCCGAGGTGGACGCGGTGGAGGCCCACGGCACCGGCACCATGCTCGGTGACCCGATCGAAGCGCAGGCGCTGCTGGCGACGTACGGCGACGACCGGCCGGAAGGCCGCCCGCTCTGGCTCGGCGCGCTGAAGTCGAACATCGGTCATACGCAGGCCGCCGCGGGTGTGGCCGGGGTCATCAAGATGGTGATGGCGATGCGGCACGGTGTGCTGCCGAAGGTGCTGCATGTGGATGAGCCGTCGCGGCAGGTGGACTGGTCGGCGGGTGAGGTGCGGCTGCTGACCGAGGCCACCCCGTGGCCGGAGACGGGTCAGCCGCGCCGGGCCGGTGTGTCGGCGTTCGGTGTGAGCGGCACCAACGCGCACACCATCATCGAACAGGCCCCGGTGTACGAGGAGGCGGTGCGGGACGAGGCTCCCGCCGAGGACCACGGCGTCCTTCCCTGGGCGCTCTCCGCCCGGAGCCCGGAAGCCCTCCGCGCCCAAGCCGAACGGCTGAGGTCGTATCTGATGGAGCGCACCGAACTGGGCGCGCTGGATGTGGGCTACTCATTGGTGGCGACGCGCTCGGCCCTCGAACACCGTGCGGTGATCACGGCCGCGGATCGCGCGGAACTGCTTCGCGGACTCGAGGCTGTCGCGGCCGGTGACAACACCCCGGGAGTGGTTCAGTCCGTCGCGCGCACTTCGGGTTCGACGGCGTTCTTGTTCTCTGGTCAGGGTGCGCAGCGTCTTGGCATGGGGCGGGAGTTGTACGAGGCGTTCCCGGTGTTCGCCCGTGCGCTGGACGAGGTGTGCGCGTATCTGGATGTGGTGCTGGATCGTCCGTTGCGGGAGGTGGTGTTCGCGGCGGAGGGGAGTGCGGATGCGGAGTTGCTGGATCAGACGGCGTTCACCCAGCCCGCGTTGTTCGCGGTCGAGGTGGCGTTGTTCCGGTTGCTGGAGCACTGGGGTGTGACCCCGGATGTGCTGATCGGCCACTCGATCGGTGAGATCGCGGCCGCGCATGTGGCGGGTGTGTTCTCGCTGGAGGACGCCTGCACGCTGGTGGCCGCCCGTGGCCGGTTGATGCAGGCCCTTCCCGACGGCGGCGCCATGGTGGCGGTGCAGGCGTCGGAGGAGGAGATCGCTCCGTTGCTGGCCGGTCGTGAGGCCGAGGTGAGCATCGCCACTGTCAACGGCCCGACCGCTGTCGTGATCGCCGGTGATGAGGGCGCTGTGCTGGAACTTGCCGCGCAGTGGGCGGAGCAGGGGCGTAAGACGCGTCGGCTGCGGGTGAGCCACGCCTTCCACTCGCCGCGTATGGACGCGATGTTGGACGACTTCCGCAAGGTCGTCGACGGGCTGTCGTTCACCCCGCCCTCGATCGCGCTGGTTTCCAACGTGTCGGGCAAGTCGGCGGGTGCCGAGGTGTGCTCGCCGGAGTACTGGGTGCGGCACGTACGGGAGGCCGTGCGGTTCGCGGATGGAGTACGGGCACTGGAGGCTCAGGGCGTGACCACCTTCCTGGAGGTGGGCCCCGATGGTGTGCTCTCGGCGATGGCACGAGAGTGCCTGACGGCGGAGGAGGCATCGGCCTCGGTCGTCGTGCCGGCGCTGCGCAAGGACCGCCCTGAGCCCCAGGCGCTGACGACGGCGCTCGCCGCACTCCACGTCCACGGCGTCACCGTCGACTGGAAACACCTCTTCTCCGGACGCGGCGCGCGGAAGGTCGAGCTGCCCACCTATGCCTTCCAGCGACAGCGCTACTGGCTGGAGAACTCGGGCAGGGCGATGGGCGGCTCCGCCGCCGACAGCGTGGACGCCCGGTTCTGGGAAGCCGTTGAGCGCGAGGACCTGGGGGCGCTGGCCGAGGCGCTGGACATCGACGGGACGGGCTCGCTCGGCGAACTGCTGCCCGCGCTGTCGTCGTACCGTCGGCAGCAGCGTGACCGGGCCACGGTCGAGGGCTGGCGTTACCGCGTCTCCTGGAAGCCGGCCCCGGACCTGGCCACCGTCTCTCTTCCGGGGACCTGGTTGCTGGTCGTGCCCACTGGTCTGGCGGATGGCGACGTCACCACGTCGATCAGCCAGGGGTTCGAGAAGCACGGCGCCCGGGTGGTACCGGTGGCGGTGGCCGCGGACGCGGACACCGACGGGCTCGCCCGGGCACTGCTCGGCGCGCTCGACGGCGAGTCCGAGTTCGGCGTGATGTCGCTGCTCGCTCTGGATGAGGAGCCGTACGCCGGGCAGCCGGCGGTCGCGGCGGGACTCGCGCTGACGCTGCGGCTGGTGCAGGCCCTGGCGGGGCTGGACATGGACGTTCGGCTGTGGTGCGCTTCGCGGGGCGCGGTCTCGGTGGGGCGTTCGGACCGGCTCACCAGCCCGGTGCAGGCGGAGGTGTGGGGCCTCGGCCGGGTCGCGGCCCTGGAGCATCCGCGAATGTGGGGCGGACTGGTCGATCTGCCCGAGGTACTCGACGAGCGCGCCGTTGGGCGGCTGGCCGGTGTGCTGTCCGCCGAGGGCGCCGAGGACCAAGCGGCGGTTCGGGGCTCCGGAGTGTTCGTTCCGCGGTTGGTGCGTGTCGTGTCGTCGGGTGGTGGAGCCTGGCGGCCGAGCGGCTCGGTTCTGGTGACCGGCGGTACGGGGGCGTTGGGCGCGCATGTGGCCCGTTGGGTGGTGGCCGAGGGCGCGGAGCACGTCGTCCTCACCAGCCGTCGCGGCCTGGCGGCCGACGGTGCGCCCCAGCTGAAGGCGGAACTCGAGGCCATGGGTGCGCTGGTCTCGGTGGTCGCGTGTGATGTCGCGGACCGCGAAGCGCTCACCGAGGTGCTGGCAGGCATCCCCGAGCGGTTCCCCCTGCGCGGGGTGGTGCACGCGGCCGGTGTGCTGGACGACGGTGTACTGGACGGTCTGTCCGTCGACCGGGTCGCCGGGGTGCTCGGTGTGAAGGTGGAGGGCGCCTGGCATCTGCACGAGCTGACGGCAGATCTGGATCTTGACGCGTTTGTGCTGTTCTCATCGTTCGCCGGCGTCGTGGGCGGCGCCGGCCAAGGGGCTTACGCGGCGGCGAACGCCTACTTGGACGCGCTCGCGGCCCTGCGTCGTGGGGTCGGGCTGGCTGGTACGGCGGTCGCCTGGGGACCATGGGCTGAGGCCGGTATGGCCGCGGAGGGCCGTGCCGAGGAACGGCTGCGGGGCGGCATGGTGTCCCCCATGGCCCCCTCCCTGGCTGTGGCGGCCCTGCGTTGGGCCGTCGGCCATGACGAGGCATCACTCGTCGTCGCGGACGTCGACTGGGAGCGTCTGGCTCCCGGACTGGCCGGGGCCGGCGGTGGCGCTCTCCTCGGTGACATCCCCGAGGTGCGCAAGCACCTGGCCACGGTCAACGGCGGTGCCACAACGGAGGCGGCCACATTCGCCGAGACGCTCGTAGGACTCTCGGCGGCCGAGCGGAACCAGGCCGTGCTGGACCTGGTGCGAGGCCACGCGGCCGCCGTACTCGGCCACACCTCGGTGGAGGCGGTCGAGCCCGGCCGGGCCTTCCGCGACCTCGGGTTCGACTCCCTCACAGCGGTCGAGCTGCGCAACCGGCTGGACATCGCGACCGGGCTGCGTCTCCCGGCCACGCTGGTCTTTGACTATCCGAGCGCCGCCGAACTGGCCGACCACCTGGACGCCGAGGCGTTCGGCACCGCCCAGCCGGCCGTGGCCACCGCCGGACCGACGGCCGTTGGCGTGGCCGATGACCCGATCGCGATCGTGGCGATGAGCTGCCACTTCCCCGGGGATGTGGACACCCCGGAGGCGCTGTGGCGGCTGGTCGCCGAGGGCGGTGACGCCATCGCGGGGTTCCCCGCCGACCGCGGTTGGGATCTCGACGGGCTGTACGACCCCGACCCCGAGCGGCTCGGCACGTCCTATGCACGCGAGGGTGGCTTTCTCTACGGTGCCCCGAACTTCGACGCGAGGTTCTTCGGGATCTCGCCGCGCGAGGCGCTGGCCATGGACCCGCAGCAGCGGTTGCTGCTGGAGACGTCCTGGGAGGCGTTCGAACGGGCCGGTATCGCTCCGGAGTCGCTGAAGGGCACCCGAGCGGGGGTGTTCGTCGGGACGAACGGCCAGGACTACACCGGCCTGTGGGCGGACGCGCAGGGTGACCTCGAGGGCCACTTGGGCACGGGCAGCGCGGCCAGTGTGGTGTCGGGGCGTATCTCGTACACCTTCGGTCTCGAGGGGCCCGCGGTGACGGTGGACACGGCGTGTTCGTCGTCGCTGGTGGCCCTGCACATGGCCATGCAGGCGTTGCGGCAGGGCGAGTGTGACCTGGCGCTGGCCGGTGGTGTGTCGGTGATGTCGACGCCGGGTGCGTTCGTGGAGTTCAGCCGTCAGCGCGGACTCGCTTCCGACGGTCGGTGCAAGCCGTTCGCGGACGGGGCGGACGGCACGGGCTGGGGCGAGGGTGTGGGCATGCTGCTGGTGGAGCGGCTGTCGGACGCGCGGCGCAACGGCCACAAGGTGCTGGCGGTTGTGCGGGGGAGTGCGGTCAACCAGGACGGCGCGTCCAACGGTCTGACGGCGCCGAACGGTCCGTCGCAGCAGCGGGTGATCCGGCAGGCGCTGGCCAGTGCGGGGCTGTCGGCCGCCGAGGTGGACGCGGTGGAGGCGCACGGTACGGGTACCACCCTGGGTGACCCGATCGAGGCACAGGCCCTGCTGGCCACCTACGGGCAGGGCCGGCCGGAGGGTCGGCCGCTGTTGCTGGGGGCCATCAAGTCGAATATCGGTCATACGCAGGCCGCGGCGGGTGTGGCTGGTGTGATCAAGATGGTGATGGCGATGCGGCACGGTGTGCTGCCGAAGGTGCTGCATGTGGATGAGCCGTCGCGGCAGGTGGACTGGTCGGCGGGTGAGGTGCGGCTGCTGACCGAGACCACCCCGTGGCCGGAGACGGACCGGCCGCGCCGGGCCGGTATCTCCTCCTTCGGGCTGAGCGGCACCAACGCGCACACCATCATCGAACAGGCCCCCGCTGTGGAGGAGTCCGTGGTCTCGGACACCGTGGCCTCCGGAACGGTCGAGCCGATGACCGTGGTGCCGTGGCTGCTCTCCGGGAAGAGCCAGGAGGCGCTGCGGGCGCAGGCCGAGCGGCTGCACACACATGTGGCGGCCCGGGCCGACCTCGGCGCGCTGGACGTGGGGCACTCGCTGGCGACCCGCTCGGTGTTCGAGCACCGGGCCGTGCTGGTCGGCGAGGACCGCGAAGCCCTGCTGCGCGGCCTTGAGGAGATGGCTCAGGGCGGAATCGGCTCGGGAGTCGTCCAGGGACAGGCGGTAGCGGTTGGCAAGACGGCTTTTCTGTTCTCTGGTCAGGGTGCGCAGCGTCTTGGCATGGGGCGGGAGTTGTACGAGGCGTTCCCGGTGTTCGCCCGTGCGCTGGACGAGGTGTGCGCGTATCTGGATGTGGTGCTGGATCGTCCGTTGCGGGAGGTGGTGTTCGCGGCGGAGGGGAGTGCGGATGCGGAGTTGCTGGATCAGACGGCGTTCACGCAGCCCGCGTTGTTCGCGGTCGAGGTGGCGTTGTTCCGGTTGCTGGAGCACTGGGGTGTGACCCCGGATGTGCTGATCGGCCACTCGATCGGTGAGATCGCGGCCGCGCATGTGGCGGGTGTGTTCTCGCTGGAGGACGCCTGCACGCTGATCGCCGCCCGTGGCCGGTTGATGCAGGCCCTTCCCGACGGCGGCGCCATGGTGGCCATCCAAGCGACCGAGAAGGAGGCCGCCGACTCAATCTCCGGCCGCGAGCACGAGATGAGCATCGCCGCGGTCAACGGCCCGTCGTCCGTAGTGGTCTCTGGTCATGCACACGCGGTCCAGGAAGTCGCGGGTGTCTGGGAGGCGAGGGGTCGAAAGACTAAGGGTTTGCGGGTCTCGCATGCGTTTCACTCTTGCCTTATGGACACTATGTTGGACGCGTTCGGCCAGGTGGTCCGCGAGCTCTCCTTCGAGCCGCCGACCACGACACTGGTGTCCAATGTCACTGGTAGGCCGGTTTCCGAGGCAGAGGTGTGCTCACCCGATTACTGGGTGAGGCATGTGCGTGAGGCGGTGCGGTTCGCGGATGGGGTACGCGCGCTTGAGGCGTTGGGTGTGACCAGGTATCTGGAGGTGGGTCCCGATGGTGTACTCACGGGGATGGCCCAGGATTGCCTGGCGGAAGGGACCGAGGACACCTCCGACATGGTCCTCGTTCCCGTGCTGCGCAAGGGCCGCTCCGAGACACGGGCGTTGACGACGGCGCTGGCCGAACTCCACGTCCACGGTGTCTCGTTGGACTGGAAGTCGTTCTTCGCCGGTCGTGGCGCACGGCAGGTCGAGCTGCCGACGTATGCCTTCCAGCACGAGCGGTTCTGGCCCGAGGTGTCCCTCACCCTGGGCAGCCGTGGTGCCTCGGCGGCCGTGGACTCGGTGGACGCGCGGTTCTGGGAGGCGGTGGAGCGCGAGGATCTCCAAGCGCTGGCACACGCGCTCGACATCGACGGCGAGGCCCCGCTGAGCGCGGTGTTGCCGGCTCTGTCGGCGTATCACCGCAGCAGTCGTGATCAGTCGACGATTGATGGCTGGCGTTATCGGGCGTCGTGGAAGCCGGTTCCGGATGCGGCCGAGGGGTCGTTGTCGGGGACGTGGCTGGTGGTGGTTCCGGCGTCGCGTGTCGAGGACGAGCTGGTGGCGGGAGTGGTGTCCGGGCTCGAGCGGCATGGTGCGGGCGTGATGTCGCTGGTGGTGGACGAGGGGGACCTCGACGCCGAGGCGCTGGCGGAGCGGCTGCGTAAGTCGGTCGCCGACGTGCCTGAGTTGGGCGGTGTGTTGTCGCTGCTGGCTTTGGATGAGGAGCCCTGCCCTGGGCATCCGGCGTTGTCCAGTGGCTTCGCCTCGACGTTGACGTTGGTGCAGGCGTTGGTTGAGGTGGGTGTTGAGGCGCTGTTGTGGTGTGCTTCGCGGGGTGCGGTGTCGGTCGGGCGTTCGGATCGGCTGGCTGGTGTGGTGCAGTCGCAGGTGTGGGGTCTGGGTCGGGTGGTGGGGTTGGAGCACTCGGCGGTGTGGGGTGGTCTGGTCGATCTGCCCGAGGTGCTGGACGACCGTGCGGTGAGCCGGTTGGTGGGGGTCTTGTCGGCCGAGGGCGGCGAGGACCAGGTCGCGGTGCGCGGTTCGGGGGTGTTCGTCCGGCGTCTGGTGAGGGCTGAGGCCGGGGTTGGTGAGGGTACGGAGCGGTCCTGGCGGGTCGGCGGATCGGTGCTCGTGACCGGCGGTACGGGTGCGCTGGGTGCGCGGATCGCGCGGTGGGTGGCGAACCAGGGTGCTGAACATCTGGTGCTGACCAGTCGTCGCGGCCTTGACGCGCCGGGCGCGTCCGAGTTGCGCGATGAGCTCCAAGCCCTGGGTGCCCGGGTGACGGTGGCGGCCTGTGATGTGGCCGACCGCGAGCAACTGGCCGCGGTGCTGGACACCATCCCGGAGGAGTTCCCGCTGAGGGCGGTCTTCCACGCGGCGGGTGTGGAGCAGGCCGCCGAGCTGGCGGGGATGAGTTTGGCGGACGCCGCCTCGGTGGTCTCGGGGAAGGCCACGGGAGCCGGCCACCTGGACGCGTTGCTGGGTGAGCGTGAGCTGGACGCGTTCGTGGTGTTCTCGTCGATCGCCGGTGTGTGGGGCAGTGGTGGCCAGGCCGCCTACGGTGCGGCCAATGCCTATCTGGACGCGCTGGTGGAGGACCGCCGTGCCCGGGGTCTCGCCGGTACCGCTGTGGCCTGGGGGCCCTGGGCCGAAAGCGGTATGGCGGCCGGGAGCGGAGGCGAGCAGCTGGCGCGTCGCGGACTGATCAGCATGGCGCCCGACCTGGCGATCGCCGCCTTGCAGGGCGCGATCGCGGGTGACGACGGTGTGGTGACGGTCGCGAACATGGACTGGAAACGATTCGCCCCCGCGTTCACGATGGAGCGGCCGAGCCCGCTCATTGGCGAGCTGCCCGAGGTCGTATCGGTTCTGGAACAGGACCGTGTCGCCGAAGAAGGCAACGCCGAGGCCGGATCGCGGTTGCGGGAACGGCTCTCCGCACTGGCTCCTGGCGAGCGGGAGCGCGCCGTGCTGGATCTGGTGCGGGGTCACGCGGCCGCGGTTCTCGGTTTCTCGGGAATGGAAGGCGTGGAATCGGACCGGGCGTTCAAGGAATTGGGATTCGACTCGCTCACGGCGGTAGAATTCCGAAACCGGTTGAACGCGGACACGGGGCTGCGGCTGCCGACCACACTGGTCTTCGACTATCCCAACGCAAGGGCTCTCGCGGAACACGTACGAGCGGGCGTCCTCCCCGAAGAAGGGACTTCCGCCACTCCGCTGATCGCGGATCTGGAAAAACTCGAGGCATCACTCTCCACGGCTGAGCCGGACAATGCCCAGCGCATGGCCATCGCATCCCGACTCCAGGTGCTCCTTGCCAAACTGAATGGTGGCGAGGGCGGAGCGACGGACGCTGAGAACATTACGCAGCGGCTTGACGATGCGTCGGACGACGATCTCTTCGATTTCATCGAAAATGAGCTCAGCTAAATGTGAACGCCGAGGTGCAGCTCTCTGGCCTCCTTTCATTCTTCAGTCTTCTATGACTCGTAATAGGCAAGGTTTTCATGGTGAACGAAGATAGGCTTCGGGACTATCTCAAGCGGGTAACAGCAGATCTGCACCAAACGCGCCAACGCCTGCGCGAGCTGGAGGCAGGAGAGCAGGAACCCATCGCGATCGTGGCGATGAGCTGCCGTTTCCCGGGCGGTGTGGGGAGCCCCGAGGACTTGTGGCGGCTGGTGGCCGACGGTGGTGATGCCATCTCCGACTTCCCGTCCAACCGCGGGTGGGACGTGGACGGGATGTACGACCCCGATCCCGAGAGCTCGGGCACGTTCTACTCCCGTGAGGGTGGATTTCTTCACGACGCGGCCGAGTTCGACGCGAACTTCTTCGGGATTTCCCCGCGCGAGGCCCTTGCCATGGACCCGCAGCAGCGGCTGCTGCTGGAAACCTCATGGGAGGTCTTCGAACGGGCGGGCATCGCTCCGGGGTCGGTGAAGGGCCGTCGGGGCGGTGTCTTCGTGGGGGCCTCGACCTCGGGCTACGGGGCGGACGTCGACGAGTTCCCGGAGGATGTCGAAGGCCACTTGCTGACGGGCACGTCGACCTCCGTCGTCTCAGGTCGTATCTCGTACACCTTCGGTCTTGAAGGACCCGCGGTCACGGTGGACACGGCGTGTTCCTCGTCGCTGGTCGCGCTGCACCTGGCGGTCCAGGCGCTGCGGCAGGGCGAGTGCGACCTGGCGCTTGCCGGTGGCGTCACCGTGATGAGCAGCCCGGCCGCCTTCGTCGAGTTCAGCCGGCAGCGCGGTCTGGCCCCTGACGGCCGGTGCAAGCCGTACGCGGACGCGGCGGACGGCACCGGGTGGTCCGAGGGTGTGGGCATGCTGCTCGTGGAGCGGCTGTCCGACGCGCGGCGCAACGGTCACCAGGTGCTGGCGGTCGTGCGGGGTTCGGCCGTCAACCAGGACGGTGCGTCCAACGGTCTGACGGCGCCCAACGGCCCCTCGCAGCAGCGGGTCATCCGCGACGCGCTGGCGAGCGCCCGACTGGCCCCGTCCGATGTGGACGTGGTGGAAGGACACGGGACCGGTACGTCCCTGGGTGACCCGATCGAGGCGCAGGCCCTGCTGGCGACGTACGGGCAGGACCGCCCGGAGGGCCGTCCGGTGTGGCTGGGCGCGCTGAAGTCGAATATCGGTCACACGCAGGCCGCCGCCGGTGTCGCCGGGGTCATCAAGATGGTGATGGCGATGCGGCACGGGGTGCTGCCGCGGACCCTCCATGTGGACGAGCCGTCGCGGCAGGTGGACTGGTCGGCGGGTGAGGTGCGGCTGCTGACCGAGACCACCGCGTGGCCCGAGACCGGGCAGCCGCGCCGGGCCGGTGTCTCGGCCTTCGGTGTCAGCGGCACCAACGCGCACACCATCATCGAGCAGGCGCCGCCGGTTGAGGAGGAGGCCGAGGAAAGCCCGGTTTCCGACGGTGACACGGGGGTGGCCACGTGGCTGCTGTCGGGTCGTGGCCCGGACGCTCTGCGGGCCCAGGCCGGGCGGCTGAGGTCGTTCCTGCTGGAGCGGTCCGAGTTGAGCGCGCCGGATGTCGGCCATTCGCTGGTGGCCACACGGTCGATGTTCGACCACCGCGCGGCGGTGTCGGGTGCGAACCGTGCGGAACTCCTCGCCGGACTCGAAGCCGTCGCCGCGGGCGAGGTCGCTCCTGGCGTGCTCCAAGGCGTTGCGGGGACGGACGTCAGGACGGCGTTCCTCTTCTCCGGCCAGGGCGCGCAGCGCCTTGGGATGGGCCGGGAGCTGTATGACCGTCACCCCGTGTTCGCCCAGGCGCTGGACGAGGTGTGCGCGCGGCTGGACACGGTGCTGGACCGTCCGCTGCGGGAGGTGGTGTTCGCGGCGGAGGGGAGCGCGGACGCCGGGCTGCTGGATCAGACGGCGTTCACCCAGCCCGCGCTGTTCGCCGTCGAGGTGGCGCTGTTCCGGCTGCTGGAGCACTGGGGCGTGACCCCGGATGTGCTGATCGGCCACTCCATCGGTGAGATCGCCGCGGCCCATGTGGCCGGGGTGTTCTCGCTGGAGGACGCGTGCACGCTGGTGGCCGCCCGTGGCCGGCTGATGCAGGCGCTGCCCGAGGGCGGCGCCATGGTGGCGGTGCAGGCGTCCGAGGAGGAGATCTCCGGATCGCTCACCGGCCGTGAGGCCGAGGTGAGCGTCGCGGCCGTCAACGGCCCGACCGCCGTGGTCATCGCCGGTGACGAAGCCGCTGTGCTGGAGATCGCCGCCCAGTGGTCGGAACAAGGACGCAAGACGAGTCGGCTGAAGGTCAGCCACGCCTTCCACTCCCCGCGCATGGACGCCATGCTGGACGACTTCCGCCGTGTCGTGCGGGGGCTGTCCTTCCAGACCCCCACCCTGGCGCTGGTCTCCAACGTCACGGGGCAGCCGGTCGCGGCAGACGAGATGTGCTCGCCGGAGTACTGGGTGCGGCATGTGCGGGAGGCCGTGCGCTTCGCCGACGGCATGCGCTCCCTCGCGGCCCAGGGCGTCACCGCCTACCTCGAAGTGGGCCCCGACGGCGTGCTCTCGGCGATGGCGCGGGACTGCCTGACGGGAGAGTCGGCTTCGGCTCCGGTCGTGGTACCGGTCCTGCGCAAGGGCCGCCCCGACGCACAGGCTCTGGTGACCGCGCTGACCGAGGCCCATGTCCACGGTGTGACGGTGAACTGGGAGCAGGTCTTCGACGGGCGGGGCACCCGCAAGGTCGAGCTGCCGACGTACCCCTTCCAGCGTCAGCGCTACTGGCTGGAGGGCTCGAGCGCGGTGTCCGGCGGTTCCGCCGGGGACAGCGTGGACGCGCGGTTCTGGGACGCGGTGGAGCGCGAGGACCTGGAGGCGCTGGCCGAGGCGCTGGACGTCGACGGCGGTGGTTCGCTCGGCGAGCTGCTGCCCGCGCTGTCCTCGTACCGGCGCCGGCAGCGCGACCGGGCCACGGTCGACGGCTGGCGGTACCGGATCTCCTGGAAGCCGGTCTCGGAGACCCCCGCGGCCACGCTGTCGGGGACGTGGCTCGTGGTCGTCCCCGCTTCCGGTGTCGACGACGCGTTCGCGGAGTCGGCGTCCGCCGCGCTCGAGCGGCACGGCGCCGACGTCGTTCGCGTGGTGGCGGACGAGGCCGACCTCGCCCCCGGCGCGCTGGCCGCACGGCTGCGCGAGATCGCCACCGATCCGTCCGGGATCGGCGGTGTGCTGTCCCTGGTGGGCGTGGACGAGCGGCCCTGCACGGAGCATCCGGAGGTCTCCCGCGGCCTCGCGCTGACACTGATGCTGGTGCGGGCCCTGACCGAGGCGGACATCCAGGCCCGGCTGTGGTGCGGCACCCGGGGTGCCGTGTCGGTGGGCCGCTCCGACCAGCTCGACAGCACCGTGCAGGCGGAAATATGGGGTCTCGGCCGGGTGGCGGCCATGGAGCACCCGCGGATCTGGGGCGGCCTGGTCGATCTGCCCGGGACCCTGGACGAGCGCGCCGCCGCGCGGCTGGCGTGGGCGCTGTCCGCCGAAGGCGGCGAGGACCAGGTGGCGCTGCGCGGCTCCGGAGCGTACGCCCGGCGCCTCCACCGCGTCACGGTGGGCAACGAGTCGGCCGAACGCGCGTGGCGACCCCGGGGCTCGGTGCTGATCACCGGTGGCACCGGCGCTCTGGGCGCGCACGTGGCGCGCTGGGTCGTGCGCGAGGGCGCCGAACACGTGGTGCTGACGAGCCGTCGTGGCCCGGCGGCCGAAGGGGCCGCCGAACTCACGGCGGAACTCGAGGAACTGGGCGCCGCGGTGACCGTGGCGGCCTGCGACGCCGCCGACCGCGATGCCCTCGCCGCGGTACTGGCCGCCATCCCGGAGCGGTATCCGCTGAGCGCGGTCGTGCACGCGGCGGGCATTCTGGACGACGGTGTGCTGGACGGCCTGACCGTCGACCGGCTCGCCGGGACGCTGGCCGCGAAGGTCGAGGGCGCGCGGCACCTGCACGAGCTGACCGCGGAACTGTCACTCGACGCGTTCGTGCTGTTCTCCTCGTTCGCCGGTGTCGTCGGCAGTGCGGGCCAGGCCGCCTACGCGGCGGCCAACGCCCACTTGGACGCGTTGGCGCAGCAGCGCCGGGCCCAGGGCCTGGCCGCCACCGCGGTCGCCTGGGGCCCGTGGGCCGACGGCGGCATGGCCGCGAACGGCCGCGCCGGGGAGCGGATGCGCGGAGGGCCACTGCCCCCCATGGCTCCCCCGCTGGCCGTGGACGCGCTGGGCTGGGCCGCGAGCCAGGACGAGGCCGCGCTGGTCGTGGCCGACATCGACTGGACCGGCATGGCCTCGCTGCTGAGCGCGGGCCTCACCGCCCTCGTCAGCGACATCCCCGAGGCGCGCGAACTCCTGACCGACATGGCCGGGACCACCGGCCGGTCGGCACCGGGCCACGAGCTGCGGGACCAGCTGGCCGGACGGCCGGACGAGGAGCAGCGCCTCCTCCTGCTGGACCTCATCCGCACCCACGCGGCCTCGGCTCTCGGCCACTTCTCGGCGGAGTCCGTCGAGCCGGGCCGCGCCTTCCGGGACCTCGGATTCGACTCCCTCACCGCCATCGAGCTGCGCAACCGGCTCGACCTGGCCACCGGCCTGAGCCTGCCCGCGACGCTCATCTTCGACTACCCGACCGCCGATGTGCTCGCCGACCACCTGCGGCGGGAGCTGGGCGGGGCCCACGCGGCGGCGGCCACCTCGGCGGTGGCGGACCGCGTGCGGCCCGATGACGACGACCCCATCGCGATCGTGGCGATGAGCTGCCGCTTCCCCGGTGGCGTCGAGACCCCGCAGGACCTGTGGCGACTGCTGGCCGAGGGCGGCGACGCCATCGCCGGGTTCCCCGGCGACCGTGGCTGGGACGTCGAGGGCATGTACCACCCGGACCCCGAGCACCCGGGCACCTTCTACGCCCGCGAGGGCGGATTCCTCTACGGGGCGCCCCAGTTCGACCCCGGTTTCTTCGGGATCTCGCCGCGCGAGGCGCTGGCCATGGACCCGCAGCAGCGGCTGCTGCTGGAGACGTCGTGGGAGGCGTTCGAGTACGCGGGCGTCAAACCGGCCTCGCTGCGCGGTACCCGGACCGGTGTGTTCGTGGGCACCAACGGCCAGGACTACTCCACGATCATGCTCGACGCCCCCGAGGACTTCGGCGGCCATGTGGGCACGGGCAGCGCGGCCAGTGTGGTGTCCGGGCGCATCTCCTACACGTTCGGCCTCGAGGGGCCGGCCATGACGGTGGACACGGCGTGTTCGTCGTCGCTGGTGGCGCTGCACCTCGCGGCACAGGCGCTGCGCCAGGGTGAGTGCGATCTGGCGTTGGCCGGTGGTGTGTCGGTGATGTCGACACCGGGTGCCTTCGTGGAGTTCAGCCGCCAGCGCGGGCTGGCACCCGATGGCCGCTGCAAGCCGTTCGCCGAGGGCGCGGACGGCACGGGCTGGTCCGAGGGTGTGGGCATGCTGCTCGTGGAGCGGCTGTCGGACGCCCGGCGCAATGGCCACCAGGTGCTGGCGATCGTGCGGGGTTCGGCCGTCAACCAGGACGGTGCGTCCAACGGTCTGACGGCGCCCAACGGCCCGTCCCAGCAGCGGGTGATCCGGCAGGCCCTGGCCAGCGCCGGACTGTCCGCCGCCGAGGTGGACGCGGTGGAGGCACACGGCACGGGGACGACGCTGGGTGACCCGATCGAGGCGCAGGCGCTGCTCGCGACCTACGGACAGGACCGCTCGGAGGGCCGCCCGCTGTGGCTGGGCGCCATCAAGTCCAACATCGGTCATACGCAGGCCGCCGCGGGCGTGGCCGGGGTCATCAAGATGGTGATGGCCATGCGCGCGGGCGTGCTGCCGCGGACGCTGCACGTGGACGAGCCGTCGCGGCAGGTGGACTGGTCGGCGGGCGAGGTGCGGCTGCTGACCGAGGCCACCGCGTGGCCGGAGACGGGTCAGCCGCGCCGGGCGGGTGTCTCCTCGTTCGGACTGAGCGGAACCAACGCGCACACCATCATCGAGCAGGCTCCCGACCTGGAAGAGGCCGTGGCCTCCGAGGTGGCCGGACCCGAGACGTCGGTGTCGGCGGCCGTGGTGCCGTGGCTGGTTTCCGGGCAGAGCCGGGAGGCGCTGCGGGCGCAGGCCGAGCGGCTGTACGGGCATCTGGCGGGGCGGGAAGACATCGGAGTGCTGGACGCCGGACACACGCTGGCGGCCAGGACGGTGTTCGAGCACCGTGCCGTGCTGGTGGGTGAGGACCGGGAGACCCTTCTGCGTGGCCTGCGGGCCGTCGCGGAGGGCGGAATCGCCTCGGGAGCCGTCCAGGGGCAGGCCGTGACGGGGGGCAAGTCGGCGTTCCTGTTCTCGGGTCAGGGTGCGCAGCGCCCGGGCATGGGGCGGGAGCTGTACGACGCCTTCCCGGTGTTCGCCCGCGCCCTGGACGAGGTGTGTGCGCATCTGGATGTGGTGCTGGACCGTCCGCTGCGGGAGGTGGTGTTCGCGGCGGAGGGAGGCGCGGACGCCGAGCTGCTGGACCGGACGGCCTTCACCCAGCCCGCGCTCTTCGCCGTCGAGGTGGCGCTGTACCGGCTGCTGGAGCACTGGGGCGTCCGCCCGGACGTGGTGATCGGTCACTCCATCGGTGAGATCGCCGCCGCGCATGTGGCGGGGGTGTTCTCGCTGGAGGACGCCTGCACGCTGGTCGCGGCGCGTGGCCGTCTGATGCAGGCCCTGCCCGAGGGTGGCGCGATGGTCGCCATCGAGGCCTCCGAGGAGGAGATCTCCGGTTCGCTGGCCGGTCGTGAGGCCGAGGTGAGCGTCGCGGCCGTCAACGGCCCGACCGCCGTGGTCATCGCCGGTGACGAGGCGGCGGCGCTGGAGATCGCCGGACAGTGGGCGGAGCAGGGCCGCAAGACCCGCCGGCTGCGGGTCAGCCACGCCTTCCACTCGCCCCGCATGGACGCGATGCTGGACGACTTCCGTGGCGTCGTCTCCGGCCTGTCCTTCCAGGCGCCGTCCATCGCCCTGGTCTCGAATGTGACGGGCGAGGCGGCGGACGCGGACGAGGTGTGCTCGCCCGAGTACTGGGTGCGGCATGTGCGCGAGGCCGTGCGCTTCGCGGACGGAATGCGGGCGGTCACCGCCCAGGGCGTCACCAGGTTCCTGGAGGTCGGCCCCGACGGTGTGCTGTCCGCGATGGCGCGAGACTGTCTGACGGAGGACCAGGCCGCGGCCTCGGCCGTGGTGCCGGTGCTGCGCAAGGACCGTCCCGAGGCCCAGGCGCTGACGATGGCGCTGGCCGAACTCCACGTCCACGGAGCCTCGGTGGAGTGGGAGTCCGTGTTCGCCGGGCGCGGCGCGCGGATGGTGGAGCTGCCGGCGTACGCGTTCCAGCGCGAGCGGTACTGGCCCGAGGTGTCCCTCTCCCTGCGCGGCTGGGACGCGCCGGGCGCCGTGGACTCGGTGGACGCGCGGTTCTGGGAGGCGGTCGAGCGCGAGGACCTCGAAGCGCTCGCCGAGACGCTCGACGTCGACGGCGAGACGCCGCTGAGCGCGGTGCTGCCCGCGCTGTCCACGTACCACCGCAACCGGCGCGACCAGTCCACGATCGACAACTGGCGCTACCGGGTGGTGTGGAAGCCGGTTCCGGATGCGGCCGAGGGGTCGTTGTCGGGGACGTGGCTGGTGGTGGTTCCGGCGGCCCGTGCCGAGGACGAGCTGGTGGCGGAGGTCGTCTCCGGGCTCGAGCGGCACGGCGCGGCCGCGGTGTCGCTGGTGGCCGGCGAACGGGACCTCGACACCGAGGCGCTGGGGGAGCGGCTGCGCGGGGCGATGGCCGACGCGCCCGCCCTGGGTGGCGTGTTGTCGCTGCTCGCCCTGGACGAGGAGCCCTGCCCGCAACACCCCGCGCTGACCAACGGTCTCGCCCTGACGCTGACGCTGGTGCGGGCCATGGCGAACGCGGGCATCGAGGCTTCGCTGTGGTGCGGTACGCGCGGCGCCGTGTCGGTGGGCCGCTCCGAACGGCTCAGCCACCCGACGCAGTCGATGGTGTGGGCGCTGGGCCGGGTGGCCGCGCTGGAGCTGCCGCAGCTGTGGGGCGGTCTGGTCGACCTGCCCGAGTCCCTGGACGAGCGTGCGGTCGCGCGGCTGGCCGGTGTGCTGGCCGCCGAGACCGCCGAAGACCAGGTGGCGGTGCGCGGTTCCGGAGTGTTCGCACGCCGCCTGACCCGTTCGGCCGCGCCGACCGCCGACGGGACGACGTGGCGGGCGCGTGGCACGGTGCTGGTGACCGGTGGTACGGGCGCGCTCGGCGGCCAGGTGGCCCGCTGGCTGGTGCGCAATGGCGCCGAACACCTGGTGCTGACCAGTCGTCGTGGCATCGAGGCGCCGGGCGCGCCCGAACTGCGCGAGGAGCTGGAGGCCCTGGGCGCCCGGGTGACCGTGGCGGCCTGCGATGTGTCCGACCGTGAGCAACTGGCCGCGGTCCTGGACGCCGTGCCGGAGGAGCTTCCGCTGACTGCGGTGGTCCACGCGGCGGGCGCCAACGCGGCCGCGCCGCTGGCCGAGACCGGGCTGGCCGACGCCGCCGCCGTGGTCTCCGGCAAGGTGGCGGGCGCCGTCAACCTGGACGAACTGCTCGGCGACCGCGAGCTCGACGCGTTCGTGGTGTTCTCCTCGATCGCCGGTGTGTGGGGCAGTGGTGGCCAGGCCGCCTACGGTGCGGCCAATGCCTATCTGGACGCGCTGGTGGAGGACCGCCGTGCCCGGGGCCTTGTCGGCACCGCCGTTGCCTGGGGCCCCTGGGCCGAAGGCGGCATGGCGGCCGGAGACGAGGGCGACCACCTGGCGCGCCGCGGTCTGCCCACCATGGCGCCGGGCCTGGCGATCGCCGCACTACAGGGAGCGGTCGCGGGCGACGACGGTGTGGTGACGGTCGCCGACGTGGACTGGGAGCGATTCGCCCCCGCGTTCACCATCGGGCGGCCCAGCCCGCTCCTCGGCGACCTGCCCGAGGTCCAGCGGGCGCTGGCGAACGCCGGAAACACCGAAGGCACCGGCACCGGCTCCGCACTGCGGGAACGCCTCGCGGGGCTCACCGAGGCCGAGATCGACCGGACCCTGCTCGACCTGGTGCGCGCCCACGCCGCCGCGGTCCTCGGCTTCGCGGGCGCGGAGTCGGTGGAGCCCGCGCGTGCGTTCAAGGAGTTGGGTTTCGACTCGTTGACGGCGGTGGAGTTCCGTAACCGGCTGAACGCGGAGACTGGGTTGGTGTTGCCGGCCACGTTGGTCTTCGATTACCCGAGCGCCGCGGTGCTGGCGGGCTATCTGCGTGCCGAGGTGCTGGGTACGCGGGGTGCGGTGGCCGTGCCGTCGGCGGTGGTGGATCGGGTGGATGACGATCCGATCGCGATCGTCGGGATGAGCTGCCGCTTCCCGGGCGGTGTGCGCAGTCCGGAGGAGCTGTGGAACCTTGTGGCGGCCGGTACGGACGCCATCACGGACTTTCCCTCCGACCGTGGATGGGATGTCGAGGGGATGTACGACCCCGATCCGGACCGTTCGGGGACGTTCTACGCCCGCGAGGGTGGGTTCCTGGACGGGGCGGGCGAGTTCGACGCGGCGTTCTTCGGGATTTCGCCGCGTGAGGCGCTTGCGATGGATCCGCAGCAGAGGCTGCTGCTGGAGACGTCGTGGGAGGCGTTCGAGCGGGCCGGTATCGACCCGGCGTCCCTGCGCGGCAGCCAGATCGGCGTCTATGTGGGAGCCGCGACTTCCGGCTACGGAATGGGGCTGAGCGAGATCCCCGAGGGGCTGGAAGGGCAGCTGCTGACCGGCAGTGCCACTTCTGTGGTGTCGGGCCGTATCTCCTACACCCTCGGCCTCGAGGGACCCGCGCTGACGGTGGACACCGCGTGCTCGTCGTCTCTGGTCGCCCTGCACCAGGCCGCGCAGGCCCTGCGCCAGGGCGAGTGCTCCATGGCGCTCGCCGGTGGCGTCACCGTGATGACCAGCCCGGTGGCCTTCGTGGAGTTCAGCCGTCAGCGTGGGTTGGCGCCGGATGGCCGGTGCAAGCCGTTCGCCGAGGGCGCGGACGGCACGGGCTGGTCCGAGGGTGTGGGCATGCTGCTCGTGGAGCGGCTGTCGGATGCCCGGCGCAACGGTCACCAGGTGCTGGCGATCGTGCGGGGTTCGGCCGTCAACCAGGACGGTGCGTCCAACGGTCTGACGGCGCCCAACGGCCCGTCCCAGCAGCGGGTGATCCGCCAGGCCCTCGCCAACGCCCAGCTGACGCCCGCCGACGTCCAGGCGATCGAGGCACACGGCACCGGAACGACGCTGGGTGACCCGATCGAGGCCCAGGCGCTGCTGGCCACCTACGGACAGGAGCGCCCGGAGAACCTGCCGCTGTGGCTCGGATCGATCAAGTCGAACATCGGCCACACGCAGGCCGCCGCGGGTGTGGCCGGTGTGATCAAGATGGTGATGGCGATGCGGCACGGGGTGCTGCCGCGGACGCTGCACGTGGCCGAGCCGTCGCGCGAGGTGGACTGGTCGGCGGGTGA
The DNA here is from genome assembly GCF_018138715.1 of Streptomyces asiaticus. Taxonomy (NCBI): domain Bacteria; kingdom Bacillati; phylum Actinomycetota; class Actinomycetes; order Kitasatosporales; family Streptomycetaceae; genus Streptomyces; species Streptomyces asiaticus. The sequence goes on from NZ_JAGSHX010000001.1 coordinate 237,404, forward strand.
AGTGCGGCTGCTGACCGAGGCCACCGCGTGGCCCGAGACCGGGCAGCCGCGCCGGGCCGGTGTCTCGGCCTTCGGCGTCAGCGGTACCAACGCGCACACCATCATCGAGCAGGCCCCGCTCCCGGACGAGGCGGAGTCCGCTCCGGCGGCACCCGCCGACGACCGGGGCATGGCCCCCTGGGTGCTCTCCGCCCGGAGCTCGGAAGCCCTCCGCGACCAGGCCGCACGGCTGCGGGCCCACCTGCTCGAAGGGGCCGAGTCCGGCGTTCTGGACATCGCCGAATCGCTGGTCGCCACGCGGTCGGTGTTCGAGCACCGCGCGGTGCTGCTGGGCACCGGACGCGAGACGCTGCTGCGCGGCCTGGAGACCGTCGCCGCGGGCGACGACGCCCCCGGCATCGTCCAGGGGCTGGCGGCCGCCCGCGGAAAGACCGCGTTCCTGTTCACCGGTCAGGGTGCCCAGCGCCTCGGCATGGGGCGGGAGTTGTACGACGCCCACCCCGTGTTCGCCCGCGCCCTGGACGAGGTGTGCGCACACCTCGATGTGCTGCTTGACCGGCCGCTGCGGGATGTGATATTCGCGGCCGAGGGCAGTGCGGACGCCGAACTGCTGGACCAGACGGCGTTCACCCAGCCCGCCCTCTTCGCCGTCGAGGTGGCGCTGTACCGGCTGCTGGAGCACTGGGGCATCACCTCGGATGTGCTGATCGGCCACTCCATCGGTGAGATCGCCGCCGCCCATGTGGCCGGGGTGTTCTCGCTGGAGGACGCCTGCACGCTGGTGGCGGCTCGTGGCCGTCTGATGCAGGCCCTGCCGGCCGGTGGGGCGATGGTCGCCATCGAGGCGTCGGAGGAGGAGATCGCGGCGTCGCTGGCCGGTCGTGAGGCCGAGGTGAGCGTCGCGGCCGTCAACGGCCCGACCTCCGTGGTCATCGCCGGTGACGAGGAAGCGGCGCTGGAGATCGCCGAACAGTGGGCGGAGCGGGGCCGCAAGACCCGCCGACTGCGGGTCAGCCACGCCTTCCACTCCCCGCACATGGACGCGATGCTGGACGACTTCCGCGCGGTCGCGGGGACGCTCACCTACCACGGCCCGTCCATCGCGTTCATCTCGAATGTCACGGGTGAGCAGGCCGGTGCCGAAGAGGTGTGCTCGCCGGAGTACTGGGTGCGGCACGTGCGGCAGACCGTCCGCTTCCTCGACGGGGTGCGGACCCTCGAAGCGCAGGGCGTCACCGCGTACATCGAGGTGGGCCCGGACGGCGTACTGTCCGCCATGGCCCAGGACTGCCTGACCGAACCGGTCGACGACATCGCGGCCCAGGACACACCGGCCCCGCTGCTGGTTCCGGTGCTGCGCAAGGACCGCCCCGAGACGCAGGCACTCGTCGCGGCCCTCGCCGAGGCGCACGTCCACGGCGAAACCGTCGACTGGCGGGCCTTCTTCGCCGGGCGCGGCGCCCGCCGCGTGGACCTGCCGACCTACGCGTTCCAGCACCAGCGCTACTGGCTGGAGCCCGGTGTCGCGGCGGGAGACGCCGCCGCCTTCGGCCTCGACCCGGCCGACCACCCGCTGCTGGGCGGAGCCGTCCCGCTCGCGGGCGCCGACGGCCTGGTGTTCACCGGAACGCTCTCGCTGCACACCCAGCCCTGGCTGGCGGACCACGTCCTGCGCGGTGAGGCGGTCCTGGCCACCACGGCCCTCGTCGAACTGGCCATCCGCGCCGGTGACGAGGTCGGCCTCGGCCAAGTGGAAGAGCTCGTCATCCAGGCGCCGCTGGTCCTCCCCCGAGGGGGCGGCGTCCAGATCCAGCTCGTCCTCGGTGAGGAGGACGAGTCCGGCACCCGCTCGCTGGAGATGTACTCACGGGCGGCCGAGCCGCTGGGCGAGGACGAGTGGATCTGCCACGCCAGCGGTGTGCTCGCCCCGGAGCCGGACGACGCCGCGACCGGCGAAGGAGCGGTGCGCTTCGACTCCGCCGCATGGCCCCCGCCCGGCGCCGAGCGCGTCGAGGTGGACGGCCTGTACGAGCTGCTCGCCGACGACGGCCTGGTCTACGGACCCTCCTTCCGTGGCCTGCGAGCCGTCTGGCAGCGCGATGACGAGGTGTTCGCCGAGGTCAGCCTGGCCGAGGAGTCCGTCGTGGACGCCCAGCGGTTCGGGCTGCACCCCGCCCTGCTGGACGCGGCGCTGCAGTCGCTCGGCCTCGGAGTGCTGGACGGCGTGGGGCGCGGCCGCATCCTGTTCAGCCTGGCTGGGGTGTCGCTGTACGCCTCCGGTGCCTCCGCGCTGCGCGTGCGGCTCGCCCGCACCGGTCCGGAGACCCTCTCCCTGGCCGCGGTCGACGGAGCCGGCGAAGCCGTGCTCTCCGCCGAGACACTGACGCTGCGTCAGGTCGCCACGGAGCAGCCGGAGATCCCGGCGTCGGATACGGTCGAGACCACCACCTCCGCCGAGGCGGCCACCGACACCCCCGTCGAGGAGGCGTCCGCCAAGCCCGCCCGCCGGCGCAAAACCACACGACGCACCGCCAAGCGCGCCGCCGGATCGGAGTCCGGACCGCTCGCCGCGCTGCGAGAGCGGCTGACCGGGCTCTCCCAGCCCGAGCAGGACCGGGTACTGCTCGATGTGATCCGCACGCATGTCGCGGCGGTGCTGGGACATTCCTCGGCCGACGCGGTCCAGGGATCGCAGGCGTTCAAGGACCTCGGCTTCAGCTCGCTGACCGCCGTCGAATTCCGTAACCGGGTGAGCAAGGCCACGGGCCTGCGCCTCCCGGCGACGGCCGTGTTCGACTACCCGACCCCCGCCGAACTGGCGAAGTTCGCCCGTGCCGAGGTGCTCGGCGCGCGGACCGGCGCGCTGGTGCCGGTGCCGGTCGCGGTGGCGGCCAACGACGATCCGATCGTGATCGTGGGGATGAGCTGCCGCTACCCCGGAGAGGTGGCCACTCCGGAGGACCTGTGGAACCTGGTCGCCGAGGGCCGGGACGGCATCTCCCCCTTCCCGACGGACCGCGGCTGGGACATCGAGAACCTCTACGACCCGGACCCGGACGAGCCGGGCAAGTGCTACACGCAGGAAGGTGGCTTCCTGCACAATGCCAGCCAGTTCGACCCGGCGTTCTTCGGGATCTCGCCGCGTGAGGCGATCTCGATGGACCCGCAGCACCGACTGCTGCTGGAGACCTCATGGGAGGCGCTGGAGCGGGCCGGTATCGACCCGGTCTCCACGAAGGGCAGCCAGACCGGCGTCTTCGCCGGTGTGACCTACCAGGACTACGGCGGTGTCCTCGCCGGATCCCAGGAGAGCGTCGAGGGCCTGGTCGGCACCGGTGTCTCGCCGAGCGTGCTCTCGGGCCGCATCTCCTACACCCTGGGCCTCGAAGGGCCCGCCATGACGGTGGACACCGCGTGCTCGTCGTCGTTGGTCGCCCTGCACCTCGCGTGGCAGGCGCTGCGCCAGGGCGAGTGCTCGCTGGCGCTGGCCGGCGGTGTGACCGTGATGTCCACCCCGATGTCGATGGTCGAGTTCAGTCGGCAGCGCGCGCTCGCCTCCGACGGCCGCAGCAAGCCGTTCTCGGCCGCCGCGGACGGCGCCAGCTGGGCCGAGGGCGTGGGCATGCTCGTCCTCGAGCGGCTGTCGGACGCCCGCCGCAACGGCCACCCCGTCCTCGCCGTGGTGCGGGGCAGCGCGGTGAACCAGGACGGCGCGTCCAACGGCCTGACGGCGCCCAACGGCCCCTCGCAGCAGCGGGTCATCCGGCAGGCGCTGGCGAACGCCCGCCTGTCGGCCGCCGAGGTCGACGCGGTGGAGGCGCACGGCACGGGTACCACCCTGGGTGACCCGATCGAGGCGCAGGCACTGCTGGCCACCTACGGCCAGGGCCGCCCCGAGGGCCAGCCGCTGTGGCTGGGCGCCATCAAGTCGAACATCGGCCACTCGCAGGCGGCGGCGGGCGTGGGCGGCGTCATCAAGATGGTGATGGCGATGCGTCACGGCGTGCTGCCGAAGACCCTGCACCTCGACGAGCCTTCACCGCACGTCGATTGGACGGCGGGCGACGTCGAGCTGCTGGCCGAGGCCAGGCCGTGGCCCGAGACCGGGCATCCGCGGCGTGCGGGTGTGTCGGCGTTCGGGATGAGCGGCACCAATGTGCACACCATCCTGGAGCAGGCTCCGGAGGTCGAGGCGGACGAGACCGCCGAGACCGAGGTGGCAGACGGCCCGGTGGCGTGGGTCGTGGCGGGCAAGAGCAACGACGCGGTGCTGGCCCAGGCCGAGCAGCTGCGGGAGTTCGTGGCCGAGCGCCCGGAGCTGAGGGCCGCCGATGTGGCCCACTCCCTGGCGACGACCAGGTCCGCGTTCCAGTACCGGGCCGCGGTGACCGGAACCGGCCGAGAGGAGCTCCTGGAGCGCCTGGCGGCGGTGGCCGAGGGCGCCAAGGCACCGGGCGTGGTCCGCGCGAGCGCCGTCGAGGAGCCGGGCCGTTCGGTGTTCGTCTTCCCCGGCCAGGGGGCGCAGTGGATGGGCATGGCGGTGGGGCTGTTGGAGTCCTCGCCGGTGTTCGCCGAGGCGATCGGCGAGTGTGAGACGGCCCTGTCGGCCTACGTGGACTGGTCGCTGGCCGAGGTGCTGCGTGGCGCCGAGGGCGCTCCCGGATTCGACCGGGTGGATGTGGTCCAGCCGGTGCTGTTCGCGGTGATGGTGTCGCTGGCGAAGCTGTGGCGTTCGGTCGGCATTGAGCCGGATGCCGTCATGGGTCACAGCCAGGGCGAGATCGCGGCGGCCTGTGTGGCGGGTGCGCTTTCGCTCCAGGACGCCGCGAAGGTGGTGACCCTGCGCTCGCAGGCCATCGCCGCGGGTCTGGCCGGCCGTGGTGGCATGGTGTCGGTCGGGTTGCCGGTCGACCAGGTCAAGGACCGCATCGCCGCCTGGGACGGTGGAATATCCGTCGCGGCGGTCAACGGCCCCGGCTCGGTCGTGGTGTCCGGTGATCCGGGGGCGCTGGACGAGATGGTCGCGCGGCTTGAGGGTGAGGATGTCCGGGTTCGCCGGGTTCCGGTGGACTACGCCTCGCACTCCGCACACGTGGAGGCCATCCGCGAGGAGCTGCTGGAGGTCCTGGCGGACATCGCGCCGCGTTCCTCGGAGGTGCCGTTCTACTCCACGGTCTCCGGTGAGCTGATGGACACCGCCGGTCTGGACGCGGAGTACTGGTACCGCAACCTGCGGCAGACCGTTGAGCTGGAGGCCACCACCCGTACCCTGCTCGGCAGTGGCCACGGTGTGTTCATCGAGGTGAGCCCGCATCCGGTGCTCACCCTTCCCGTTGAGCAGACCGTCGAGGCCGCCGGGGCCCAGGCCGTGGTCGTGGGCACGCTGCGCCGCGACGAAGGCGGCCCGGAGCGGTTCCTGACCTCGATCGCCGAACTCCATGTCAACGGGGCCGACGTCGACTGGCGGAAGGTATTCGCCGGGCAGGGCGGCCGTCAGGTCGAGCTGCCGACCTACGCCTTCCAGCGGCAGCGGTACTGGCCGCAGCCGGCCGAGGACGGCGGGCTCGGCAACGGCCCCGCGTCCGAGGCCGACTCGGTGGACGCCCGGTTCTGGGAGGCCGTCGAGCGTGAGGACCTCGAAGGGCTGGCGCAGACCCTGGATCTCGACGGCGAGGCGCCGCTCAGCGCGGTGCTGCCCGCCCTGTCGTCGTACCGGCGAGGCAGGCGTGACCGTTCGACGGTCGACAACTGGCGCTACCGGATCAACTGGAAGCCCCTCATCGACCAGTCGTCGTCCGGCTCCGACCTGGAGCAGGGCGCCCCGATCACCGGTACGTGGGCGGTCGTCGTCCCGCCGGTCGACAGCGCCCGTGAACTGGCGGAGCGCATCGCGCGGGACGTGGAGCGCCACGGTGCCCGTATGGTGCGGGTCGACCTGGACGAGACGGAGCCGGAGCGGTCCTCGCTGGCCGGGCTCCTGCGGGCCGCGGCGCCCAACACGCCCACCACGGACGGATCCGGGCAGGAGGCAACGCCCGCGATCGACGGAGTGCTCTCCCTGCTCGCGCTGGACGAGGAGGCGCTCGCCGGCCACTCGGGCATTCCGCGCGGCTTCGCCGCGACCGTGGCACTGGTCCAGGCGCTGAGCGACATCGACATCGATGTGCCGCTGTGGCTCGCCACCACCGGAGCCGTGTCCGTGGGCCGCTCCGACCGGGTCGGCAGCGTCAAGCAGTCCCTGGTGTGGGGTCTGGGCCGGGTGGTCGGCCTGGAGTACGCACAGCGGTGGGGCGGTCTCGTGGACCTGCCCGAGTCGCCGGACGCGATCGACGAGCGGGCGCTCAACCGCCTGGTCGGCCTGATCGGGCGCTCCGGTGACGAGGACCAGGTCGCGGTGCGCGCCTCCGGGGTCTTCGGCCGACGGCTCGTCCGGGCGCCCTTGGGCGACACCCGGCCGGTCCGTACCTGGGAGCCTCGCGGCAGCATCCTGATCACCGGTGGTACCGGCGCCCTCGGCGGCCGCCTCGCCCGCTGGCTCGCCCGTGGCGGTGCCGAGCACCTGGTGCTGACCAGCCGCCGCGGCCTCGACGCGCCCGGCGCGGCGGAGCTGAGGGACGAGCTGACCGCACTGGGCGCGCGGGTCACCGTCGCGGCCTGTGACGCCGCCGACCGCGGCGCCCTGCGGGAGGTCCTCGACGGGCTGCCCGCGGAGTACCCGCTGACCGCGGTGGTGCACGCGGCCGGTGTGCTGGACGACGGCCTCATCGACACCCTCACCGTCTCCCGGACGCAAGGGGTCTTCCGGCCCAAGGTGGACGCCGTGGTGAACCTCCACGAGCTGACCCAGGACCTGGACCTGTCCGCGTTCATCCTCTTCTCCTCGTACGCCGGAACCGTCGGTGGCGCCGGTCAGGGCAGCTACGCCGCCGCGAACGCCTTCCTCGACGCCCTGGCGCAGCAGCGCCGGGCCCAGGGGCTGGCGGCCACCTCGGTGGCGTGGGGCGCCTGGGGCGGCGGTGGTCTGGTCGACGACGCCACCGCGGCCCAGCTGAAGCGGCGCGGTATGCCGGCGCTGGAGCCCGAACTCGCCGTCGACGCCCTCCAGCAGGCGCTCGACCACGACGAGGTGGACGTCACCGTCGCCGATGTGGACTGGGAGCGCTACGCCCCCGGGTTCGCCTCGGCCCGGCCGCGTCCCCTGCTGAACGAACTGCCGGAGGTGCGGGAGGCCCTGGAGGCGGCGGAGACCGAGCTCGGTGCGGCCCTCTCCGGGCTGGCCGAGCGCCTCGAAGGGCTGTCGGCCGCCGAACGCGAGGCGGAGGTGCTCGACCTCGTCAGGTCGCACGCCGCCGAGGTGATCGGGTACCCGAGCGCCGACGCGGTGGAGCCGGACCGGGCCTTCAGGGACATCGGGTTCGACTCGCTGACCGCCGTGGAGCTGCGGAACGGCTTGAGCACGGTGGCCGGTGTGAATCTGCCGGTCACCGTGGCCTTCGACTACCCGACGCCCACGGTGCTCGCCCGGTTCATCCTCGGTGAGGTGGTGGGCACCGCGCCCGCGCCGGCCGATGACCTGCCGGTGGTGACGGGCACGGTCGTGGACGACGACCCGATCGCGATCGTGTCCATGAGCTGCCGCTTCCCCGGCGGGGTGCGCACTCCGGAGGACCTGTGGCGACTGGTCTCCGAGGGCAGCGACGTGATCAGCGCCTACCCGACCAACCGTGGCTGGAATCTGGATGACCTCTACGATCCGGACCCGGAGAACTCGGGCACCAGCTATGCGAGCGGCGGCGGCTTCGTCTACGACGCCGACGAGTTCGACCCGGCGTTCTTCGGGATCGCCCCGCGCGAGGCGCTGACCATCGACCCGCAGCAGCGGCTGCTGCTGGAGACCTCGTGGGAGGTGTTCGAGCGGGCGGGCATCGACCCCACGTCGCTCAAGGGGAGCCGGACGGGTGTCTTCGCGGGAAGTAACGGCCAGGATTACATCGGCCTGCTGCTGACCGCCCCGGGCGGACCGGATGGGTACCTCGGAACGGGCAACGCGGCCAGCGTCGTCTCGGGCCGTATCTCCTACACCTTCGGCCTCGAAGGACCGGCCGTCACGGTGGACACGGCGTGCTCGTCGTCGCTGGTGGCGCTGCACATGGCCGTGCAGTCGCTGCGCCAGGGCGAGTGCTCCCTCGCGCTGGCCGGCGGTGTCACGATCATGTCCAGCCCGGGGTCGTTCGTGGACTTCAGCCGCCAGAAGGGGCTGTCGTCGGACGGGCGGTGCAAGGCGTTCGCCGCGTCGGCGGACGGCACGGGCTGGTCCGAGGGCGTCGGTGTGCTGCTGCTCGAGCGGCTCTCGGACGCGCGGCGCAACGGTCACCCGGTGATGGCCATCGTGCGCGGCTCGGCGATCAACCAGGACGGTGCCTCCAACGGCATCACGGCGCCCAACGGCCCGTCGCAGCAGCGGGTGATCCGCCAGGCGCTGGCCAGCGCGGACCTCGCCGCCCACCAGGTACAGGCGGTCGAGGCGCACGGCACCGGCACCAGGCTCGGTGACCCGATCGAGGCGCAGGCGCTGCTGGCCACCTACGGCCAGGGGCGGCCGGAGGACCAGCCGCTGTGGCTGGGCTCCATCAAGTCGAACCTCGGCCACACGCAGGCGGCCGCGGGCGTCGCCGGGATCATCAAGATGGTGATGGCCATGCGCGAGGGCGTGCTGCCCAAGACGCTCCACGTCGATGAGCCCACGCCGCATGTGGACTGGTCGGCGGGCGAGGTCCGGCTGCTGACCGCGTCGACCGCGTGGCCGGACAACGGCGAGCCGCGCCGGGCGGGCATCTCCTCGTTCGGCATCAGCGGCACCAACGCCCACACCATCATTGAGCAGGCTCCGGAGCCGGAGGAGCTGGAGGCGGCCGAGCGGGTCCGTACGGACGACACCTCCTCGACCGGCTCGGAGGCACTGCCCTGGACGGTCACCGGCAAGGGCGCCGAGGCGCTGCGTGCCCAGGCCAGGAACCTTCACGACTACGTGGCGGCCCACCCCGAACTCGACCTCGACGACGTGGGCTACTCGCTGGCGGCCACCCGGTCCGCCTTCGACCACCGCGCCGTGCTCCTGAGCGGCGACCGGGAGGGACTGCTGAGCGGTCTCGACGCCATCGCCTCGGGTGCCACAGTCCCCGGAGTCGTCCAGGGATCCGTGGGCACGGCCGGTAAGACGGCGTTCCTGTTCTCGGGTCAGGGTGCGCAGCGGCTCGGCATGGGCCGGGAGCTGTACGGCGCCTTCCCGGTGTTCGCCCGCGCCCTGGACGAGGTGTGCGCGTATCTCGATGTGCTGCTCGACCGGCCGCTGCGGGAGGTGATGTTCGCCGCCGAGGGCGGCGCGGACGCCGAGCTGCTGGATCAGACGGCGTTCACCCAGCCGGCGCTGTTCGCCATCGAGGTGGCGCTGTTCCGGCTGCTGGAGCGCTGGGGCGTCACCGCGGACGTACTGATCGGCCACTCGGTGGGAGAGGTCGCCGCGGCCCACGTGGCCGGGGTGCTCTCCCTGGAGGACGCCTGCACGTTGATCGCGGCGCGTGGCCGGTTGATGCAGGCGCTGCCCGAGGGCGGCGCGATGGTCGCGGTGCAGGCGTCGGAGGAGGAGATCGCAGGGTCGCTGGCCGGTCGTGAGGCCGAGGTGAGCATCGCGGCGGTCAACGGCCCGACGGCCGTGGTCATCGCCGGTGACCGGGAAGCGGCGTTGGAGATCGCCGGGGAGTGGGAGCGCCAGGGTCGTAAGATCCGCCGGCTGCGGGTCAGCCACGCGTTCCACTCGCCGCGCATGGACGCGATGCTGGACGACTTCCGTGACGTGGTCGCGGGCCTGTCCTTCCAGGCACCGTCGATCTCTCTGGTCTCCAACCTCACGGGCGCGTCGGCGGGAGCGGCCGAGGTCTGCTCGCCGGATTACTGGGTGCGGCATGTGCGGGAGGCGGTGCGCTTCGCGGACGGGGTACGGGCCCTGGAGAAGCTCGGGGTGACCTCGTTCCTGGAGGTGGGCCCCGACGGTGTGCTCACCGCGATGGCCCAGGACTGCCTGACGGCCGACGAGGCCGGAGGCACTCTCACCCTCGTCTCCGCGCTGCGCAAGAACCGCCCCGAGACGCAGTCGCTGATGACGGCGCTGGCCGAACTCCACGTTCACGGCACCACCGTGAACTGGTCGACGGCGTTCGCCGGACGCGATGCGCGGCGGGTGGAACTGCCCACCTACGCCTTCCAGCGTCAGCGCTACTGGCCGAAGGCACCCGGCCCGATCACCGGGGACGTCGCCTCCGCCGGGCTCAGCTCTCCCAACCACCCGCTGTTGGGTGCCGGAGTCGAGCTGGCGGGCAGCGATGGATTCCTGTTCACCAGCAGGCTGTCGGTGCAGAGTCAGCCGTGGCTGGCCGACCACGCGATCGGGGGCATGGCCCTGTTCCCCGGGACCGGATTCCTCGAACTGGCCATTCGCGCCGCCGACCAGGTCGGCAGCGGCCGGGTCGAGGAGGTCACCCTGGCCACCCCGATGGTCCTGCCCGAGAACGAACCGGTCCAGGTGCAGCTCTGGGTGGGTGACACGGACGAGACGGGCTACCGCTCGCTCAGCCTGTACTCCCGCCCGGCCGACGCGCCCTCGGACGAGCCGTGGACGCAGCACGCGGCCGGTGCGCTCGCCCCGGCCGGCCCCGAGCCGTCGTTCGACCTGAGCGCATGGCCCCCGGCGGATGCGGAAGCCCTGGACATCAGCGACTTCTACGAGCGCTTCGCCGCCACCGGCTTCGCCTATGGCCCGGTGTTCCAGGGCCTGCGGGCCGCCTGGCGCTCCGGCGACGAGGTCTACGTCGAGGTCGGCCTCGGTGAGGAGCACGCGTCGGACGCGGCCGACTTCGGCCTCCACCCGGCGCTGCTGGACGCCGCCGTACAGGCGGTGACCTTCGTCGCCCTGGAGGACGTCGGCCTCTCCCGGCTCCCGTTCTCCTGGAGCGGGGTGTCGCTCCACGCCGGTGGCGCGTCCACCCTGCGGGTGCGGCTCACCCAGCTCGGACCGGATTCCATCTCCCTCGCGGTGGCCGATGGAACCGGCCGCCCGGTGGCGTCGATCGAATCCCTCGTGCTGCGCCCGGTGTCGGTGGAACACATCGACTCGGCCAGGACGTCGGCGTTCCGCGACTCGCTGTTCACGCTGGACTGGACCGCCGTTCCGGCCGTCGCTCCGGCCGAGGCGGCAACGGCCAAGTGGGCCGTGGTGGGCACCGACCACTACGGACTGGCCGCCGGCGCGATCGCCGGAGCCGAGGTGACCGCCTACGCCGATCTCGACGCGCTGGGCGCCGCGATCGACGGAGGCGCCGCTGCCCCGGAGGCCGTGCTGGTCTCCTACGCACCGGGCCTCGACGACGAGGCGGCTCAGGGCAAGCCCAGGAGCAAGGCGAAGGGCAAGGCCAAGGGCAAGAGCAAGGCCAAGCGGGGACTGGAGCCGGCCGGCGCCATCCACGCGGTGACGCACCACACGCTCGGCATGATCCAGGGCTGGCTCGGCGACCGCCGGTTCGACTCCTCCCGACTGGTCTTCGTGACGTCGGGCGCCATGGCGACCGAGGACCGCGACGAGACCCCGGACCTGATCCACGCACCCCTGTGGGGCATGGTGCGGTCCGCGCAGTCGGAGAATCCGAACTGCTTCGTCCTGGTGGACCTGGACCCACAGGAGCCCGCCGAGGCGTCCAAGGCGGCACTGCGCGCGGTGCTCGCCGGCGACGAGCCGCAGGCCGTGGTCCGCGAGGGCACGGTGCTCGGCCAGCGCATGGCGCGGGTCTCCTCGGGCACCGCGCTGCTGCCCCCCGCGGGCATACGCGAATGGCGCCTGGACATGCACGCCAAGGGAACCCTGGAGAACCTGGCGCTGCTGCCCTGCCCCGAGGTCACCGAAGCGCTGGGCGAGAACGAGATCAGGGTCGAGATGCGCGCGGCGGGGATGAACTTCCGCGATGTGCTCAACGCCCTGGGGATGTACCCCGGAGAGGCCGGGCCGCTCGGTGGTGAGGGCGCCGGCATCGTGACCGAGGTCGGCACCGGAGTGACGGACCTGACCCCCGGCGACCGGGTGATGGGCATCTTCAGCGGGTCGTTCGGCCCGGTCGCGATCACCGACCGGAGGGTTGTCGCCCGGGTCCCGGAGGACTGGACGTTCGAGCAGGCGGCCTCCACCCCCATCGTGTTCCTGACGGCCTACTACGCCATGGTGGACCTGGGAGGTCTCCAGCCCGGCCAGTCGGTGCTGGTGCACTCGGCGGCCGGTGGTGTGGGCATGGCCACGCTCCAGCTGGCGCGGCACCTCGGGGCCGAGGTCTTCGGCACGGCGAGCGAGGGCAAGTGGGACACCCTGCGGTCGCTGGGTCTGGACGACGAGCACATCGCGTCGTCGCGGACGCTGGACTTCGAAAAGCGCTTCCTCGATGTCACCGGCGGGCGCGGTATGGACGTGGTGCTCGACTCGCTGGCGCGGGAGTTCGTGGACGCGGGTCTGCGTCTGCTGCCGCGCGGCGGACGGTTCCTGGAGATGGGCAAGACCGACATCCGGATCCCGGACGAGGTGGCCGCCGAATACACCGGAGTCTCCTACCGGGCGTTCGACCTCATGGAGGCGGGAGCCGACCGCATCCATGAGATGTGGAGCGACCTGATCTCCCTGTTCGAGAGCGGGGTACTGCGGCCGCTGCCGGTGCGCACCTGGGATGTCCGCAGGGCACCCGACGCCTTCCGCTTCATCAGCCAGGCCCGGCACACCGGCAAGGTGGCGCTGACCATCCCGCGGACGCTGGATGGTCCGGGGACGGTGCTGATCACGGGTGGTACGGGTGGTCTGGGTGCGTTGCTGGCCCGTCATCTGGTGGTGGATCACGGGGTTGAGCGTCTGGTGCTGACGAGTCGTCGTGGCGTGGAGGCGCCGGGTGCGGCGGAGTTGGTGGCGGAGCTGGCCGGGCTGGGTGCCGAGGCGCGGGTGGTGGCGTGTGATGTCGCCGACCGGGCCGCGGTGGAGAAGCTGCTGGCGGGGATCGGTTCGGAGCATCCGCTGTCGGCGGTGGTGCATGCGGCGGGTGTGCTGGATGACGGTGTGGTGGAGTCGCTGACGCCGGAGCGGGTGGACAAGGTGCTGCGTCCGAAGGTGGACGCCGCGCTGCACCTGCACGAGCTCACCCGCGACCTGGACCTCGCCGCCTTCATCCTGTACTCCTCCGTCTCCGGTACGTTCGGCGGCTCGGGCCAGGCCAACTACGCGGCGGGCAACGCGTTCATGGACGCCCTGGCCCAGCACCGCAGGGCCGCGGGGCTCCCGGCCGCCTCGCTCGTCTGGGGGCCGTGGACGCAGGACGGCGGCATGACCACCGAGCTGGCCGACGCCGACGTCAGCCGCATGACCCGGACCGGCATGGTCGCCCTCACCCCCGAGGCCGGGCTCGCGCTGTTCGACGCGACCCGCGATCTCGACGGTGCCGTCCTGGTGCCCATGACGATGGACATGGCGTCGGTGGGCGAGCCGGTACCCCCGCTGCTGCGCGGACTGGTGCGGGCCCCCGCGCGCCGGACCGCCGAGTCGGGCGCCGCGAGCACCACGGCCGACCCGGCCACCGAGCTCAAGCAGCACCTGGCCGGGAAGTCCGAGACGGAGCGCGAGCGCATCCTGGTGGAGCTGGTGTGCGACCAGGTGGCCGTCGTCCTCGGCTACGCGTCGGGGCAGGCGATCGAACCCGGACACGCCTTCAAGGACCTGGGCTTCGACTCCCTGTCGGCCGTCGAGCTGCGCAACCGGCTCAACGCGATCACCGGAACGCGGCTGCCGGCGACCCTGGTGTTCGACTACCCGACCCCGGTGTCACTCGGACGATTCCTGCGGGAAGAGGTCACCCCCGCGGACGGGCCCGCGACCGAGCCCGTCTTCGGAGAACTCGACCGGCTGGAATCCACCCTGTCGGCGCTCGACTCCGACAGCGAGACGCAACGCCGGGTCATGGAGCGGCTCCAGGGCCTGGTGGCGAAGTGGTCCGCCGGCGGCACCGGGCCGGTGTCCGGCACCGCGACGGCGCTGGACGACGACGCGGATGACGACAGCGAGATCGAATCGGCCACCGCCGACGAGATCTTCAAACTCATTGACGACGAATTCGGAATGTCCTGACGTGGCGAGCTGGAACTCACAGAGTGTTTCAAGGGGCTGGGGATAGTGGCGGAAGACGAAAAACTCCTTGACTACCTCAAGAAGGTGACGGCTGACCTGCGTCAGGCTCGTCGGCGACTTCGACAGGTGGAGGAGCGGGACCGGGAGCCCATCGCCATCGTGGCGATGAGCTGCCGGTACCCGGGGGGTGTGAGGACTCCGGAGGAGCTGTGGCGGCTCGTCGCCGAGGGCGGCGACGCGATCACCGAGTTCCCGCCCGACCGGGGCTGGGACGTCGATGGCTTCTTCGACCCGGACTCGGACCGATCCGGCACCTTCTCCGTCCGTGAGGGCGGGTTCCTGGACGCGCCCGGCGACTTCGACCCCGGCTTCTTCTCCATGAGCCCGCGGGAGGCGCTCGCCACCGACCCCCAGCAGCGGCTGCTGCTGGAGACCGCCTGGGAGGCGTTCGAGCGCGCCGGAATCGACCCGGCGTCGGTGCGGGGCAGCCAGGCCGGTGTGTTCGTCGGTGCCTCGCCCTCCGGCTACGGCGCCGGGGTGAGCGAGATGCCCGAAGGCGTGGAGGGGCTGCTGCTCGCGGGCAACGCCACCTCCGTGGTCTCCGGGCGGGTGGCCTACACCCTGGGCCTCGAGGGGCCCGCCGTGACGGTGGACACCGCGTGTTCGTCGTCGCTGGTCGCCCTGCACTGGGCCTGCCAGGCGCTCCGTCAGGAGGAGTGCTCGCTGGCCCTGGCGGGTGGCGTCGCCGTCATGTTCACCCCCAGCATGTTCGTCGAGTTCAGCCGGCAGGGCGGGCTCGCTCCCGACGGCCGGTGCAAGGCGTTCGGCGCGGGCGCCGACGGCACCGGCTGGGCGGAGGGTGCGGGTCTGCTCCTCCTGGAGCGGCTCTCCGACGCCCGGCGCAACGGCCACCCGGTGCTGGCCGTCGTCCGGGGCTCGGCGATCAACCAGGACGGCGCGTCCAACGGTCTGACGGCCCCCAACGGCCCCTCGCAGCGGCGGGTGATCCGCCAGGCGCTCCAGAACGCGGGCCTGACCCCCGCCGATGTGGACGCGGTGGAGGCACACGGCACGGGTACGTCGCTGGGCGACCCGATCGAGGCGCAGGCGCTGCTCGCCACCTACGGCAAGGAGCGGCCGGAGGACAAGCCGCTGTGGCTGGGCTCGCTGAAGTCCAACATCGGCCACTCCCAGGCCGCCGCCGGTGTCGGTGGGGTCATCAAGATGGTGATGGCCATGCGGAACGGCGTGCTGCCCAAGACGCTCCACGCGGACGAGCCGTCCACCCAGGTGGACTGGTCCGAAGGCGACATCCGGCTGCTCAACGAGTCGACCCCCTGGCCCGAGACCGAGCAGCCCCGCCGGGCCGGTGTGTCCTCGTTCGGCATCAGCGGCACGAACGCCCACGCGATCCTGGAGGAGGCTCCGGAGCCCGAGGCGGCCGAGGAGGCCGAGGCGGAGGTCGCCGACGGTCCGGTGGCCTGGGTGGTGTCCGGCCGCAGCGCGGCCGGCCTGCGCGCACAGGCGGGCACGCTGCGGAACTTCCTGGCCGAGCGCCCGGAGCTGAACGCCGCCGACGTGGCGTACTCGCTGGTGGCGACGCGGTCGGTGTTCGAGCACCGCGGGGTGGTGACGGGGGCCGATCGCGAGGAGCTCCTGGAGCGGCTGGGCGCGTTGGCCGGGGACGAGATTGCCTCGGGTGTCACGCGTGGCGTGGCGGATGTCCGTGGCCGTTCGGTCTTTGTGTTCCCCGGCCAGGGGGCGCAGTGGGTGGGTATGGCGGTGGACTTGCTGGAGTCCTCGCCGGTGTTCGCCGAGGCGATCGGCGAGTGTGAGACGGCCTTGTCGGCGTACGTCGACTGGTCGCTGACGGATGTGCTGCGTGGCGCGGAGGGTGCTCCGGGCTTCGACCGGGTGGATGTGGTCCAGCCGGTGCTCTTCGCGGTGATGGTGTCGCTGGCGAAGCTGTGGCGTTCGGTGGGCGTGGAGCCCGACGCCGTCATGGGCCACAGCCAGGGCGAGATCGCCGCGGCGTGCGTCGCGGGCGCGCTCTCGCTGGAGGACGCCGCCAAGGTGGTGGCGTTGCGCTCGCAGGCGATCGCCGTGGGCCTTGCGGGCCGTGGTGGCATGGTGTCGGTCGGACTGCCGGCGGATCAGGCCAAGGAGCGCATTGCCGCCTGGGACGGCGCGATCTCGGTCGCCGCGGTCAACGGACCGGGTTCCGTCGTGGTCTCCGGTGACCCGAAGGCGTTGCACGAGATGGTGGCCCAGCTGGAGGGCGAGGAGATCCGCGTCCGTCGGGTCCCGGTGGACTACGCCTCGCACTCCGCCCACGTGGAAGGCATCCGCGACGAGTTGCTCAAGGTGCTGGCGGACATCGCACCGCGCCCGTCGGAGGTGCCGTTCTACTCCACGGTGTCCGGCGAACTGGTCGACACGGCCGGTCTGGACGCGGAGTACTGGTACCGCAACCTGCGGCAGACCGTCGAGCTGGAGGCCACCACCCGCACCCTCCTCAACAGTGGCCATGTCACCTTCATCGAGGTGAGCCCGCACCCGGTTCTCACCCTTCCCGTCCAGCAGACGGTTGAAGCCTCTGAGGCGCAAGCCGTCGTCGTGGGCACGCTGCGGCGCGACGAGGGCGGTCTGGAGCGTTTCCTGACCTCCGCCGCCGAGGTGTTCGCGCGTGGCACCAAGGTGGACTGGCTCACCGAGCTGGAGGGCCGTGGCGCCCGTCGTGTCGAGCTGCCGACCTACGCCTTCCAGCGCGAGCGCTACTGGCTCGATGGATTCGGTCTGCCGCCCGGCGGAAGTGCGGCCGATGGCGCCGGTTCTGTCGATGCGCGGTTCTGGGAGGTGGTGGAGCGCCAGGATCTGGAGTCGCTGGCGGGGACGCTGGCGGTGGACAGCGAGGCGCCGCTGAGCGCGGTGCTGCCCGCCCTGTCCGCGTACCACCGCAACAACCGCGACCAGTCCACGATCGACGGCTGGCGCTACAAGGTGTCGTGGAAGCCGGTCTCCGACCTGGCCGAAGGGTCGTTGTCGGGGACCTGGCTGGTGGTGGTTCCGGCGTCCCGTGTCGGCGACGAGCTGGTGGCGGGGGTTGTCGCCGGGCTCGAGCGGCACGGCGCGGGTGTGGTCCCGGTCGCGGTGGACGAGCGGGACCTCGACGCGGACGTGCTGGCGGAGCGGCTGCGCGAGGCGGCCGCGGAGACGCCCGAGCTGGGTGGTGTGCTGTCCCTGCTCGCCCTGGACGAGGAGCCCTGCCCCGGATATCCGGCGCTGTCGGGCGGCTATGCGCTGACCCTGGTGCTGGTGCGGGCCATGGTGCGGGCCGAGATCCCGGCCCGGCTGTGGTGCGGTACGCGGGGCGCGGTGTCGGTGGGGCGTTCGGACCGGCTCACCAGCCCGACGCAGGCGATGGTCTGGGCGCTGGGCCGGGTCGCCGGTCTTGAGCTCCCCCCGCTGTGGGGCGGTCTGGTCGATCTGCCCGAGTCGCTGGACGCGCGCGGCGCGGCGCGGCTGGCCGGGGTGCTGTCCGTCGAGGGCGGCGAGGACCAGGTCGCGGTGCGCGGCTCCGGTGTCTTCGTACGTCGTCTGGTGCGGTCCGCCCCGGCCGCCGGCGAGGAGATCTCGTGGCGGGCGCGTGGCACGGTGCTGGTGACCGGTGGTACGGGCGGGCTCGGTGGCCAGGTGGCCCGCTGGCTGGTCCGCAGCGGTGCCGAGCACTTGGTGTTGACCAGCCGCCGCGGTCTCGAGGCCGAGGGCGCCGCCGAGTTGAAGGCGGAGCTGGAGGGCATGGGCGCCGAGGTGACGGTGGCCGCGTGCGACGCGGCGGACCGTGACGCGCTCGCCGCCGTCCTGGACGCCGTACCGGAGCACCAGCCGCTCACCGGGGTGGTGCACGCGGCGGGTGTCACGATCGCGGCTTCCCTGCTGGAGACGGAGCTCGCGGACGCGGCCCGGGTGGTGTCGGGCAAGGTGGCGGGTGCCGTCAATCTGGACGAGCTGCTCGGCGACCGTGAGCTCGACGCGTTCGTGGTCTTCTCGTCCATCTCCGGTGTGTGGGGCGGCGGCAGCCAGGGCGTCTACGGCTCCGGAAACGCCTTCCTGGACGCGCTGGTTGAGCAGCGCCGGGCGCGGGGTCTCGCGGGTACCGCCGTCTCCTGGGGCCCGTGGGCCGAGGGCGGCATGGCGACCCGGGACGACGCGGGGGAGCAGCTGGCGCGGCGTGGTCTGCCCGCGATGGCACCCCAGCTGGCGATCGCCGCTCTGGAGCGCGCGGTGGCCGGTGACGACGGTCTGGTGACGGTGGTGGACGTGGACTGGGAGCGGTTCGCGCCCTCGTTCACCGCGGTCCGTCCCAGTCCGTTGCTGAGCGACCTCGACGAGGTCCGGGCGCTGGAGACGCAGGGCGACGGTGGCGAGAGCGCCGAGGCCGCCGGGGCGCAGCTGCGCGAGCGGCTGAAGCCGCTGACCGAGGGGGAGCGGGACCGGGCGCTGCTCGATCTGGTGCGCAAGCACGCCGCCGCCGTGCTCGGTTACGCCTCCGCCGAGATGGTCGAGCCGAACCGGGCCTTCCGCGATCTGGGCTTCGACTCGCTGACCGCGGTCGACCTGCGCAACCGGCTGGCCGCGGAGACCGGTCTCAGCCTGCCCGCCACGCTGGTCTTCGACTACCCCAGCGCCGGCACGCTCGCGGCGTATCTGCGGACCGAGGTGCTGGGCACCGCGTCGTCGCCGGCGCTCGTCGCCGGGTCCGGGGCCGTGGCCGGGTCCGGCGCGGACGACGACCCCATCGCGATCGTCTCCATGAGCTGCCGCTTCCCCGGCGGGGTGCGCAGCCCGGAGGACCTGTGGCAGCTGGTGGAGAGCGGCGGTGACGCCATCTCCTCCTTCCCGTCGGACCGCGGCTGGGATCTGTCGGGCATGTATGACCCGGACCCGGACCGGCCCGGCACGTTCTACGCCCGTGAAGGCGGATTCCTGTACGACGCGGCCGAGTTCGACCCCGGCTTCTTCGGGATCTCGCCGCGTGAGGCGCTGGCGACCGACCCGCAGCAGCGGCTGCTGCTGGAGACCTCGTGGGAGGCGTTCGAGCGGGCGGGCATCAACCCCGCGTCGGTGCGGGGCAGCCAGGTCGGCGTGTTCGTGGGCTTCTCGGGCTCCGGTTACGGCGCCAATCTGGAGACCGTGCCCGAGGACGTCGAGGGCCACCTGCTGACCGGCAACGCGGGCAGCGTCGTCTCCGGCCGTCTCGCCTACACCTACGGCCTGCAGGGTCCCGCCGTCACGGTGGACACCGCCTGCTCGTCGTCGCTGGTGGCCCTGCACCTGGCCTGCCAGTCGCTGCGTCAGGGCGAATGCTCCATGGCGCTGGTCGGCGGTGTGACGGTGATGGCCACCCCGATGGCGTTCGTCGAGTTCAGCCGGCAGGGCGGGCTCGCCCCCGACGGGCGCTGCAAGCCGTTCTCGGCCGCGGCGGACGGTACGGGCTGGAGCGAGGGCGCCGATGTGCTGCTCGTGGAGCGGCTGTCGGACGCCCGGCGCAACGGTCACCAGGTGCTCGGCATCGTGCGGGGCTCCGCCGTCAACCAGGACGGTGCGTCCAACGGCCTGACGGCCCCCAACGGCCCCTCGCAGCAGCGGGTGATCCGCCAGGCGCTGGCCAGCGCCGGGGTGTCGGCCGCCGAGGTGGACGCGGTGGAGGCGCACGGCACGGGTACGTCGCTGGGCGACCCGATCGAGGCGCAGGCGCTGCTGGCCACCTACGGCCAGGAGCGGCCGGAGGGCCGCCCGCTGTGGCTGGGTGCGCTCAAGTCGAACATCGGGCACACCCAGGCCGCGTCCGGACTCGCCGGCGTCATCAAGATGGTCATGGCGATGCGGCACGGCGTACTGCCGAAGATGCTGCATGTGGACGAGCCGTCGCCGCAGGTGGACTGGTCGGCGGGCGAGGTGCGGCTGCTGACCGAGGCCACCGCGTGGCCGGAGACGGGGCAGCCGCGCCGGGCCGGCGTCTCCGCGTTCGGCGTCAGCGGCACCAATGTGCACACCATCATCGAGCAGGCCCCGTCGGAGGCCGACGAGGAGCGGCCGGCCGAGGTGACGGCTCCCGACGACCGTGGCGCGGCCCCCTGGGCGCTCTCCGCCCGGAGCGCGGACGGACTGCGCGCCCAGGCGCGGCGGCTGCGGGCCCATCTGACCGCACAGCCGGAGCTGAGCCTGAAGGACGTGGGCTACTCCCTGGTCGCCACCCGGGCGGTGTTCGAACACCGTGCCGTGCTGACGGGCGCGGACCGTGCGGAGCTGCTGCGCGGGCTCGAGGCCGTCGCCACCGGCGAGGAGGCCCCCGGGGTCGTGCGCTCGGTCGCCACTCCGACCGGGATCACCGCGTTCCTGTTCTCCGGCCAGGGCGCCCAGCGCCTCGGCATGGGGCGGGAGTTGTACGACGCCTTCCCGGTGTTCGCCCAGGCGCTGGACGAGGTGTGCGCCCACCTGGACGTCACTCTGGACCGCCCGCTCAAGGACGTGATGTTCGCGGCGGAGGGCAGCGCGGACGCCGAGCTGCTGGACCAGACCGCGTTCACCCAGCCCGCGCTCTTCGCGGTCGAGGTGGCGCTGTTCCGGCTGCTGTCCGCGTGGGGCGTGGCACCGGATGTGGTGATCGGCCACTCCATCGGGGAGATCGCCGCCGCGCAGGTGGCCGGGGTGTTCTCGCTGGAGGACGCCTGCACCCTGGTGGCCGCCCGTGGCCGTCTGATGCAGGCGCTGCCCGAAGGCGGCGCGATGGTCGCCATCGAGGCGTCGGAGGAGGAGATCGCGCCGTCGCTCACCGGTCGTGAGGCCGAGGTGAGCATCGCCGCCGTCAACAGCCACTCCTCCGTGGTCATCGCCGGTGACGAGGCGGCGGCGCTGGAGATCGCCGGACAGTGGGCGGAGCAGGGCCGCAAGACCCGCCGGCTGCGGGTCAGCCACGCCTTCCACTCGCCCCGCATGGACGCGATGCTGGACGACTTCCGCAAGGTCGTCGAGGGGCTCTCGTTCGCCCCGCCGGCCATCGCCCTGGTGTCCAACGTGACGGGCAAGCCGGCGGGCGCCGACGAGGTGTGCTCGCCGGAGTACTGGGTGCGCCACGTCCGCGAGGCGGTGCGCTTCGCGGACGGGATGCGCTCCCTGGAGAACGCGGGAGTGACCAGGTTCTTCGAGGTGGGCCCCGACGGGGTGCTCTCGGCGATGGCACGCGAGTGCCTGACGGTGGACGAGACTTCGGCCCCCGTCGTCGTGCCCGCGCTGCGCAAGGACCGCCCGGAGGCCCAGGCGCTGACGACGGCGCTGGCCGAACTCCACGTCCACGGGGTCACCGTCGGCTGGGAGGCCCTGTTCGCGGGCCAGGACGTCCGGCGGGTCGAGTTGCCGACGTACGCGTTCCAGCGGCAGCGCTACTGGCTGGACGCCCCCGAGAGCGACACCTCCGCCGCCCCCGCCTCCGCGGACGAAGGTGACGCCCGCTTCTGGGACGCGGTCGAGCGTGCGGACCTGGAGGCGCTGACCACCGCGCTGCAGGTGGACGGGAGCGCCTCACTCACCGAGGTGCTCCCCGCCCTGTCGTCCTACCGCAAGGGCCACCGTGAGCGGTCCACGGTGGACGGCTGGCGCTACCAGATCGCCTGGACCCCGGTGTCCGAGCTCTCGGAGCGGGCGCTGACCGGGACCTGGATGGTCATGGTCCCCCAGGCGTACGCCGACGACGAACTGGTCACCTCCGCGGCGACCATGCTGGAGCGGCAGGGCGCCGACGTGGCGCGGATCGTCCTCGACGGCGCCGCGGACATCGACCGCGCGGCGGTCGCCGAGCGGCTGCGCACGGCGGCCGAGGGCGCCCCGGACGGGGCCGTCGGCGGGGTGCTCTCCCTGCTGGCCCTGGACGAGGACCCCTGCGCCGAGCACACGGTGGTGCCGCGCGGGCTCGCGCTCAACCTCGTCGCGCTCCAGGCGCTCGTGGACGCCGGTGTCGAGGCCCCGCTGTGGGTGGCGACGCGCGGTGCCGTGTCGGTGACCGGATCCGACACCCTGCGCAGCGCCGCCCAGGCGCAGATGTGGGGCCTCGGCCGGGTCGCCGGTCTGGAACACCCCCGGCTCTGGGGCGGTCTGGTCGACCTCCCGGAGACGTTCGACGAGCGGGCCGCGGCCCGGCTGTCCGGTGTGCTGGGCGGCGGCGCGGGCGAGTTCGAGGACCAGGTGGCGGTGCGTACGTCCGGCGTGTTCACCCGGCGCCTGGTGCGGGCCACCGCGCCGCGGTCCACGGCCCGGCCGTGGACCGCACGGGGCTCGGTGCTGGTCACCGGCGGCACCGGGGGAGTGGGCGGCCAGGTGGCCCGGTGGCTGGCGAGCGCCGGTGCCGAGCACCTGGTGCTGACCAGCCGCCGTGGCCCGGAGGCCGACGGTGCCGCCGAACTGCGCGACGAGCTCACCGCGTTGGGCGCCGAGGTGACCATCGCGGCATGTGACGCCGCCGATCGGGAGGCCCTGGCCGCCGTACTGGCCGCCATCCCGGAGCGGTACCCGCTGAGCGCCGTCGTGCACGCGGCGGGCGTCCTGGACGACGGTGTGCTGGACGCGATGTCGGTGGAGCGGGTCGCGGGCGTGCTGCGTCCCAAGGTGGACGGGGCACGCAACCTGCACGAGCTCACCGAGGGTCTCGACCTCTCGGCCTTCGTGCTGTTCTCCTCGCTGGCCGGAGCCATCGGCGGCGCCGGGCAGGGCAGTTACGCGGCGGCCAACGCCTACCTCGACGCCCTGGCGCAGCAGCGCCGGGCCCAGGGCCTGGCGGCCACCTCGGTGGCCTGGGGCCCGTGGGCCGAGGGCGGCATGGCGGTCGACGGGGCGCTGGAGGACCGGCTGCGGCGCGGCGGCATGGCCGCGATGACCCCGGAGCTGGCGGTCAAGGCCCTCCAGCAGGCCCTTGACCTGCAGGAGACCCACCTGGCCATCGCCGACCTCGACTGGGAGCGATTCGTACCCGCCTACACCGCCGTACGGGCCAGCCGGCTGCTGGACGAGGTGCCCGAGGCGCGGCGGATCCTGGAGGCCGCGCTCGGCGGCGGGACCGCCGCGGTGTTCGAGACCGGTGGCTCGGAGCTGCGCGAGCGGCTCGCCGGAATGTCCGAGGCGGAGCAGGAACGAGCCCTGCTCGAACTGGTCACCACGCAGGTGGCGATGGTGCTGGGCTTCCCGTCGGCGGAGTCGGTCGAGTCCCAGCGGGCCTTCCGCGAACTCGGCTTCGACTCGCTGACCGCTGTCGAACTGCGCAACCGGCTGGACGCGGCGACGGGCCTTCGCCTGCCCGCGACGATCGTCTTCGACCACCCGACGCCCGTGGCGCTGGCCCGCCGACTGCGGACCGACGTCGTCCGGGACGGGGTCTCGGCGGCCGCGCCGATCCTCAGCGAGCTGGACCGGATCGAGGCGGCGATGGCCACGATCTCCGCCGAGGACGTGGACCGGCCGAGGATCACGACGCGCTTGCAGACGCTGCTTCTGAAGTGGGGAGAAGCGGAACAGGATTCGGGCAACACCGGCAAGAAGGCGGTCGCGAACAAGATTCAGTCGGCGACATCCGATGAGATCTTCGACTTCATTGACAAGGAGCTCGGGATTTCCTGAGCTGGGTTTTTTGACTGAGCCTCGGTCAATTCCCGAGGATCGCTCCTTACTACTTACTGGGTGATATCGCAATGAACGAAGAAAAGCTTCTCGACTATCTCAAGCGGGTGACCGCGGACCTCCAGCAGACTCGCCAGCGCCTTCTCGAGGCCGAGTCAGCCGACCAGGAACCGATCGCGATCGTCGCCATGAGCTGCCGGTTCCCTGGAGGCGTGAGCTCCCCCGAAGATCTGTGGCGCATGGTGGCGGACGGTACCGACGCCATCTCGGAATTCCCCACGGACCGGGGTTGGGATATCGATGCCCTCTACCACGAGGACCCGGACCGCCCCGGCACCAGCTACACGACCGCAGGCGGATTCCTGGAGAAGGCCGACCAGTTCGATCCGGCGTTCTTCGGAATCTCGCCGCGTGAGGCGCTGTCGATGGACCCGCAGCAGCGATTGCTGTTGGAGACGTCGTGGGAGGCGGTC
This sequence comes from Streptomyces asiaticus, assembly GCF_018138715.1. Classification (NCBI taxonomy): domain Bacteria; kingdom Bacillati; phylum Actinomycetota; class Actinomycetes; order Kitasatosporales; family Streptomycetaceae; genus Streptomyces; species Streptomyces asiaticus. The sequence continues at coordinate 261,743 of NZ_JAGSHX010000001.1, forward strand.
GAGCGGGCGGGTATCGACCCGATGTCCCTGCGTGGCAGCAGGACCGGCGTCTTCGTCGGGACCAATGGCCAGGACTACTCCATGCTCATGCTCGGTGCCTCCGAGAGTCTCGACGACGTCGAGGGCCACTCGGGCACCGGCAACGCGGCGAGCATCGTCTCCGGCCGTATCTCCTACACCATGGGTCTTGAGGGACCCGCGCTTTCGGTGGACACCGCGTGCTCGTCCTCCCTGGTGGCCCTGCATCTGGCCGTTCAGGCACTGCGTCAGCGCGAATGCACACTCGCGCTGGCCGGTGGCGTCACGGTGATGTCCACTCCGTCGGCGTTCGTCCAGTTCAGCAGGCAGCGCGGCTTGGCGGCCGACGGCCGGTGCAAGCCGTTCGGGGCCGCGGCCGACGGCACCGGCTGGGGCGAGGGCGTCGGCATGCTGCTCGTGGAGCGGCTGTCCGACGCCCGGCGCAACGGCCACGAGGTGCTGGCCATCGTCCGGGGTTCGGCGATCAACCAGGACGGCGCGTCCAACGGTCTGACGGCTCCCAACGGCATCTCGCAGCAGCGGGTCATCCGGCAGGCACTGACCAGCGCCCGGCTGTCGGCCGCCGAGGTGGACGCGGTGGAGGCGCACGGGACGGGCACCACCCTGGGTGACCCGATCGAGGCGCAGGCGCTGATGGCCACGTACGGGCAGGACCGGCCTGCGGATCAGCCGCTGTGGCTGGGCGGCATCAAGTCGAACATCGGGCACACACAGGCCGCAGCCGGTGTCGCCGGGGTCATCAAGATGGTGATGGCCATGCGCGAGGGTGTGCTGCCCAAGACGCTCCACGCGGAGGAGCCCTCGCCGCACATCGACTGGACCGGCGGCGCCGTGTCCCTGCTGCACGAGTCGACCCCGTGGCCGGACCGGGACCACCCGCGTCGCGCCGCCGTGTCCTCGTTCGGCATGAGCGGCACCAACGCGCACACCATCCTGGAGCAGGCCCCGCAGTCCGAGGCGGCTGAGGTCGCCGAGGGCGAGGTCACTGACGGTCCGGTGGCATGGGTCGTGTCGGGCCGTGGCGCCGAGGGGCTGCGGGCGCAGGCCGGGCAGCTCCGCGCGTTCCTCACCGAGCGCCCGGAGTTGGGCACGGCGGACGTGGCGCTCTCGCTGGCCACCACCAGGTCCGCCTTCGAGCACCGTGCCGTGGTGACCGGGACCGGCCGCGAGGAGCTCCTGCAGCGGCTGGAGGCGGTCGCCGAGGACGCCACCACGTCGAACGGAGTGGTGCGGGGGAGGACCGGAGACGCCGGCCGTTCGGTGTTCGTGTTCCCCGGTCAGGGGGCGCAGTGGGTGGGTATGGCGGTGGGGCTGCTGGAGTCCTCGCCGGTGTTCGCCGAGGCGATAGCCGAGTGTGAGTCGGCTCTGTCGGCGTATGTGGACTGGTCGTTGACGGATGTGCTGCGCGAGGCTGAGGGTGCTCCTGGTTTCGACCGGGTGGATGTCGTTCAGCCGGTGTTGTTCGCGGTGATGGTGTCGCTGGCGAGGCTGTGGCGTTCGGTGGGTGTGGTGCCGGACGCGGTGATGGGTCACAGTCAGGGTGAGATCGCGGCGGCGTGTGTGGCGGGTGCGCTCTCGCTGGAGGATGCGGCGAAGGTGGTGGCGTTGCGGTCGCAGGCGATCGCGGCGGGTCTCGCGGGCCGTGGTGGCATGGTGTCGGTCGGGCTGCCGGTCGATCAGGTGCGGGAGCGCATCGCCGCGTGGGACGGCGCGATTTCGGTGGCGGCGGTCAACGGTCCCGGTTCGGTCGTGGTCTCCGGTGATCCGGGTGCGCTGGATGAGATGGTCGCGCGGCTGGAGGGCGAGGAGATCCGGGTTCGCCGGGTTCCGGTGGACTATGCCTCGCACTCCGCGCATGTGGAGGCGATTCACGAGGAGCTGCTGGAGGTCCTGGCGGACATCGCGCCGCGTTCCTCGGAGGTGCCGTTCTACTCGACGGTCTCCGGTGAGCTGGTGGACACCGTCGGCCTGGGCGCGGAGTACTGGTACCGCAACCTGCGGCAGACCGTTGAGCTGGAGGCCACCACCCGAAAGCTGTTGGATGACGGCCACGGCGTGTTCATCGAGGCCAGCCCGCACCCGGTGCTCACGCTTCCGATTCAGCAGACGGTGGAGGCCGCTGAGGCCCAGGCCGTGGTCGTGGGCACACTGCGGCGCGACGAGGGCGGCCTGGAGCGGTTCCTGACCTCCGCTGCCGAGGTGTTCGTGCGGGGCGTCGCGGTGGATTGGCCCGCCCTGCTGGAGGGCCGTGGCGCCCGCCGGGTGGAGCTGCCGACCTACGCCTTCCGGCGCCAGCGGTACTGGCTGGATGTGTCGGCCGCGGAGATGTCCGCCGCCGACGGTCTGGCCGCGGACGCGGTGGACGCCCGCTTCTGGGAGGCGGTGGAGCGCGAGGATCTGGAGGCGCTGGTCCGCACGCTGGCGGTGGAGGACGAGGAGCAGCAGTCGTCGTTGATGGCGTTGCTTCCGGCGCTGTCGTCCTGGCGGCGTCAGCGGCGTGAGCAGAACACGGTGGACGGTTGGCGTTACAAGGTGGTCTGGAAGCCACTGCCGTCCTCCACCGAGGCGGCCCTCTCGGGCACCTGGCTCGTGGTCCTCCCCGCGTCGCACGCCGACGATGCCCTCGTGACCGCCACGGTGAACGGGCTGGGGACAAGCGGTGCCGACGTCGTCCAGGTGGTGCTGGACGGATCGGGCAACGACCGCTGGACCGTGGCGGAGCGGCTGCGGGCGGCGCTCGACGAGGCCGAGGCGGAGTCTTCGGACGTGGCGGGCGTTTTCTCGCTGCTGGGGCTGGACGAGTCGGGGCACACGACGTTCGAGGTGGTGCCCGCCGGCCTGGCGGCCACGGTGGCGCTGGTCCAGGGGCTCGGTGACGCGGGTGTGGTGGCTCCGCTGTGGTGCGGCACCCGGGGTGCGGTGTCGGTGGGGCGGTCCGACCGGCTGGTGAGCCCGGTGCAGGCGATGGTGTGGGGGTTGGGCCGGATCGTGGGGGCGGAGTACCCCCAGCGCTGGGGCGGCGCGGTCGATCTGCCCGAGACCATGGACGGCCGCGCGGTGGCCCGTCTGGCCGGAGTGCTGGCGGGCACGGACGGCGAGGACCAGGTCGCGGTGCGCGGCTCCGGTGTGTTCGCCAAGCGCATGGCGCGGGCCTCGGCGGCTGAGGACGTCGAGGGTCGGGGGTCCTGGCAGAGCCGCGGTTCCGTGCTGGTCACCGGCGGTACGGGTGCGCTGGGCGGTCATGTCGCCCGCTGGCTGGCGCGTACGGGTGCCGAGCATCTGGTGCTGACCAGCCGCAGTGGTATGGAGGCCGAGGGCGCCGCCGAGCTGAAGGCGGAGCTGGAGGCCATGGGCGCCCGGGTGACGATCGCGGCGTGTGACGCGGCGGACCGTGACGCGCTGGACGCGGTGCTGCAGGCGATCCCACCGGAGTTCCCGCTGACCGCCGTGGTGCACACGGCCGGTGTGCTGGATGACGGCGTGGTGGACGCCCTCACGGTGCGCCGGGCGGCCGGGGTGCTGCGCCCGAAGGTGGACGCCACGCGGAACCTCCATGAGCTGACCGCCGGGATGGACCTGTCCGCCTTCGTGCTGTTCTCCTCCGGGGCGGGCACCTTGGGCGGCCCCGGCCAGGGCAGCTACGCGGCGGGTAACGCCTACCTCGACGCGCTGGCGTTGCAGCGGCGCGCGGACGGGCTACCGGCCACGTCCATCGCCTGGGGCGCCTGGGCCGGAGGCGGCCTCGGATCCGGCGAGGTCGGCGAGCGGATGGACCGTTCCGGCATGGTCGGAATGGTGCCAGAGCTGGCGATCTCCGGCATGCAGCAGGCACTTGAACTGGACGAGACCTTCCTGGTCATCGCCGAGATCGACTGGGATCGCTTCCGGCCGGAGTTCGTCGGTTCACGCCCGAGCGCGCTGTTCCGTGAGCTGCCCGAGCTGAACCGCCCCGCTGCCGCCACCGGCGCGGACACCGGCGACGGCGACGACGCCATTTCCGTGCTGCGCCGGGAGATGGCGAAGCTGTCCCCTGCCGAGCAGCCGGGGCTCCTCCTGGAGCTGGTACGCAACCAGGCCGCCGACGTCCTCGGTTACGACAGCGCGGACGCGGTGGATGCCGACCGTGCCTTCCGCGACCTCGGCTTCGACTCGCTGACCGCCGTCGAGCTGCGCAACCGCCTCGGCGTGGTCACCGGCCTCCGGCTGCCGGTCACCTGTGTCTTCGACTACCCGACCGCCACGGTTCTGGCCCGGTACCTGTACACCGAGATGTTCGGCGACCAGCCGGTCACGTCGGGCGGCACCGCCGCCGCACCCCAGCGGCCGGACGACAAGCCCATGGCCACCGATGAGCCCATCGCCATCATCGGCATGAGCTGCCGGTTCCCCGGCGGGGTGCGCAGCCCCGAGGATCTGTGGAACCTGCTGATGGCCGAAGGGGACGTGATCTCGGCGTTCCCCGAGGACCGCGGCTGGGACATCGACGGTCTCTACGACCCGGACCCCGAGAAGTCCGGCACCAGCTACGTCCAGGCGGGCGGCTTCCTCGACGAGGTCGGCCACTTCGACCCGGGCTTCTTCGGGATCTCGCCGCGTGAGGCCATGGCGATCGACCCGCAGCAGCGGCTGCTGCTGGAGACCTCCTGGGAGGCGTTCGAGCGCGCCGGCATCGACCCCGTGGCGCTGCGCGGAAGCCAGACCGGAGTCTTCGTCGGCTCCAACTACCACGACTACGGCTCGCGCATCCTGAGCGACACCGAGGGAGTGGAGGGGTACCTCGGACTCGGCAGCGCCCCCAGCGTCTCGTCCGGCCGCATCTCCTACACCTTCGGCTTCGAGGGGCCGGCCGTCACGGTGGACACCGCGTGCTCCTCGTCGCTGGTCGCCCTGCACCTGGCCTGCCAGTCGTTGCGGCAGGGCGAGTCCTCCGTGGCGCTGGCCGGCGGTGTGACGATCATGGCCACACCGGGCACGTTCGTCGAGTTCAGCGCCCAGCGCGTGCTGTCCTTCGACGGGCGGTGCAAGGCGTTCGCCGCATCGGCCGACGGCACCGGCTGGTCCGAGGGCGTGGGCATGCTGCTCGTGGAGCGGCTGTCGGACGCCCAGCGCAACGGCCACAAGGTGCTGGCCGTCATCCGGGGTTCGGCCATCAACCAGGACGGTGCGTCCAACGGTCTGACGGCGCCGAACGGCCCGTCGCAGCAGCGGCTGATCGAGCAGACGCTGGCCGGCGCCCGGCTGGTCTCCGCCGACGTGGACGTGGTCGAGGCCCATGGCACCGGCACTCCCCTCGGTGACCCGATCGAGGCGCAGGCGCTGCTGGCCACCTACGGCCAGGGCCGCCCCGAGGGCCAGCCGCTGCTGCTGGGCGCCATCAAGTCCAACATCGGTCATACGCAGGCCGCCGCCGGTGTCGCCGGGGTCATCAAGATGGTGATGGCCATGCGCGAAGGCACCCTTCCCAAGACGCTGCACGTGGACGAGGCGTCGCCGCATGTGGACTGGTCGGCGGGCGACGTGGAACTGCTGACCGAGGCGGTGCCCTGGCCGGAGCGGGGCCACCCGCGCAGGGCGGCGGTCTCCGCCTTCGGCGTGAGCGGCACCAACGCGCACACCATCATCGAGCAGGCGCCGGTTTCCGACGAGCCGGAGGCGCCACGGGCCGAAGAGGCACCGGGCGCCACCGCGGTCCCGGTGCCGTGGATCCTGTCCGGCAGGACCGACGCCGCCCTCCGGGATCAGGCCGAGCGGCTGCGGAACCAACTGGCCACGGCCACCGAAGAGTTCATGCCCACCGTGGACATCGGCTATTCCCTCGTGACGAGCCGGTCTCTCTTCGACCACCGGGCTGCCCTGGTCGGCGAGGATCGCGCGGCCATGCTGCGCGGCCTCGAAGCCCTCGCGAAGGGCGAGACCGCGCCCGGCGTCGTACGCGGCGTGGCGGGGGCGGCCGGCAAGACGGCGTTCCTGTTCTCGGGCCAGGGTGCGCAGCGCCTCGGGATGGGCCGGGAGCTGTACGACGCCTTCCCGGTGTTCGCCGACGCGTGGGACGAGGTGTGCGCCCACCTGGACGGTCTGCTCGACCGCCCGCTGCGGGAGGTGGTGTTCGCGGCGGAGGAGAGCGCGGACGCCGAGCTGCTGGACCGGACGGCGTTCACCCAGCCCGCGCTGTTCGCCGTCGAGGTGGCGCTGTTCCGGCTGCTGGAGCACTGGGGTGTCCGCCCGGACGTGCTCATCGGCCACTCCATCGGTGAGATCGCCGCCGCCCACGTGGCCGGGGTGTTCTCGCTGGAGGACGCGTGCGCCCTGGTGGCGGCCCGTGGCCGGCTGATGCAGGCGCTCCCCGAGGGCGGCGCGATGGTGGCGGTCCAGGCGTCGGAGGAGGAGATCTCCGGATCGCTCACCGGCCGTGAGGCCGAGGTGAGCATCGCCGCCGTCAACGGCCCGACCTCCGTGGTCATCGCGGGCGACGAGGCACCGGCGCTGGAGATCGCCGCCGAGTGGGAGCGGCAGGGCCGCAAGACCCGCCGGCTGCGGGTCAGCCACGCCTTCCACTCGCCCCGCATGGACGCGATGCTCGGCGACTTCCGCAAGGTCGTCGAAGAGTTGTCCTTCGCCTCGCCGAGGATCGCCCTGGTATCCAACGTGACCGGTCAGCCGGCCGCCGCCGATGAGGTGTGCTCCGCGGAGTACTGGGTCCGCCATGTGCGGGAGGCGGTGCGGTTCGCGGACGGCGTGCGGGCGCTCGAGGAGCAGGGCGTCTCCCGGTTCGTCGAGGTCGGCCCCGATGGAGTGCTGACCGCGATGGCGAGGGAGTGCCTGACGGCGGAGGAGACTTCGGCTCCCGTCGTGGTGCCGGTGCTGCGCAAGAACCGTCCCGAGACGCGGGCGCTGACGACGGCGCTGGCCGAGCTCCACGTGAACGGCGTCGGAGTGGACTGGGAACAGGCCTTCGCGGGACGTGGCGCGCGGAAGGTCGACCTGCCCACGTACGCCTTCCAGCGGGAGCGCTACTGGCTGGAGAGCCTGACGTTCCCCAGCGATTTCACCGCCGCGGGGTTCGCCCCGTCGGTGGATACGCGGTTCTGGGAGGTGGTCGAGCGTGAGGATCTCGAAACGCTCACCGAGACGCTCGACGTCGATGCCGAGACGCCGCTGAGCGCGGTGCTGCCGGCTCTGTCGGCGTACCACCGCAACAGCCGTGACCGGTCCATTGTCGATGGCTGGCGTTATCGGGTGTCGTGGAAGCCGGTCCCCGACGCCGCCGACGGCTCGCTGTCGGGGACGTGGCTGGTGGTCGTTCCGGCGTCCCGCGCGGAGGACGAGCTGGTCTCGGGGGTTGTCGCCGGGCTCGAGCGGCATGGCGCGGGTGTGGTGCCGGTCGTGGTGGACGAACGGCACCTTGACACGGACGCGTTGGCGGAGCGGCTGCGCGAGGCGGTCGCGGAGGTGTCCGAGCCGGGTGGTGTGCTGTCGCTGCTCGCCTTGGACGAGGACCCCTGCCCGGCGCACCCGGCGCTGTCGAACGGCCTCGCCCTGACGCTGTCCCTGGTGCGGGCCATGGTCGAGGCGCGTGTCGAGGCTTTGGTGTGGTCCGGAACGCGTGGCGCCGTGTCGGTGGGCCGTTCCGAGAAGCTCAGCCATCCGACGCAGGCGATGGTGTGGGCGCTGGGCCGGGTGGCCGCGCTGGAGCTGCCCCAGCTGTGGGGTGGTGTGGTCGATCTGCCGGAGTCGCTGGATGAGCGTGCGGTGGCGCGGCTGGCGGGTGTGCTGTCCGCCGGGGGCGGCGAGGACCAGGTGGCGGTGCGCGGCTCGGGTGTGCTCGCGCGTCGTCTGGTGCGGTCGGCCGCGGCTGTCGGTGAGGGGACCTCGTGGCGGGCGCGCGGCACGGTGCTGGTGACCGGTGGTACGGGTGCGCTGGGTGGTCATGTGGCGCGCTGGCTGGCGCGTAGTGGTGCCGAGCATCTGGTGCTGACCAGCCGTCGGGGTCTTGACGCGCCGGGCGCGTCCGAGCTGCGCGATGAGTTGGAGGCGCTGGGTGCCCGGGTGACCGTGGCGGCCTGTGATGTGGCCGACCGTGGGCAGCTGGCCGCGGTGCTGGACGCCGTTCCTGCGGAGTATCCGCTGACGGCGGTCGTGCACGCGGCGGGCACCAACGGGGTGGCGCCGCTGATGGAGACCGGGTTGGCCGACGTCGCCGACGTGGTCTCCGGCAAGGTGGCCGGCGCCGTCAACCTGGATGAGCTGCTCGGCGACCGCGAGCTGGACGCGTTCGTGGTCTTCTCGTCGATCGCGGGTGTGTGGGGCAGTGGCGGTCAGGCCGGGTACAGCGCGGCCAATGCCTATCTGGACGCTCTGGTGGAGGAGCGTCGCGGGCGGGATCTTGCCGGTACCGCCGTGGCCTGGGGCCCCTGGGCCGAGGGCGGTATGGCGGAGGGCGATGGTGGCGAGCAGTTGGCGCGGCGTGGTCTGCCCGCGATGGCGCCTGACCTGGCGATCGCCGCGTTGCAGGGGGCGGTCGCGGGTGATGACGGTGTGGTGGCGGTCGCCGATGTGGACTGGGAGCGGTTCGCCCCCTCGTTCACCATGGGGCGGCCGAGTCCGCTGATCGGTGATCTGCCCGAGGTCGAGCGGGTGCTGGCGGAGGCCGGGGAGACCGAGGACGCCGGGCTCGGTGCGGGTGCGGCGTTGCGGGAGCGGCTGGCGGGGCTGACCGGGGCCCAGACCGACCGGGTCCTGCTCGATCTGGTCCGGGACCATGCTGCCGCGGTGTTGGGATTCACCGGCACGGAGGCGGTTGAGCCCGGGCGGGCCTTCAAGGAGCTGGGTTTCGACTCGCTCACAGCGTTGGAGTTCCGCGACCGGCTGGCCGCGGAGACCGGTCTCAGCCTTCCCGCCACGCTGGTCTTCGACTACCCCAGCGCCACGGTGCTCGCGGCGTATCTGCGGACCGAGGCGCTGGGGGCGTCGTCCCCGGCGATCGCCGCCGGGTCCGGGGCGCCCGCCGGTTCCGGCGCGGCCGACGAACCCATCGCGATCGTCTCCATGAGCTGCCGCTTCCCCGGCGGGGTGCGCAGCCCGGAGGGCCTGTGGCAGCTGGTCGAGAGCGGCAGTGACGCCATCTCCTCCTTCCCGTCGGACCGCGGCTGGGACCTGGGCATGTACGACCCGGACCCGGAGCAGTCGGGCGGGTTCTACGTCCGTGAAGGCGGATTCCTGTACGACGCGGCCGAGTTCGACCCCGGGTTCTTCGGGATCTCGCCGCGTGAGGCGCTGGCGACCGACCCGCAGCAGCGGCTGCTGCTGGAGACCTCCTGGGAGGCGTTCGAGCGGGCGGGCATCAACCCCGCGTCGCTGAAGGGCAGCCAGGTCGGCGTGTTCGTCGGCTCCTCGGGCTCCGGTTACGGCGCCAACCTGGAGACGGTGCCCGAGGACGTCGAGGGCCATCTGCTGACCGGTAACTCCGGCAGTGTCGTCTCCGGCCGTCTCTCCTACACCTACGGTCTGGAGGGCCCCGCCGTCACGGTGGACACGGCCTGCTCCTCCTCGCTGGTGGCCCTGCATCTGGCCTGTCAGTCGCTGCGTCAGGGCGAGTGCTCCATGGCGCTGGTCGGCGGTGTGGCCGTGATGGCGACTCCGATGGCGTTCGTCGAGTTCAGCCGGCAGGGCGGGCTCGCCCCCGACGGCCGGTGCAAGCCGTTCTCGGCCGCGGCGGACGGTACGGGCTGGAGCGAGGGTGTCGATGTGCTGCTCGTGGAGCGGCTCTCGGACGCGGAGCGCAACGGCCACCAGGTGCTTGCGGTGGTGCGGGGCTCGGCGGTGAACCAGGACGGTGCGTCGAATGGTCTGACCGCGCCGAACGGTCCGTCGCAGCAGCGGGTGATCCGCCAGGCGCTGGCCAACGCTCGTCTCTCGGCCGCCGAGGTGGACGCGGTGGAGGCGCACGGTACGGGCACCTCGCTGGGTGACCCGATCGAGGCTCAGGCGCTGCTGGCCACCTATGGTCAGGAGCGCGCCGAGGGGCAGCCGCTGCTGCTGGGCGCGTTGAAGTCGAACATCGGGCACACCCAGGCCGCCTCCGGTGTGGCTGGTGTGATCAAGATGGTCATGGCGATGCGGGAGGGCAAGCTTCCCAAGACGTTGCATGTGGATGAGGCGTCGCCGCATGTGGATTGGTCGGCGGGTGATGTCGAGCTGCTGACCGAGGCGACGCCCTGGCCGGAGACGGGCCGTGTGCGCAGGGCGGCAGTGTCCGCGTTCGGGGTGAGTGGCACCAACGCGCATGTGATCATCGAGCAGGCGCCGACCGCTGACGGGCCCGGTACGGAGCAGGCGGGGGATGTCGCGGGCTCCACCGCGGGCCCGGTTCCTTGGGTCCTGTCCGGTAAGACCGAGGCGGCTCTTCGGGGCCAGGCCGAACGGCTGCTCGGTCAGCTGGCCTCGGCTGTCGACGATTCCGCGGTCGTTGTGGATGTCGGCTACTCCCTGGCGGCGACCCGATCGCTCTTCGACCACCGGGCCGTGTTGGTCGGTGAGGACCATGAGGAGCTCCTGCGCGGCCTTGAGGCCGTCATGCGGGGCGGGACCGCGCCGAGTGTGGTGCGCGGTGTGGCGGGGAGGGCCGGTAAGACGGTGTTCGTCTTCCCCGGCCAGGGTGCGCAGTGGATGGGCATGGCGGTGGGGCTGTTGGAGTCCTCGCCGGTGTTCGCCGAGGCGATCGGCGAGTGTGAGACGGCCCTGTCGGCCTACGTGGACTGGTCGCTGACCGAGGTGCTGCGTGGCGCCGACGGCGCTCCCGGATTCGACCGGGTGGATGTGGTCCAGCCGGTGCTGTTCGCGGTGATGGTGTCGCTGGCGAAGCTGTGGCGTTCGATGGGCGTCGAGCCCGACGCCGTCATGGGTCACAGCCAGGGCGAGATCGCGGCGGCCTGTGTGGCGGGTGCGCTTTCGCTCCAGGACGCCGCGAAGGTGGTGACCCTGCGCTCGCAGGCCATCGCCGCGGGTCTGGCCGGCCGTGGTGGCATGGTGTCCGTCGGACTGCCGGTCGACCAGGTCAAGGACCGTATCGCCGCCTGGGACGGCGCGATCTCGGTCGCCGCGGTCAACGGCCCCGGCTCGGTGGTCGTCTCCGGTGATCCGGGGGCGCTGGACGAGATGGTCGCGCGGCTTGAGGGTGAGGATGTCCGGGTTCGCCGGGTTCCGGTGGACTACGCCTCGCACTCCGCGCATGTGGAGGCGATTCACGAGGAGCTGCTGAAGGTTCTGGCGGACCTCGAGCCGCGTTCCTCGGAGGTGCCGTTCTACTCCACGGTCTCCGGTGAGCTGATGGACACCGCCGGTCTGGACGCGGAGTACTGGTACCGCAACCTGCGGCAGACCGTTGAGCTGGAGGCCACCACCCGTACCCTGCTCGGCAGCGGCCACGGTGTGTTCATCGAGGTGAGCCCGCATCCGGTGCTCACCCTTCCCGTTGAGCAGACCGTCGAGGCCGCCGAGGCCCGGGCCGTGGTCGTGGGCACGCTGCGCCGCGACGAGGGCGGTCTGGGACGGTTCCTGACCTCGATCGCCGAGGTTCATGTCAACGGGCCCGACGTCGACTGGCCGAAGGTGTTCGCCGGATACGGCGCCCGCCGGATCGACCTGCCGACGTACGCCTTCCAGCGGGATCGCTACTGGCTGGAGGCCCCGACGACGTTCGTCGGCGATGTCACCGCCGTGGGGCTCACCCCGCCGGTGCACCCGTTGCTGGGCGCTGCCGTCGAACTGCCCGGCACGGACGGCTTCCTGTTCACCGGCCGTCTCTCGCCGCAGACCCATCCGTGGCTCGTTGACCACATGGTTCAGGGCACGATTCTCCTGCCCGGCACCGCCTTCCTCGAACTGGCGTTGCACGCTGCCGAGAAGGTGGGCTGTGATCGGGTCGAGGAGCTGACCCTCACGGCGCCCCTCGCGCTGCCCGAACAGGGCGCGGTGCACCTCCAACTCGCGGTGAGCGGGCCGGACGAGAGCGGCGCGCGTGCGCTGAACGTCTACTCGCGGCTGGAAGACGGCACCGTGACACAGCCGTGGACACAGAACGCCTTCGGTCTGCTGTCGCCGGGCGGCGCACGGCAGGAGACCGGGCAGGCCGATCTCACCGTATGGCCCCCGGAGGGCGCGGAGCCGATCGACATCGGGGACGTCTACGGCCGGATGAACGAGGGCGGCTTCGGTTACGGTCCGATCTTCCAAGGGCTGCGGTCCGTGTGGGGCCGTGGTGACGAGGTCTTCGCCGAGGTCCGTCTGCCCAAGGAGAACGCCGCGGACGCCGAGGAGTTCGGGCTGCACCCGGCTCTGCTGGATGCGGCGCTTCACGCCGTCATGTTCGTACCGCGGGAGGAGCCGATGCCCGCGAGGCTTCCGTTCTCCTGGACCGGTGTCTCGCTGCGGGCCGTGGGCGCCCCGGAGTTGAGGGTGCGCCTCAGCTCGCTCGGGCCTGACTCGATCCGCCTCCAGGTCGCCGACGGAACCGGCCGTCACGTGGCCTCCGTCGACTCCCTGGCGCTGCGACTGGTGGCGGACGGGCAGATCCAGGCGCCCGGTTCCACGACGGCCGTGCATAACTCGCTCTTCCGTCTGGAGTGGACCCCCGTTCCCGTCGCCGCGCCGGCTCCCGCGTCCGAAGGGACGTGGGCCGTGCTGGGCACGGACGGTCTGGGGGTGCGCTCCGGCTTGGAGACGGCGGGTGCCGACGTGGAGGCATACGCGGATCTGACCGCGATGCGCGAGGCGATCGAGTCCGGCGCCGCCGTACCGGACGTCGTCATGGTCACGGGCACCGCGGAGGCGGTTGGCATCGATGACGACGACGACCTGGCGGGGCGGGTGCGTGGCGTCGCCTATCGGGCGTTGGACCTGGTGCGGTCGTGGGTCACCGATGAGCGGTTCGCCGACTCCTACCTGGTGTTCGTGACCCGCGGCGCGATGGGTGTCCGACCCTCCGACCACGTGCGCACCCCTGCCGAGGCAGCCGTGTGGGGTCTGCTGCGCTCCGCGCAGAGCGAGCATCCCGGGAAGTTCCTCCTGGTCGACCTCGACCCGGAGGAGCACGGGGACGTGTCCTCGGCGCTACGGTCGGCGCTCGCCTCCGAGGAGCCGCAGGTCGCGGTCCGCGAGGGAACGGTGCTCGGTCTGCGCTTGGCGCGGGTCTCCTCGGGCGGCGACGCCCCGCGGACGCTGGATGGTCCGGGGACGGTGCTGATCACGGGTGGTACGGGTGGTCTGGGTGCGTTGCTGGCCCGTCATCTGGTGGTGGATCACGGGGTTGAGCGTCTGGTGCTGACGAGTCGTCGTGGCGTGGAGGCGCCGGGTGCGGCGGAGTTGGTGGCGGAGCTGGCCGGGCTGGGTGCCGAGGCGCGGGTGGTGGCGTGTGATGTCGCCGACCGGGCCGCGGTGGAGAAGCTGCTGGCGGGGATCGGTTCGGAGCATCCGCTGTCGGCGGTGGTGCATGCGGCGGGTGTGCTGGATGACGGTGTGGTGGAGTCGCTGACGCCGGAGCGGGTGGACAAGGTGCTGCGTCCGAAGGTGGACGCCGCGCTGCACCTGCACGAGCTCACCCGCGACCTGGACCTCGCCGCCTTCATCCTGTTCTCTTCCGCCTCCGGTACGTTCGGCAGCGCCGGCCAGGCCAACTACGCGGCGGCCAACGCGTTCATGGACGCCCTGGCCCAGCACCGCAGGGCCGCGGGGCTCCCGGCCACCTCGCTCGCATGGGGGCCGTGGACGCAGGACGGCGGCATGACCACCGAACTGGCCGACAGCGATATCACCCGGATGACCAGGAACGGCATGGTCGCCCTCACCCCCGAGGCCGGACTCGCGCTGTTCGACGCGACCCGCTATCTCGACGACGCCGTCCTGGTGCCCATCACCATGGACATGTCCTCGATGGGCGAGCCGGTACACGCGCTGCTGCGCGGACTGGTGCGCGCACGCGCGCGGAGGGCCGTGGAGCCGGTCGCCGATCCGGCCGCCGCGCTCAAGCAGCACCTGGCCGGGAAGTCCGAAGCGGAGCGCGAGCGCGTCCTCATGGACCTGGTGTGCGACCAGACGGCCGTTGTCCTCGGCTACCCGTCGGGAGAGGCGATCGAGCCGGAACACGCGTTCAAGGACATGGGATTCGACTCCCTGACCACGGTGGAACTGCGGAACCGTCTCAACGCGGAGACCGGGCTGCGGCTGCCGGCGACCCTGGTGTTCGACTACCCGAACCCGACGGCGCTCGCACGGGTTCTGCTCGAGGAGGTCACCCCCGCCGACGGGCCCGTGACCGAGCCCGTCTTCGGAGAACTCGACCGACTGGAGTCCACCCTGTCGGCGCTCGGCTCCGAGGGTGAGGTACGGGCGAAGGTGGCCGAACGGCTGAGGGAGTTCCTGAACAAGCTGGATGACGCCCCCGAGAGCGTCGACGCCACCGCGGATGTGGCCGAACGGATCGGATCGTCCTCCAACGACGAGCTGTTCGACTTCATCGACCAGGAACTCGGCCTTTCCTGAATCCTGCCCAAGACCTCGTGAACTTGTGACTGCGAAGAAAGTAGCGGCAAACAATGAGTGAGACAAAGCTCCGCGACTACCTGAACAGGGTGACGACTGATCTGCACCGCACCCGTCAGCGCCTTCGGGATGTGGAGGCGAAGCAGCGGGAGCCGATCGCGATCGTCGCGATGAGCTGCCGTTTTCCTGGTGGGGTCACCTCGCCGGAGGAGCTGTGGCGCATCGTCGCCGACGAGATCGACGTGCTCTCACCGTTCCCGAAGGACCGGGGCTGGCACGAGGAGCTGTTCAATCCCGACCCGGACAGCCAGGGGACCAGCTATGTGAACGAGGGCGGGTTCCTGTACGACGCCGCGCTCTTCGACCCCGTGTTCTTCGGGATCTCCCCGCGTGAGGCGCTGGCGATGGACCCCCAGCAGCGGCTGCTGCTGGAGACGTCCTGGGAGGTCGTGGAGCGGGCGGGCATCGACCCGCTGTCTGTCAAGGGCGCCGCGGGCGGCGTGTTCATAGGCGGTGCCAACACGGGGTACGGCGCGGCCGGGGCGATGGAGGCCGAAGAGGTCGAAGGCCATCTGCTCACAGGGCAGCACCCTGCCGTCACCTCCGGCCGGATCTCCTATGTGCTCGGCCTCGAAGGCCCCGCGGTGACGGTGGACACGGCGTGTTCATCGTCTCTGGTCGCCCTGCACATGGCCGTGCAGGCGCTGCGTCAGGGCGAGTGTGACTTCGCTCTGGCCGGGGGCGTCGCCGTGATGGCCCTCCCGGGAGGGTTCACCGAGTTCAGCCGCCAACGAGGACTCGCGACCGACGGCCGCTGCAAACCCTTCGCGGCGGCCGCCGACGGCACCAACTGGTCCGAGGGCGTCGGCGTGCTGTTCGTGGAGCGGCTGTCGGACGCCCGTCGCAACGGCCACCCGGTGCTGGCCGTCATCCGAGGTTCGGCAATCAACCAGGACGGCACCAGCAATGGTCTGACGGCTCCCAATGGCCCCTCGCAGCGCAGGGTGATCCGCCAGGCGCTGAAGAACGCCGACCTGACGCCCGCTGATGTGGATGCGGTGGAGGCGCACGGCACGGGTACGTCGCTGGGCGACCCGATCGAGGCGCAGGCGCTGCTCGCCACCTACGGCAAGGAGCGGCCGGAGGACAAGCCGCTGTGGCTGGGCGCCCTCAAGTCCAACATCGGCCATACGCAGTGGACGTCGGGTGTGGCCGGGGTCATCAAGATGGTGATGGCCATGCGGAACGGTATCCTGCCGAAGACACTCCACGTGGACGAGCCGACACCCCATGTGGACTGGTCGGCGGGGGCCGTGGAGCTGCTCACCGAGGCTCGGCCCTGGCCGGAGACAGGCCGGCCCCGTCGGGCGGGGATCTCGGCCTTCGGAATCGGCGGAACCAACGCGCACACCATCATCGAGCAGGCCCCCGAAGCCGAGGAGCCGGAGCCGGCCGATCCGCAGGCCGGTGCTGGGGGTGAGCCTGCGCCTGCCGCCTCCTCCGTTGTGCCATGGCTGGTCTCCGGCAAGGGCGAGGCCGCGCTGCGGGCACAGGCCGAGCGGCTGCACGCGAGTCTGACGGCCCAGGGTGCTTCTCAGGACAACGATCTCGCGCTCGCGTCGGTGGCGGACATCGGTTACTCCCTGGCAGTGTCCCGGTCGGCGCTCGAACACCGTGCCGTGGTGATCGGCGAGGACCGCGACAGCCTCCTGCGCGGTCTCCAGGCCGTGGCTCAGGGCGAGATCGCTCCGGGCGTGGTCAAGGGACAGACGGTGAAGCGGCCCAGGACCGTCTTCGTGTTCCCGGGGCAGGGGGCGCAGTGGGCGGGGATGGCGGTGGACTTGCTGGAGTCCTCGCCGGTGTTCGCCGAGGCGATCGGCGAGTGTGAGAAGGCTCTGTCGGCGTATGTGGACTGGTCGTTGACGGATGTGCTGCGCGAGGCTGAGGGTGCTCCTGGTTTCGACCGGGTGGATGTCGTTCAGCCGGTGTTGTTCGCGGTGATGGTCTCGTTGGCGAGGCTGTGGCGTTCGGTGGGTGTGGTGCCGGACGCGGTGATGGGTCACAGCCAGGGTGAGATCGCGGCGGCGTGTGTGGCGGGTGCGCTCTCGCTGGAGGATGCGGCGAAGGTGGTGGCGCTGCGGTCGCAGGCGATCGCGGCGAGTCTTGCCGGTCGTGGTGGCATGGTGTCGGTCGGGCTGCCGGTCGACCAGGTCAAGGAGCGCATCGTCTCCTGGGATGGTGCGATCTCGGTGGCGGCGGTCAACGGCCCCGGTTCGGTCGTGGTCTCCGGTGATCCGGGGGCGCTGGATGAGATGGTGGCCGAGCTGGAGGGCGAGGAGGTGCGGGTTCGCCGGGTTCCGGTGGACTACGCCTCGCACTCCGCCCACGTGGAGGCGATCCGCGAGGAGCTGCTGAAGGTTCTGGCGGACCTTCAGCCGCGTTCGTCGGAGGTGCCGTTCTACTCGACGGTCTCCGGTGCGCAGGTCGATACGGCAGGTCTGGACGCGGAGTACTGGTACCGGAACCTGCGGCAGACCGTTGAGCTGGAGTCCACGACGCGCACGTTGCTGGATGACGGTCATACGGCCTTCGCCGAGGTGAGCCCGCACCCCGTCCTCACGCTTCCCGTTCAGCAGACGGTGGAGGCCGCTGAGAAGAAGGCGGTGGTCGTGGGCACGCTGCGGCGGGATGAGGGCGGCCTGGAGCGGTTCCTGACCTCCGCCGCCGAGCTGCACGTCAGTGGCGTCGGCGTGGACTGGCGGACGGTGTACGAGGGCCGTGGTGCCCGCCGGGTCGATTTGCCGACCTACGCCTTCCAGCGTCAGCGCTACTGGCTGAACTCGGTGGCGGCCGTCGGCGACGTGGGATCGGTGGGCCTCGGGGCGGTGTGGCATCCCCTGCTGGGCGCCGCGGTCTCGCTTGCGGGCGGCGGCGGAGTGGTGCTCAGCGGGCGGCTGTCGATGGCCACGCACGCCTGGCTCGCCGACCACGCGGTGCAAGGGGTGCCGCTCGTGCCCGGGACCGCCTTCGCGGAGATGGTCGCGCAGGCGGGGGACCAGGTCGGGTGCGGCCGGGTCGATGAGCTGGTGCTGCTGGCGCCCTTGGCGGTGCCCGAGCGCGGAGGGGTGCAAATCCAGGTCGAGGTGGGGGAGGCCGACGCCTCGGGCCATCGCGAGGTGAGCGTGTACTCACGGATGGAGCCGGCCGACGACAAGGCCGACCTCGAGGAGCCGTGGGTGCGGCACGCTCACGGCGTGCTCACGCCGCCCGGTCCCGCGGCCTCCTTCGACTTCGCGAAGTGGCCGCCCTCCGGGGCCAAGCCTGTCGATATCTCCGGCGGCTACGAGCACGCCGAGGAGCACGGGCTGCACTACGGCCCCGCGTACCGGGGGTTGCGGCGCGCCTGGAAGCGCGGCGATGCGGTGTTCGCCGAAGTCGAGCTGCCTGAGGACCAGCGCGGCATCGCGAAGTACTTCGGTCTGCACCCGGCCCTGTTCGACGCGGCCATCCAGGCGATGGGCGCGAACAACGCGTTGCGCGGCGGCGACGACGCGCCGAGCGCGGGCAGTCTGATGCCGTTCTCGTGGCGGGGATTCTCCCTGGAAGCAGTCGGTGCCCAAGCGCTTCGCGTCCGGATCATCCCGGACGGACGGCAGGCCGTGTCGCTGGCCATGGCCGACACCTCGGGCCGCCCGGTGGCTTCCGTCGATTCCCTCCTCTTCCGGCCCATGCAGGCCGCCACGTTGCAGAACACGGGCCGGACGGCCGGTGACGCGTTGTTGCGCATGGAGTGGACAGCGGGCGCGGTGAAGCCCGCCGAGGGCGTGGCACCCGGCTGGTGGGCGGTGCTGGTCGACGACTGCCTTGGCGTGGGCGCCGCTCTGGAGGCGGCGGGCACCTACCCCGCCGATGTGTACCCGGACCCCGCGGCGCTGAGTGACACCGTGGCGGCGGGCACGAGCATGCCCGGAATGGTGGTACTGCCGGTGGCTTCGAACGGCCCCGCTGTGGTGGACGAGGTCCACACACGGGTCGGTGAGGTGCTGGAGACCGTTCAGTCATGGGTGGCGGACGACCGGTTCGTGGGCACCCCGCTGGTGGTGCTGACACAGGGGGCCGTTGACACTGGCGACGGTGTGCGGGATCTGGCGGCTGCGGCGGCATGGGGTTTGGTGCGGTCGGCGCAGTCGGAGCACCCGGGACGGGTCGTGCTGGTCGACACGGATGATGTCGAGCGTGCGGTGAAACTGCTCGCGGGCGTGGTAACCGCTCGTGAGGAGCAGGTGGTGGTGCGTTCGGGCGAGGTCCGCGTGCCACGTCTGGCCCGCTCGCTGCCCGCGGGCAACGCTCCCGAGCCGGAGGTGTTCGGTTCCGGCGCCGTGCTGGTGACGGAGGGCACGGGAGCTCTGGGCGGTTTGGTGGCCCGGCATCTGGTGGCCCGGCACGGTGTCAGGAAGCTGGTGCTGCTGTCCCGCCGTGGTGCGGAGACGGACGGCGCGGTCGAGTTGCGGGCCGATTTGGAGGCCGCGGACGCCGAGGTGGTGGTCGCGGCTTGTGACGCCGCGGACCGTGAAGCGCTTGCCGCGGTGTTGGCAGGACTGTCCGAGGAGTTCGCGTTGAGCGCCGTAGTGCATGCGGACGAGGTGCTCGATGACGGGCTGTTCGCATCGCTGACACGCGAGCGGGCGAGCGCGGTGCTGCGGGCGAAGGTGGACGCGGCCTGGAACCTGCATGAGCTGACCGCGGGCATGGACCTGTCGGCGTTCGTGCTGTTCTCATCGACCGCGGGTCTGCTCGGCGCGGCCGGGCAGAGCAACTACGCCGCGGCCAATGTGTTCCTGGACGGCCTCGCGTCATGGCGTCGTGCTCAGGGACTGCCGGGTGTCTCGCTGGCGTGGGGCCGGTGGGCCCAGGACAGCGGAGTGACACAGCAGGAGGAGATCGACAACTGGCGCTACCAGGTGTCGTGGAAGCCGGTCCCGGACGTGGCCGGGGGCTCGCTGTCAGGGACCTGGCCGGTGGTGGTTCCGGCGTCCCGGGCGGGGGACGAGCTGGTCTCGGGCGTTGTCGCCGGGCTCGAGCGGCATGGTGCGGATGTGGTCTCGGTCGTGGTGGACGAGCGGGACCTGGACGCGAACGTGCTGGCGGAGCGGTTGCGCGAGGTCGCCGAGCAGGCGCCCGAGCTAGGCGGTGTCCTGTCGCTGCTGGCCCTGGACGAGGAGCCCTGCCCGGGGCACCCGGCCCTGCCGGGCGGCTACGCGCTGAGCCTGGCGCTGGTGCGGGCCATGGTCGAGGCGAAGATTCCGGCTCGGCTGTGGAGCGGTACGCGAGGGGCCGTCTCGGTGGGCGGTTCGGACCGGCTCACCAACCCGGTGCAGGCGATGGTGTCGGCGTTGGGCCGGGTGACCGCGCTGGAGCTGCCGCCGCTGTGGGGCGGTGTGGTCGATCTGCCCGAGTCGCTGGATGAGCGCGGTGCGGCGCGGCTGGCCGGCGTGCTGTCCGTCGAGGGCGGCGAGGACCAGGTCGCGGTGCGTGGTTCCGGTGTCTTCGTACGCCGTCTGGTGCGGTCGGCCGCGACCACCGGTAAGGCGACGTGGCGGGCGCGGGGCACCGTGCTGGTGACCGGTGGCACGGGCGGGCTGGGCGCTCATACGGCCCGCTGGCTGGCGCGTAGCGGTGCCGAACATCTGGTGCTGACCAGCCGTCGTGGTCCTGACGCGCCGGGCGCGTCCGAACTGCGCGAGGAGCTGGAGGCGCTGGGAGCCCGGGTGACGGTGGCGGCCTGCGATGTGGCCGACCGTGAGCAGCTGGCCGCGGTGCTGGACGCGGTGGAGCGGGAGCATCCGCTGACGGCGGTCGTGCACGTGGCGGGGGCCACCGGGGTGGTGCCACTGATGGAGACCGGGTTGGCCGATGCCGCCGCCCTGGTAGCGGGCAAGGTGGCGGGCGCCAGCAACCTGGACGAGCTGCTGGGCGACCGGGAGCTTGACGCGTTCGTGCTCTTCTCGTCGGTCTCCGGTATGTGGGGCAGCGGTGGCCAGGCCGCCTACAGCGCGGCCAACGCCTATCTGGACGCGCTGGTGGAGGAGCGTCGTGGACGGGGTCTCGTCGGCACGTCCGTGGTCTGGGGCCCCTGGGCCGAGAGCGGCATGGCGGCGGGGGACGTCTCCGGGGAGCAGCTGGCGCGACGTGGGCTGCCCCGGATGGCGCCGGAGCCGGCGATCGCCGGTCTGGAACGCGCGGTAGCGGGCGGCGACGGCGTGGTGACGGTCGTGGACGTGGACTGGGAGCGGTTCGCGCCTTCGTTCACCTCGGTCCGGCCCAGCCGGTTCCTGAGCGATCTCTACGAGGTCCAGCGGCTGGACACGGCATGGAACGATGTGGCGCGCACCGGTCTGGTGCCCCTCTCCTCCGAGGAGGGCCTGGAGCTCTTCGACGCGGGCGTCGTCTCCGACACGGCCGTGGTGGTTCCCGCCCGGCTGGACATCGGTGTGCTGCGCGCCCAGGGCGCCGCGATGCCCGCCGTGTTCCGTTCCGTCGTCCCGGACGCCCCCGTCCGCCGTGCGGCTCGGGCGGCGGAGTCCGAGGTGGACCAGCCCACCCAGCTGCGGCAGCGGCTGGCCGGGCTGTCGGAGGCCGAGACGGACGAGGTGCTTCTCGAACTGGTGCGTACCGTCGCCGCCGCGGTGCTCGGGTTCGCATCGCACAATGACATCGACACGAGCCACGAGTTCATGGAGATGGGCTTCAACTCCCTTACCGCGGTGGAATTCCGTAACCAGCTCGCTGCCCTTACCGGCCTCCGGCTGAACACCACGGTCGTCTTCGACTACCCGAGCCCGGGCGAGATGGTGGCCCATCTGCGGCCCCGGCTCGCGGCCGAGGTCCCGTCCAGCCCCGTCAACCGCCAGGTCCAGGAGCGGACCGCCCCGGCCGCTCCGGTCGCCGCGCCCGCGCCCGTGACCGAGCCCGCTCCCGCGGCGCCGCAGGCGGACGACACCCTCGGCTCTCTCTACCGGCAGGCGGCGCAGCAGGGTAAGCACAAGGTCGGCATGGATCTGCTGGTGAACGCGGCAAGGCTCCGTCCGACCTTCGAGGACCCCGCCGACTTCGAGGGGACCATCAGGCCCGCGCGGCTCTCCCGGGGCCCTGGACGTCCCCGGCTGGTGTGTTTCTCCTCCCACGTCGCCCTGGGCGGCGTCCACCAGTACGCGCGGTTCGCCGCGCCGTTCCGTGGCAACCGGGACGTGGCGGCCCTCGGCACTGTGGGGTCCGTCCCGGGTGAGAGCCTTCCGGCCACCCTGGACGCGCTGTTCCGCTTGCAGGCGCGGCTCGTTGCCGAGTATGCCCAGGGCGACCCGGTCGTCCTGTGCGGCTCCTCGGCCGGTGGAATGTTCGCCCACTCGGTGGCCGCCGCCATGGAGGGCCAGGGCACACCGGCCGCGGGAGTCGTCCTGATGGACACCTACCTTCCGTACACCACGAAGCTCGGCCAGTTCGAGGACGCCTGGACGAACGAAATGTACGAGCGGGAGGAACTCGTCTCCATGGACGGTGTCCGGATGTCCGCCATGGGCTGGTACGTGCATCTGCTCGAGGGGTGGAAGCCGCCGCAGATCTCGGTTCCCAGCCTCCAGGTTCGTGCGACGGAGCGGGTGCTGGCGGCGGCTCCGGACGCGGATGCGCAGAGCTGGCAGGCGGACTGGCCCGCCGACTCCGCCATCGACGTGCCCGGAGATCACTTCACCATGATGGAGAAGCACGCGGACACCACCGCCCAAGCCGTCGAGGACTGGGTGGCCAACCTTTAGCGGCCACGCGCCCGCCCGGCACCGATGAATGGCGGGCGGGCGCCCCACGCCGAAGCCGCGTTCAGCGCGGCACACAGCTTTGACGCAAGGTCTTCCACGAAGCAGGAGTTAGGTGAGCAGCATGTTGCGCGGGTCCAGCGACTCAGACGAGTCCGGAATCCAGGCTGGGCCGGATCACGGCGAGGGCCCAGGCGAACTTCCATCACTCGCACCGGACTTCCGAGAACTGCTGGACCACGAGCAGCGAAGGGTCCTGTTCGACCTGGTGCGCGCACATGTTGCCGCGGCGCTGCGGTCCGAGTCGCCGCGTACGCTCGACGCGGAGAGCTCGTTCCTCGACCTGGGTCTTGACTCGCTGGCGGCGGTCAATCTGCACCGCGGACTGGTGGCGGCCACCGGCCTCACGCTGGAGGTGTCGCTCGCCTACGACTACCCGACGCCCAGCGAGCTGGTGGACCACCTCCACCGGCAGATCTTCCCCGTGGCCACGGACGACACCGCCCCCGCGCGTGCTGTCGTGGGCTCGGACGACCCCATCGCGATCGTCGGGATGAGCTGCCGCTTCCCCGGCGGTGTCAACAGCCCCGAGGACCTGTGGAAGGTCGTCTCCGAGGGCGTGGACGCCATCACCCCGTTCCCCACCGACCGGGGCTGGGACCTGGAGGCGCTCTACAGCCCGGACCCGGACCAGCCCGGCACCAGCTACGCGACCGAGGGCGGGTTCATCCACGACGCGCCCGAGTTCGACGCGGAGTTCTTCGGCATATCGCCGCGTGAGGCGCTCGCCATGGACCCGCAGCAGCGGCTGCTGCTGGAGACCAGCTGGGAGGTCTTCGAGCGGGCCGGCATCGACGTGACCAAGCTGCGGGGGAGCAGGACCGCCGTCTTCACCGGCGCGGAGCACCACGACTACGGGCCCCACCTGCAAAGCACCAAGAGCGGCCTCGAAGGCTATGCGCTGACCGGAACCGCGGGCAGCCTCGCCGCCGGGCGCATCGCCTACACCTTCGGCTTCGAGGGCCCGGCGTGGACCGTGGACACGTCGTGCTCCTCGTCGCTGGTCTCCCTGCACCAGGCGGCGCAGTCGCTGCGCCAGGGGGAGTGCGATCTGGCGCTCGCCACCGGTGTCGCCACGATGCCCACCCCGGGTGACTTCATCCTCTTCAGCCGCCAGCGCGGGCTCTCCTCCAACGGGCGCTGCAAGGCGTTCGGCGCCGAGGCCGACGGCACCTCGTGGGCCGAGGGCGTCGGCGTCCTCCTGGTGGAGCGGCTCTCGGACGCCCGGCGCAACGGCCACGAGGTGCTGGCGATCGTGCGTGGCTCCGCCGTCAACCAGGACGGCGCCAGCAACGGTCTGACGGCCCCCAACGGCCGTTCCCAGCAGCGTGTCATCCGGCAGGCGCTGGCCAACGCCGAGCTGACCGCGGACCAGATCGACGTGATCGAGGCGCACGGCACCGGAACCTCGCTCGGCGACCCCATCGAGGCGCAGGCGCTGATCGCCACCTACGGAGAGAGCCGACCGGAGGGACAGCCGGTGTGGCTGGGGTCCCTCAAGTCGAACATCGGCCACACCCAGGCGGCGGCCGGTGTGGGTGCCGTCATCAAGATGGTGATGGCCATGCGCCACGGCATCCTGCCCAAGACGCTGCACGTGGAGGTGCCGACCCCGCACGTGGACTGGTCGTCGGGCGGCGTGGCGCTGCTCGCCGAGCAGCGCTCCTGGCCGGAGACCGGGCAGCCACGCCGTGCCGGTATCTCCTCGTTCGGCATGAGCGGCACCAACGCACACGCCATCATCGAGCAGGCACCGCCGGTGGAGCCCGCCCCCGCGACGGACGACGCCGACGAGGACACGGCGTCCCAGCCCGTGTCGTGGCTGGTGTCCGCCAGGAGCGAGGAGGCGCTGCGGGCGCAGGCCGCGCGGCTGCGCGAGCACGTGGTGCACCACCCCGACGCGCGGCCGGTCGACATCGGATGGTCGTCCGCCGTGACACGTGCCGCACTCAAGCACCGGGGCGTGGTGGTGGCCTCCGACCGCGAGGGGCTGCTGCGCGGCCTCGCCGCCCTCGCCGAGGACACCGACGCGCCGGGCCTGGTGCTGGGCAGGTCCACCGCGCAGCGGATGGCGTTCCTGTTCACCGGACAGGGCGCCCAGCGGCTGGGCATGGGCCGCGAGCTCTACGAGACCTACCCGCTCTTCGCCGACGTGTTCGACGAGGCGTGCGACTATCTGGAGGTGCGCCTGGGCACCTCGGTGCTCGACGTGGTCTTCGGCCCCGAGGACGACGACGCGGCCGCCGCCACCGGTGACGAGCTCAACCAGACGATGTTCGCCCAGGCCGGGCTGTTCGCCTTCGAGGTGGCCCTGTTCCGCCTGCTGGAGTCCTGGGGCGTGCGCCCCGACTTCCTGATGGGGCACTCGGTGGGCGAGATCGCCGCGGCCCACGTCGCCGGGGTGCTGTCCCTGGAGGACGCGTGCGCCCTGGTGGCGGCCCGCGGGCGGCTGATGCAGGAACTGCCCGAGGGCGGCGCGATGGTGGCCGTCCAGGCGTCGGAGGAGGAGGTGGCCGGAAGCCTGACGGGCCGCGAGGACCAGGTGTCGCTGGCGGCGCTGAACGGCCCCACCTCGGTGGTGCTCTCCGGCGACGAGGACGCGGTCCTCGAACTCGCCGGCCACTGGGAGGCCCAGGGCCGCAAGACCAAGCGGCTGCGGGTGAGCCACGCGTTCCACTCCCCCCGGATGGACGCCATGCTGGAGGAGTTCGGCCAGATCGCCGCCTGCCTGGCGTACTCGGCCCCGGCGATCCCGGTCATCTCCAACGTCACCGGCGATGTCGCGGGCGCCGAACTGGCCACCCCGGAGTACTGGGTCCGCCACGTTCGGGAGGCGGTCCGCTTCGACGATGGCATGCGCCGCCTCGCCGACCAGGGCGTGACGACCTGTGTGGAGCTCGGCCCCGACGCCGTGCTGACCGCGATGGGCCAGGACTGCCTGGACGCCGTCGGCGCCGACGCGGCCTTCGTGCCCCTGGCCCGCTCCGGGCGCGCCGAGGCCCAGACGCTGGCGGAGGCGGTCGCCACCCTGTACGCGAACGGCGTGGGCGTGGACTGGGACGCGGTGTACTCCGGGCGCGGCGCCCGCCGGGTCGCCCTGCCGACCTACGCCTTCCAGCACAAGCGGTACTGGCTCGAGTCGGGCGGCGCCGGGACCGGCGACGCCCGGAGCGTCGGCCTCGGCAGGGTGGACCACCCGCTGCTCGGCGGGATCACCGAACTGGCCGAGGGCGACCGCACGGTGCTGACCGGGCGCCTGTCGCTGCAGACCCACCCGTGGCTCGCCGACCACGCCGTGGCCGGCGGAGTGCTCTTCCCCGGCACCGGTTTCGTCGAACTGGGCCTGCTCGCCGGCACCGAGACCGGTGCCGGACGGCTCGGGGAACTCACCCTCGAGACCCCGCTCCTCCTGCCGGAGCAGGGCGGCGTCCGCGTCCAGCTCGTGGTCGGCCCCGCCGACGAGTCCGGCGTAAGGTCCCTCGGCGTGTACTCCCGCTCCGACAGCGACGAGCCGGGGGAGGAGTGGGTGCGGCACGCCCAGGGCGTCCTCGAGGCCGACAGCGGCGCCGCGGTCACCGACAGCCTGCTGCGGTGGCCCGTCCCGGGCGCCGAGCGGGTGCCGATGGAGGGCTTCTACGAGGGCCTGGCCCAGGTCGGTTACGGATACGGGCCGGTCTTCCAGGGGCTGGAGTCGGTCTGGCGGCTGGACGGCGACGTCTACGCCGAGGTGGCGCTACCGGACTCGGCCGCCCAGGAAGCCGGACGGTTCGGCCTGCACCCCGCCCTGCTCGACGCCGCCCTGCACGCCATGGAGATGGGCGACTTCGGCGGCGAGAGCGGGCGCGTGACCCTGCCGTTCTCCTTCACCGGGGTGACCCTGTACGCGGCGGGCGCCGGACGGGTGCGGGTGCGGCTGCGCCCGCAGGGCAAGGACACGGTCGCGCTGCTGGTGACGGACGCCACGGGCGCTCCCGTCGCCTCGGTGGAGTCGCTGGTGATGCGCGAGGTGGCGGCCGAGCGGTTCGCCTCCGGGCCGCGCGCCGCCGGCAGCGACGGAACGCTGCTCCGGGCCAACTGGGACGAGTTCGCCGCCGCGCGGGACGGCGAGCGGACCGTGGACGGCACGTCCACGGCGGTGATCGGCGCCGACCGGGCGCGGGTGGCCGGGCTGCTCACCGCCTCCGCCGTCGAGTACGCCGAGTACACCGGGGTGGACGCGCTCGTCGCCGCCGTCGACGAGGGTGCCGCGGTGCCGGATGTGGTCTGGGCCTGGTGCGGCGGCGAGCTCGCCGGGCCGGACGCCGGGAACCTCGCCGACGCCGCTCGGAAGGCGACCCACCGGGCGCTGGCCCTGGTGCAGTCCTGGCTGGCGGAGGACCGGTTCGACGGGTCCCGGCTGGTCGTGGTGACCAGCGACGCGGTCGCGACGGGCCCGGGTGAGGGCGTCGCCGGACTGTCCAACGCCGCGGTCTGGGGACTGCTGCGTTCGGCGGCCACGGAGAACCCGGGCCGGATCCAGCTGGTGGACATCGACCGCCACGCCGAGTCGGCCGTCGCGGCCGTCGGCGTGGTGACGGCCGCGTTCGCGGCGGGCGAGCGCGAGGTGGCGCTCCGCGTGGGCCGGGGGCTGATTCCCCGGCTCGCCAGGGACGCCGCCGGGCGGGTGCTCGAGGCCCCCGCCGGCACCTCGGCATGGAAGCTCGGCACCACGGGTGGCGGCACCCTGGACAGCCTCTCGCTGCTGCCCGATCCGGCGGCGGAGGAGCCGCTGGCACCCGGATACGTGCGGATCGCGGTGCGCGCCGCCGGTCTGAACTTCCGTGACGCGCTGATCGCCATCGGCATGTACCCCGACGACCACGCCACGATGGGTGGCGAGGGCGCCGGTGTGGTCCTGGAGGTCGGCCCGGGAGTCACCGACCTGGCACCCGGTGACCGGGTCATGGGCATGATCGACGCATCGTTCGGGCCCGTCGCGGTCACCGACCGGCGGCGGATCGTCCCCATGCCGAGCGGCTGGACGTTCGCGCAGGCGGCGACGGTGCCGCTGGTCTTCCTGACGGCTTACATGGGCCTGGTGGAACTCGGCGAGCTCCAGGAGGGCGAGACCATCCTGGTGCACGCCGCCACCGGTGGTGTGGGCATGGCGGCCGTGCAACTCGCACGCCACCTCGGCGCCGAGGTGTACGCCACGGCCAGCCCCGGGAAGTGGGACACCCTGCGGGCGATGGGATTCGACGAGAAGCACATCGCCTCGACGCGTGACCTGGAGTTCGAGCGGCGCTTCACGGAGGCCACCGACGGCCGGGGCATGGACATGGTGCTGGACTCGCTCGCCCGCGAGTTCGTCGACGCCTCCCTGCGGTTGCTGCCCAGGGGCGGGCGGTTCCTGGAGATGGGCAAGATCGACGTGCGGGACCGCGAGGTCGTCGCGCGGGACCACCCCGGGGTGAAGTACAGCGCGTACGACCTGGACGTGGCCGACTACGACTGGGTCCAGCGGATGCTGGCCGACCTGGTCGATCTCTTCGACCGTGGCGCACTGCACCCCCTCCCGGTGACGGCGTGGGACGTGCGCCGGGCACCGGACGCGGTGCGGTACATCAGCCAGGCCCGGCACATCGGCAAGAACGTGTTCACCATGCCCAGCGCCCTGGACCCCGAGGGTTCGGTGCTGATCACCGGTGGCACCGGCGGCCTGGGCAGCCAGGTGGCGCGCCACCTGGTGGCCGAGCGCGGAGTGCGCAACCTGGTCCTGGTCTCCCGGCGCGGGCCGGACGCGGAGGGCGCCGCCGACCTCAAGGCCGAACTGGCCGAGGCGGGCGCGTCGGTGACGCTGGCGGCCTGCGATGTGGCCGACCGCGCCTCGCTGGAGCGGGTGCTGTCCGGCATACCCGCCGAGCACCCGCTGACCGCGGTCGTGCACGCGGCGGGCGTACTCGACGACGGTGTCATCGACACTCTGTCGCCGAAGCGGATCGACACGGTTTTCGAGCCGAAGGTCGACGCGGCGTGGAACCTGCACGAGCTGACCCGCCATCTGGACCTGGCGGAGTTCGTGATGTTCTCGTCCGCCGCCGGTGTGTTCGGCAGCCCGGGACAGGGCAACTACGCCGCGGCCAACTCGTTCCTGGACGCGCTCGCCGCACATCGGCGCGCGCTCGGCCTCCCCGCCGTATCGCTGGCCTGGGGACCGTGGGAGCAGGCCGGCGGCATGACCGGCACGCTCAGCCACGCGGACATGGTGCGCATGGCGCGCGAGGGCATGGCGGCCCTGTCCATGGCGGGCGGTCTGCGTCTGCTGGACGCCGGCCGGACCAGTGAGGACGCCCTGCTCGTGCCGATGCGGCTGGAGACTTCGGCGTTCAGCGGCCAGACCGACATCCCCACCCTGCTGCGGGGTGCGGTCCGGGTGCGGAGCAGGGCGGCGGCCGACGGGAAGGCGACCGCTGCCGAGTCGGCAAAGGAGCAGCTGGCCGGTCTCTCCGGAGCCGAACTCGACCATGCGCTGCTCGCCCTGGTGTGTGGCAGCGCGGCGATGGTGCTGGGCCACAGCGGCGCCCAGTCCATCAAGCCCGACCGCTCCTTCCAGAGCCTCGGTTTCGACTCGCTGGCGGGCGTGGAGTTCCGTAACCGGCTGAACTCGGCCACCGGGCTCCGCCTTCCCTCCACGCTGATCTTCGACAACCCCACGCCCGCCGCGCTCGCCGAGTATCTGCGCGGCCGGGTGGCGACGGACAGCCCGGCCGAGTCGGACATGGATCCGGAAGAGGCCAGGATCCGTGCCCTTCTGACGTCGATTCCGCTGGGACGCCTGCGCCGCTCCGGTCTGCTGGACGCGCTCACCGAGCTGGCGAGCGGCAAGGACCAGGCCGAGACAGACACCGAGGAGAAGGAGACGGACTCCATCGACGCGATGGACGACGACGACCTGATCGACATGATGCTCGAGGATCTCGACAACTGACGACGGCCGAGTCCCCCCGGAGACCTCCGGGGGGACTCGCACTCCAGGGCCACGTCTCGAAGGGCCCCGGCGGCGCGGGTGTTTCTCACCCCAAGAGACTTCAAGAAGAAGAAAGGCACAGTGAAACCCGATGACCGCAAAGGTCTTTGCGACGGAAGCGGTGTATTCGCTTCCCGAGTTCGAACAGAGGGCCCTGGCCATCGCCGAAGCGCTCCGCGAGCGCGGAGTCAGCGACGGCACCCGGGTCATGCTGAAGGCGGGCAACTCCGCCGGCTATGTCGGGGCCCTCCTCGCCCTGATGCACACCGGCGCGTCGATCGTCATGGTCGACCACCAGGAGCGGGCGGAGGCCACCCAGCGCATCTGCGACCAGGCCGGGGTCAAGATCTGCGTGGTCGACGACGACACCCCCATGCCCGAGAGCGGCCCGGTCCGGGTCACCATCTACGAGCTGCTCGTGGCGTCCATGGAGCAGACCCCCGCCGAGCGGCGGCTGTCCCTCGACACCTGGCGCGAGCTGCCCGACGGCCTGATCATGTGGTCCTCCGGATCCACCGGGGAGCCCAAGGGCGTCGTCAAGACCGGGGCGAAGTTCCTCAAGAACCTGGAGCGCAACGCCCAGCAGGTGGGCCACCGCCCCGATGACGTCCTGCTGCCGCTGCTGCCCTTCTCCCACCAGTACGGGCTGTCCATGGTGCTCATCGCCTGGCTGGTCAAGTGCTCGCTGGTCATCGCGCCCTACCGGCGGCTGGACCGGGCGATGACCATGGCGGGCACCTGCGGGGCCACGGTGGTCGACGCCACCCCGGCCAGCTACCGCAGCATGCTCAACATGATCGGCCGCAAGCCCGCCCTGGCGGACGAGCTGTCCGGCGTCCGCATGTTCTGCAGCGGGGCGGCCCCGCTGGACCCCGGTCTGGTCGCCGACTACGTCAAGCGGTTCGGACTGCCCCTGCTGGACAGCTACGGCAGCACCGAGGCCGGGAACGTGGCCTTCGCGACCGAGGACAACGTGGTCGCCTGTGGGCGGGCCGTCGAGGGCCTGAAGCTGCGGATCGTCGACGACGAGGGCGCCGTGCTCGCCTCCGGCGAGGTCGGGGAGATCCAGGTCCACTCGCCCGACCTGATGGAGGGCTATCTCGCGGAGGACGGCACGGTCGCCCCCGTCGACCCGGCCAAGACCGACTGGTACCCCACCGGCGACTTCGGCTATCTGGACGGCGGGGACAACCTCTTCGTCCTCGGCCGGAAGGCCGCGGTGCACCGCAACGGCCACACGCTCTACCCCGAGATCATCGAGCACAAGCTGGCCGCGGGCGGCTGCCTCGTCAAGGTGGTCCCCGTCCCCGACGAACAGCGCGGCTGCCAGCTCCTCTTCTTCGTCGAGGACGAGCAGCAGCGCGAGCCGCGGTACTGGCGGGAGCCGATCACCTCCCTGCTGCCCGACTTCGAGCACCCCAACCGCATTCACGTCCTGGAGCGATTCCCCCTGAACCGCAACGGCAAGCCCGACAAACGACAGCTCGAGCAGCTGGCCCTCGACCTGGCGCCGGGAGCGAAGGCATGACGGAGCAGCAGACCACCGAGCCGCAGGCGACAGAGCCGCAGACCGGCCGTACGGCGATGGTCTTCCCTGGGATGGGGCCCTTCCGCTTCACCGACGTGGGCGAGTTCCTGCTGACCAACCCCCATGCCCGGCGCCGGCTCGCGATCGCCGACGAGGTGGTGGGGTACTCCGTGTTCGACCGGTACCGCCAGTCGGACGCCGACGAGGAGGCGCAGTACGCCGCGCACACCCAGATCGCCTTCCTGACGGTGTGTCTCTCCCTCGCCGACTGGGCGGAGGAGACGCTGGGGGAGCGGCCCGAGCTGTGCGCCGGCCCGAGCTTCGGCCAGCGTGCCGCGGTGACCTACGCGGGGGCCCTGCCGTTCGAGGAGACCGTGCGGCTCACCGCCGAACTGGCGCGCTGCGAGGAGGAGTACTTCCGGCAGGAGCACCGTGAGGCGGTCACCCACTGCGTGATCCACACTCCCGAGGAGCGGCTTCGGGAGGCGCTGGCCGAACTGGACGCCGAGGGGGAGTGGCACGACGTCTCCGGCTACATCGACCAGGGCTTCTACCTCGTGTCCCTGCGCGAGCCGGTGCTCGACCGGTTCAAGAAGCGGATCGGCGAGCTCGGCGGCTACAACATGTACACGATGTGGCCGCCCGTGCACGCCCCGGCGTTCGGCGCCCTGCGTCGCAAGGCGGAGGAGGAGGTCCTCGGCACCTTCGAGGTGGCCGACCCCAAGCTCCCGGTCGTCGCGGACCAGAACGGCGCGCTGCTGACCGACGCGGAGGGGGTGCGCACCATGCTGCTCGACACCTTCAACTGCCCCATCCGCTGGCCGGACATGGTGGAGACGATGCAGGGGCAGGGCATCACCAAGGTCTGCATCTCGGGTCCGGACAACCTCTTCGGCCGGGTGAACCGCACCGTGGACAACTTCGAGGTCGTGGCCATCGACGCCCGCAAGGCGATGCGCCCGCGGGTCCGGCAGAGGAGTGCCCGCCGGGCGAGGCGGTGACGGAGGCGCTGCCCCCGGGCAGCGCCCTCTGGGTCATCGACTGATCGATCAAAAGGGTTAGCGTGCCGGTATGGCACGGAGGAAGGAATTCGATCCGGAGGTCGCGCTGGACGCCGCGATGCGGCTGTTCTGGCGCAATGGCTACGAGGGGACGTCCACCAGCGACCTGGTGGACGAGCTGGGCATCGCGCGGGCAAGTCTGTACGGGACCTTCGGGTCCAAGCGCGGACTGTATCTGGCCGCGCTCTACGGTGCGCTGCTGCGGGCCCGCGCGGAGGGCGAGCTGGCCCCCGGCGTCGATCCGAGGTCCGCGGCCACCATGCTGGCCTCGCCCAACAGTGGCCTGAAAGTGCTGTCATGCGCGGGCGCGGACCAGCGCGACCGCAGCACCTCGAATTTCCGACCATCGAGGAGTACCTGTCCGCACCGGCCGCGCCGCCGTCAACGGGACGAAGCTGCACTACCGAACGGCCGGCTCCGGCCCGGTGGTGGTACTGCTGCACGGCGTGCCCAAGACCGGCTATCACTGGCGGCACCTGGTCCCGAAGCTGACGACGCGGCACACCGTCGTCGTACCGGACCTCCGTGGTCTGGGCGACTCCGCCCGCCCCGCGGACGGCTTCGACTGCGCCACGATGAGCGACGACATCGCCGCGCTGATGGCCCACCTCGGGCACGACACCTACACCGTGATGGGCGAGGACTGAGGAGCGGTGGTCGGCTATCAGCTCGCCGCCTGGCACCGCGATCACGTCGAGGCCCTGGTGTTCGCCGAGGCGTTGCTGCCCGGATTCGGCTTCGAGGACCACACCGCCCTGACCCGCGAGAACGTCTCGGGCGGGATGTTCCTGTGGCATCTGGGCTTCTACTTCCAGCCGCTACTCCATGCCCGGCGGCATCCGCTCGATGCTGGCGGTCCGTCGGGCGATGCTCGTCGACGCCGAACAGAACCGCGAGGCGGCGCGGACCAAGCTGGACATCCCGGTGCTGGCGCTCGGTGGCGACGCGTTCATCGGCGACCGGAACGAGGCCCAGATGCGGCTCCTCGCCCACGACGTCACCGGCCATGTCTTCGAGGCCGGACACGACCTCGCCGAGGAGGTGCCGGACGAGGTGGCCGACGTACTGCTGACGTTCCTGAACGACCGGCTCACCTGACCCGAGTCGGCTCCCCGGGTCTGCGCTCTCTTGTGGTGACTCGGGAGCTGTAGGAGAGTGACCTTATGGGGACCAAGCAGTACACGGGCTCGCCCGAGGACGCCGATCTGATGCGCGCGGACTCGTTGGCGCGGGAGATCTTCGCGGATGTCGCCAACAAGTGGGCGTTCCTGATCATCGAGTTCCTCGGTGAACGCACCCTGCGCTTCAGCGAGTTGCGGAACGAGGTCGAGGGCATCAGCCACAAGATGCTCACCCAGAACCTGCGCATGCTGGAGCGCAACGGCCTGGTCGGGCGGAAGGTGCACCCCACCGTGCCGCCACGGGTCGAATACACCCTGACCGAAGCGGGCCGGGCCCTGCGTGCGACGGTCGACGGGATGTGCGGCTGGACGCATACGTACCTCGGTCATATCGAGGAGTCCCGCCGCCGCTTCGACGCCTGAACGAGCGGAGCACTCACCCGAGCCGCGCGGTGGCCCCACGAGTGGTGGGGCCACCGCACGGCCACGCTCAGTCGAGGACCGCGGTGGCCTCGATCTCGACCAGGTGCTCGGGTACGTCCAGCGCCGCGACGCCCAGCAGCGTGCCCGGCGGGACCGGGGTGGCCCCCAGCTTCGCGGCCGCCCGAGCGGCGCCCTGCAGGAACTGGGGCATCTTGTCGGGGGTCCAGTCGACGACGTAGACGGTCAGCTTCGCCACGTCGTCGAAGGAGCCACCGACCTCGGCCAGGGCGGTGGCGATGTTGAGGTAGCACCGCTCGACCTGAGCGGCGAGATCGCCTTCGCCGACCGTGACCCCATCGGCGTCCCAGGCCACCTGCCCGGCGATGTGGATCAGCCTCGACCCGGTCGCGATCGACACCTGTCGGTACGCGTCGATCTCCGGCAATCCGCTGGGGTTTACCAGGGTGATGGCCATGCTGCCTGCCTTCTCGTGATGGGGCCCACGGGCTCGCTCGCTGTCACGGAACCCAAGAGCCCGCGCTCTCTCGTGGTTACTCGGAAACCGTAGGAGAGTGGCCTCTGGCAGGGAAGAACGCACTTTTCGGTGACTGAGGAACCTTTTGGTGACCGACGGGCGAAGCGGCTGGGGTGCCGGTCGCGCGGACATCCGGCCTTCCGGGCTTGTCATGTACGGGCTACAGTGCGAGAGATATATGGGAGCGCTCCCAAGCTCTCGCGCTCCCAAGCTCGCTCCAAGTGCTCCCGATCCTCCCGACCAGCCGAAGGATCTCCCATGACCTCCACACCACACCGCGCCCTGGCCGTCGCCGCGGTGGCCGTGGCGGTGGCGCTGGCCGCCCCGGCCGCGCCACGGGCCTCGGCACGACCGGCGGCCTGTGCCGCCAACGGCTTCTGCGAGGACTTCGAGTCCCAGACCGGGACCACTCCCGCGGGCCGCTGGACCACGGCCGTCGCCAACTGCTCGGGCACCGGCACCGCCACCGTGGACACCACAATGGCTCACGGCGGCACCAAGTCGGTGCGGATCACCGGCAAGGCGGGGTACTGCAACCACGCCTTCGCCGGCACCTCGCTGTCCGGTGTGCCGTCCGGCGGCGATCTCTACGCCCGCTTCTGGGTCCGCCACACCACCGCGCTGCCCGCCCAGCACGTCACGTTCGGCGCGCTGCGCGACGCCAACGACAACGGCAAGGACCTGCGCATGGGCGGCCAGAACAAGGCGCTCCAGTGGAACCGCGAGTCGGACGACGCCACCCTCCCCGCCCAGAGCCCGGCGGGCGTCGCGCTCAGTACCCCTCTGCCCGTCAACACCTGGACCTGTCTGGAGTTCCGCCTCGACCGCACCGCGGGCCGCCTGGACACCTGGGTGAACGGCGGGCTCGTCACCGGCCTGGTGGTCGACGGCACCCCGACCCAGGACGTCGACCAGCAGTGGCTGAACCGGGGCGGGTGGCGGCCCGCCCCGGCCGATCTGCGGCTGGGCTGGGAGAGCTACGGCGAGGGCGAAGACACCCTCTGGTACGACGACGTGGCCGTGGGCACCACGCGGATCGGCTGCTGAAGAGCCGTCAGGGGGGCGGGGGCTCCCGGTCGGCTCAGGGGCTCAGGGGTTCAGGGGTTCAGGGGGAAGCTGACCGACCGGGACTTCTTCCACTCGTCGTGCTCCAGATCCTTGGCCTCGGTGCCGTCCCCGTACAGGTCGGCCGAGCCCCCGTCGGTGATGACCTGGGCGCGGGCGCCGGGCGCCGCGAGGTCGGGCACGTCCACCACGATCTCCCAGCCGCCCGGGTCGGCCGTCGGCAGGTCGAGCCGCTTGACCGGCTGGTGCCCGGGGACGCCGTCCCAGGAGTAGAGCGCGTACGGGGCGCTGTTGTCCTCGGCCGCCCAGGAACCGGCCACGATCAGGTACTGGCCCTTGTCGTCGCGGCGGATGTCGCGGACGCTCAGGCCCCCGAGGTCGAGGGTGATCGGGTCGCCGAAGGTGGCGTGGGTGTCCTTGTCGCCGACGGACCGGGCCAGCTCGTCGGCGTTGGTGACCGGGACCAGCAGCGCCTTGCCGCCGTCGGCGGGCGGCACCAGCGGGGCCCGGAAGCCGATGTACGCGGTGGATCCGGAGCCGGGCGCGAACTCCAGGCCCTCGACGTTGAATCCGTCGATCTGCTTGGGCACCTGGCCGTCCGCGGTGCCCTTGGCGAAGCCGAGCCGGTCGCCGTTGGCCTTGTCCCAGTCCACCAGGTCGTCGCGCAGACCCTGGTACGAGCCGTCGACCTCGAGGTCCGTGTCGGCGCCCGAACCGGAGACGGTGGTGGTGAAGAGGGTGAAGCGGTCCTCCTTCGGCTCACCGTCCTTGTTGTTGCCCAGTGAGCCGGTCCAGTAGATGGTGCCGCCGACGCGGGCCGCGCCCTCGATGTCGATCTCCTTGCCGACGTCCAGGTCGGAGCCGACGTCCCAGGTGCGCACCGGCGCGCCGGACGCGTCGCGCCGGTACAGGCGCAGGACGTTGGACTCGTCGTCGGCGACGACCATATAGCCGCCGCCGACGTCCACGGCGGCGGAGGAGTCGCTGGAGCCGGTCAGGTAGCGGGTGTCGGCGGCGTTCCGCACGGCGCCGGAGGCCGCGTAGTGCAGGGTGGTGGTGGCGCTCTTGCCGCCGAGGCCGGTCACCTTGAGGGTGAGGTCGGTGTAGCCCTTGCCGCGCGCCCGTACGGCCACCTCGCGGGTGGCGCCGGTGCCGCTCACCGTGACGTCCCCGGCCCGGGCGACCGAGCCGTGGGTGGTGGCGGTGGCGGACACGGTGAGCGCGCCCGTGTCGGCACCGCTCTGACCGACCCTCACGGTCACCGTCGGGTCGCCGGTGGCGCCGACGGCGCCGGACAGGTACGAGGCGGCGAGCTTGATGGTCGGCGTGCCGTAGCCCGCGCTCCCGGCCACCGCGGAGCCCGGGAGCGCGGACAGCGTCACGGCACCGGCCGCGAGCGCCAGCGCGGCGGCGGGGAGGACCCGGCGGGTGCGGCGCGGGGGAGCGGCATGGGACGGGACCATCGTGAGTACCCTTCGTCGGCTGCGGGGCCGGTCGGCGGACCGGCGCACCGCCCTGACGATGGATCATCTATATGGCGTGAGCATGAACGATCACCGAACATGTACCGCTCACGGCCCGTGGACTCCCTCGCCTCCCGCCCACCGGTCGCCGCCGTCAGCAGACGCCGTCGCCCGGCTTCGGGTTCCCGAGTCCGAAGAGCGGCCGCAGCTTCAGCCCGGCCCAGGTGCCGAGGAGGGCGAAGGCGCCCCAGACCCAGCCGTGCAGGCTGCCGGAGGCGATGCCCGCGAGGTAGGCGCCGATGTTGCAGCCGCCCGCGAACCGGGCACCGATGCCCATCAGCACCCCGCCGAGCACCGCCGCGGTCGCCGTGCGCCACGGCACCCCGCGGTGCAGGGTCCAGGTGCCGCCGAGCGCCGCGGCGACCGCCGCGCCGATCATGATGCCGATGTCGGTGAGGCTGGTCTTGTCGGCGAGCACGGGCCCCGCGAGCATCTCCTTGTTCCCGGGCTGCTGCCACCAGCTCCAGCTCTCCGGATGGCCGCCGAGCGCGCGCACCAGCTCCGCGCCCCACAGGCTGAAGGCGCTGGTGACGCCCCACGCGCCACCGGAGACCAGCAGCACACCGGCGCCCAGCACGGCCAGCGCCAGCGCGCCGACCGCCAGCGGCCAGGAGCCGCGCAGCACACGCGCGGCGGCACCGCGCGCGGAGGGCACCGGACCGATCGGCGGCGGGTTGCGGCGGGCCTGGACGCGCCGGCTGACCAGGACGATGGCGACGAGCACGAGGATGGTCACCGCCCACGAGCCGAACCAGCCGATGTGGTCCGCCATGACCACCGGCTCCAGCGAGGGCAGGTCCTTCCACAGGTCGAACTGCCAGGCGGCCAGGGTGGCGCCGGCGATGAAGCCGCCCAGTGTGAGCACGATCGACGTCTGCCCCGAGCCGACCGCGAAGAGGGTGCCGGAGGCGCAGGCCCCACCGAGCTGCATGCCGACGGCGAAGAGGAACGAGCCGATCAGCAGCCCGAGCCCCAGCGGTCCGCCCGAGGGCGCCGGCACGGAGCCGAACAGTCCGGTCTTCGTCCCGATGAGCAGGGCGAACAGCGTGGCCGTCGTGCCCAGTAGCAGGGCGTGGGCGCGCAGCCCGGTGCCGTTGCCGACGGCCACCAGCTGCCGCCAGGCGGAGGTGAAGCCGAAGCGGGAGTGGAAGAGGGCGACGCCCAGGGCGAGGCCGAGCAGCAGCAGGACGCCGGGCTTGGCCCCGTGGGCGGACCATACGTACGCGGTCAGCGCCGCGGCGAGCAGTCCGGACACGGCGAGCGGCACCGGCCGCACCGGTGGCGCGGCGGGTGCCTCCGGCCGCGGCACGGAGGTGGGGGAGGGGGACAGCAGTGCGGCGGTCTTCGCCGCATCGGCGGGCGGGGCGGTGGTCACGTGCGGACTCCGGAGATGAGGAGAGAGGGATGACGCTGGGCGGGAGGGCCCGGCCGGACGGCGCGGCGCCGAGGCGGCGGCGCGCGGTGGGGGAAACCGGCCGGTTCCGGCTCAGCGGCGACAGAGGCCGTCGTCGACGCACCACGCCGAGCTCGCGAACAGCGCGAGACTGAGCAGACGGGCGGGTGCGGACATGCACTCCAGGATATGGTCCGGGTTTCAGGAATTGGACCCCGGTCTCACCATGTGATCTGTGGAGTCAGCCACAGATTCGGCCACGGACACCGATGGCCTCGGGTCAGCCGTCCTCGCCCCGCTCGGCGGTGTCCGCGAGGCCGACGTACATCGAGTGGTGCAGCTCCGCCACATGGTCCCGGAGGAGGGCGGCCGCCGAGGCGGCGTCCCGCGCGGCGAGGGCGGCCCTGATGGCCTTGTGCTGCTCGTTGCTGCGGCGGAGGTAGTCCAGCGGATACGGCAGGAAGTACGCGTACAGCTCTCCGGTGACCCGCTCGTACATCCCCAGCGCGGAGGGCAGCCCGGCGCCCTCGGCCAGGGCCAGGTGGAACCGCCTGTCGCCGGCGTGGAACTCGGCCCAGCTCTCGGCCGCGTCCATCTCCCGGATGCACTCGTCCAGCCGGTCGAGCCCCGGCCGGCCGATGCGCTCGGCGGCCAGCTGCGCGAAACCGGCCTCCAGCACGATGCGCTCGTCGATCAGCCGGTGCACCCGATCGCTGTCCTCCCGGTACGCGGCGACCTGCGCCACGGTGCGGCGGCGGGGCCGCTCCACGATGAAGGTGCCGCCCGTACGCCCCGGGCGCCGCTGGACGACTCCCTCGCGCTCCAGGGCGCCGAGGGCCCGGCGGACGGTGATCTCGCCGACCCCGAGCGCCGCGGCCGTGGCCTGCACGTTGGGCAGCCGCTCGCCGGGCGCCAGCAGGCCCAGGTCCACCGCCAGCGAGATCCGGGCCCGTACGGTGTCGACGGCGCTGGTGCGGCGGATCGCGGCGAGGGCGCTGCTGGTCAGGGCGCTCGGTGCGCCGGACGGTTCCTGGGTCGCCATTCCCTCAGCGTAGGCATCCTGCCCAAGGGCCCTCCCCACGGTCCTCGTACGGAGCCCGGCGCTTTGCGGAACCGTGACCTCCGGGGGTTTACCTGATCAAAGTGAGCATGTTTTCATGGCTCGAATTCACCCCCAGGACACCCACTGTCGAAGGCACTGATGAAGATCTCCGGACTCCAGACGGCGGGAACGCCCGGCGATGTCGCCGCCAACCTCCGCGAACTGGACGCGGCGTGCCGCCGGGCCCGTGCCGAAGGCGCCGAACTCCTGATCACCACCGAGCTGTTCATCACCGGCTACGACATCGGCGACGCCGTTCGGGACCTGGCCCGCACCGATCTGCTCTCCCCGGCCCAGGAGATCGCCGCCG
This sequence comes from Streptomyces asiaticus, assembly GCF_018138715.1. Taxonomy (NCBI): domain Bacteria; kingdom Bacillati; phylum Actinomycetota; class Actinomycetes; order Kitasatosporales; family Streptomycetaceae; genus Streptomyces; species Streptomyces asiaticus. The sequence continues at coordinate 301,252 of NZ_JAGSHX010000001.1, forward strand.
CCCACGGCATCGCGCTCGTCCTCGGAGCCCCCGAGCACGACGACGGCGCCTGCTACAACAGCGCCTTCTTCATCGACCCGGCCGGAGCGATCCTCGGCCGCCACCGCAAGACCCATCTCTTCGGCGATCTCGACCGCAGGTGCTTCACACCGGGCGACCGGACCGCTCCCGTCATCGACTACGCGGGCGTCCGGATCGCGATGCTGATCTGCTACGACGTGGAGTTCCCCGAGAACGTACGGGCCGCCGCCCTCGCCGGCGCGGACCTCGTCGCGGTCCCGACCGCCCAGATGCAACCGTACGAGTTCATCGCCGAGCACCTGCTGAGGGTGCGCGCCTGGGAAAACCAGATCTACATCGCCTACGTCAATCATGACGGCGACGAGGGTTCACTGCGCTACGTCGGCCGCAGCTCCATCGTGAGCCCGTCGGCGACCGTGCTGGACAGCGTCGAACACGGCAACCGGCTGCTCTTCGCCACCGTGGAACCGCACACGGTCCGGAAAGCGCGCAAGGCCAATCCGTATCTGGCCGACCTCCGGCCAGACCTCTTCACCCCGTCCGCCCGCGCCACCAAGGACCCGTCATGCTGACCGACCCCGAAGTGCACGCATCCACCCCGCAACAGACCACGACGAATCTCTCGGGGCGGCTCGGCACCGGTGCCATCGTCTTCATGGTGATCGCCGCCGCCGCGCCCCTCACGGTGGTCGGTGGCAACGTCCCGCTCGCCATCGCCGGCGGCCCCGGCGCCGGAGCCCCCGTCGGCTTCGCCCTCGCCTCGCTGATCCTGCTGGTGTTCGCGGTCGGCTTCGTCACCATGACGCCCCACGTTCCGCAGGCCGGGGCCTTCTACGCGTACGCCACCCGCGGCCTGGGGGACCGGGTCGGAGTGGGCACGGCCGCCGTCGCGCTCGTCGCGTACACGGCGATCCAGGTCGGCGTCTACGGCTATCTGGGATGGGCCGTGAACGATGTCCTCCACACCTTCGGCGGGCCGTCCCTGCCCTGGTGGGTGTGGGCGCTGGCGGCGCTCGGCATCGTGGCCCTCCTCGGCTACCGCCATATCGACCTCAGCTCCAAGGTCCTCGGTGTGGCACTCGTCCTGGAGATCGCGGTGGTGCTCGTCCTGGACGCCGGGATCTTCACCCGGGGCGGCGCCCACCGTGTCAACGCCGAGTCGTTCACCCCGCACGCGGCCCTCTCCGGACCGCTGGGCGTGGCCGTGCTCTTCGCCATCACCGGATTCATCGGCTTCGAGGCCACCGCCGTCTTCCGGGACGAGGCCCGCGACCCGGAGCGGACCATCCCCCGGGCCACCTACCTCGCCGTCCTGATCATCGGTGGGTTCTACACGCTGTCCTGCTGGGCGCTGGTCCTGGCGGCGGGCACCGATGACGCCCCGGCCGTGGCCCAGAAGACCCTGGACGGGCAGGGCAACATGCTCATGGACACCGCCCAGGCCTACGTCGGCACCGCGCTGCGGGACGTGATGCAGGTGCTGCTGCTCAGCAGCCTCTTCGCCTGTGTGCTCTCCTTCCACAACGTCATCGCCCGCTACACCTTCACCCTCGCCCGCAAGGACCTCCTCCCCGCGCGGCTGGGCGTCGTCCATCCGCGCCACCACTCGCCGTCGGTCTCCTCGGTCGTCCAGACCGTCACCGCGCTGGTCCTGGTCGTGTGCTGCGCGGTCGCCGGACTGGATCCGCTGGTGGGCGTCTTCGGCTCCATGGCGGGGGTGGCGACGGTCGGCATGATCCTGCTCATGCTCATCACGTCCATCGCCGTGGTCGCCTTCTTCGCGCGCGACCCCCGGCTCGCCGCGGGCAGGGCCTGGCAGACCCGGATCGCGCCGGTGCTGGCCGTCGCCGGACTGCTGACCGCGCTGTGGCTGGTGTTCTCCAACTTCACCCTCGTCACCGGCGTCGGTGTGGGCGCGAGCGTCGTCCTCGGTGTCATTCCCCTCCTCGCGCTCGTCGCGGGCCTGGTCCGAGGGGACCGCGGCGCGCGGGAGCGCATGTGAGGCCCCCTGGTCCGGCCGCCCGGGCGAGGCACGGGCGGCCGGACCGGACCACGGTACGGTCCGTCAGACCGCGGTCCGCTCCACGGGGATCCACAGCTCCGCGTCCGCCCGCGCCCCGTCCTGCGACAGCCGGGTGCGCAGGATCTCCGGACCCGGCCTGCTCTGGTACGGGTTGGACGGGAACCACTGCGTGAAGACGTCCCGCCACAGGTACTGGAGCGCCTGCGGGAACGGCCCGGAGTTCTCGAAGACGGCCCATGCCCCCGCCGGGACGGTGAGCGCGTCCAGGTCCTCCGGGGCGGCGGCCCCGGTCACCACCCCGTGGTAGTAGTCGAGTTCGGTTCCCTCGGCCCGGCTCGGGTCGAGGTTGTCGCTCACCCCCAGAATCCCCTCCGGCTCCTGATCGGACAGAGCGGCGATCCGCCGTATCGTCTCCTGGCCGAGCCCCCGGATGAACTCCGCGATCGCCGGATTCACCCCCTCGTGCACGAGCGGAACACGGACCTTCTTGCCGACCACCTGGAACCGCTCCTTCTCCACGACCCGGTATCGCATACTGCTGCTCCCTTCGACGATGAGGCGGAAGGACATCCGCGGCTGGGAGCTCAGCGAGGCACCCGCCCGCCGGGCCTCACCCGGGCCCACCCCGTGCATGGCCCGGAACGCCCGTGCGAACGCCTCCCCCGAGCCGTAGCCGTAGCGCACCGCGATCTCCAGGAGCGTCCGTTCCCCGGCGAGCACCTCGGCCCCCGCGAGGGTGAGCCGTCTGCGCCGGATGTACTCCGACAGCGAGATCCCCGCCAGCGCGGAGAACAGCCGCCGGAAGTGGTACTCCGACGTCATCGCGATCCGCGCCAGCTCGGACACCTGGATCCGCTGGTCCAGCCGCGAATCGATGTGGTCCAGGGCCTCGTTCAGCCGCTCCAGCACCTCGGTCTCCTTCCTTGACGCTGATCACGTTAGGAAGCCGGCGCCCTGCCGGACCCGACATCCTGTGCCCGGTCCGGTCGGGTATGGCGGTCCGTCACCGACCGTGCCGGCCATCGCTTTGCCCGGGATCCGGCTGGGGTTCATCCGTAGGTCCGTTCGGTCACCGTTTCATCACAACGCATACACGACTCTCCCACTTCGCCGCCGCCACGCCGCATGATGCACCCCACCATCCACGCACCTGGGAGAAACATGGGCACCCGCACCGTCCAAGCCGCGGCAGTCATCGCCATCACCCTGCTCCTGACCGGCTGTTCCACCGGCGGTGACGTGCGTGACAAGAGCACCCCGAGCGGCACCCCGGCCGCCGCCGAGAAGGCCGAGACCACCCGGGCCTGTGTCGATGCCATCGCCGACCGGGCCGCCGCCCACAAGGGCGGAGCCGTCCGCTCCCACCCCGCCCCCGCACCCTGCGCCCGGCTGTCGGACGCCGACTATCTGGACGCCTATATGAAGGGCCTCGAGCAGGCGCACAGCGCCGCCCGGAAGACCTCTCAGGGGGAGACCGGCAAGGCGGCCGACGGCGGGGGAAGCTGACCCGAGGCCCGGTCCGCCGCCCGGTCCAGATGGTCGGCGCAGGAGACCCGTGCGCTCGACCGGGAGCCGTCCGGGCAGAGGACGTTCTCCCAACTCGTGGTCGAGATATCGGCATCCCGCAGCCGCGCGCCGCGGAGATCGGAGTCGGACACCGTGGCTCCGGCCAGATCGGCGCTGCTCAGATCCGCTCCGTTGAGGCCGACATGGGTGAGGGAGGCCGCCCGCAGATACACGTCGTCCAGCCGTGCGCCCTCGAAGCTGACATCGGTGAGCAGACCCCTGCCGAGCCTGGCGCCGCGCAGATCGGCGCCGCGCAGATCGACCTGCGAGAGGGTGGCGGAGGTGAGGTCCGCCCGCCGGAGGTCGGCGCCGCGCAGATCGACGTTCTCCAGCGACACCGCGGCCAGCCGTGCCGCGTAGAGATTGCCGCGCCGCAGATTGGCCTCGGACACCAGTCCGGTCAGCGTGGACCGTTCGAGATTCACGCACCGCAGCTTCTTCTGCCACAGGTCGCCACCGGCCACGGTGCGACTGGAGAGATCCCTGCCCGTGCGGCCGGAACAGCTCCGGCCATGGGCGTCGTCCTTCCCGCACCCGGCGAGCAGGGCCGAGGACAGGGCGGTCACGAGGAGGCAGGAGAGCGAGCGGGGCCACCGCGTGGTCATGGGCCGACCCATCACGGATGTCAGACGCCGATCAGATCCACCAGATCGTCGGCGTGCTCCTCCTCTTCCTCCAGGATCGACTCCATCAGCCGGCGGGTGGTCGGGTCGTGTTCGCCCAGCCAGCGGATGATCTCCTGATAGCTGATGATCACGATGCGCTCGGCGAGCAGATTGTGCTCCAGCATCGCCTTGAGGTCATTGTCGGCCGGGGTGGTGTAGTCGGTGTGGGCGCGCTGGGTCAGCGAGGCGGGGTCGAAGTCGGGGTCGCCGCCGAGCTGCGAGACGCGTTCCGCGGCGCGCAGCGCGTGCTGCATCTCCTCCTTCGCGTGCTCGGTGAACTCCGAGGACACTTGGGCGCGGTCGATGCCGCTGGCCGAGATGGCGTGGCGGGTGTAGCGCAGCCAGCACACCACCTCGGTCGCGATGACGTCGTTGAGGATGCCGATGACCCGGTTCTTGTCCAGACCGTAGGCGTCCGTCACCGGGCCCGCCGCCATCTTCCGGCGGGCGTCGTCGCGGATCCTGGTCACGTCCAGTACGAAGTCGTCGCTCATCGGTGCCCTCTCTGCTCTCCTCGGCTTTGGGCGAGTGGTTCCCCGCCGGGGCCCGGAGGGGAGCGGGCGGAACGGGAAGATGACTGGATCGCCGCACAGCGCCAGCCGATCGGCGGTATCCGGTGCCGGTGCGGCGTCAGACGCGTTTGGCGGACGAGGTCATGCGGCGTCCACGGTGATGTCGTCGTAGGACTCCAGGCGGGTCCAGCGGGGTGCGGCGCGCCTTCCGGCGGTCAGCCGGTCGGCCGCCGGGAGCGGGCCCAGGTCCAGGGCGGTGAGGCGGGCGATGTCGGAGACCGGCACCTGGAAGGTGCGGAACGCCCCGAGCGGGGGAGGGTCTCCGGCCCGCGCGGCCTCCGCCATGACCCGGGCGGCGGCGTCCCGGCTGAGGTCGGGGCTCTGGTCGAGCACATAGGCGGTGGACGCCAGCTCCCCGTCCTGGAGGAACGCGGCGACCTTCCAGAACCGGAGCGGCACCTGGATGCCCCGGTAGGGCGGATCGGAGTTCTCGAGCACGGGCCCGGTGAACACCGTCAGCTTCCTGTGGAACTCCTCGGCGTGGTCCAGCAGGAAGTTCTCCAGCCCCTGCCAGAGCTGCTTGCCCTGGTTGAAGACGTTCATCTGGGGAGCGGCGTTGGTGTAGTGGAAGGTGTCGTCGTTCGCCATGGACGCGTTCGGACCCCATACGGGATCGAGGCGGCGGACCAGATGTCCCTTGTCCAGCGGGTTGTCCCGGTAGACGGGGGCACCGGCCTGCTGGGCCTCGGGCAGGCGGGGGTCGAAGCGCCATTCGTCCTTGCGCTCCACATCGACCAGGTGCGCGCCGTCGATCGTGACGGCCGTCGCCGCGGCCAGCCGGCGGTCCGGGCGGAAGACGACGCTGAAGTTGGTGTAGGGCAGGACGGTCGTCTCGGTATCGGGGCCGGTCGGCCGGGGCAGCGGCAGGGAGGGGCCCAGGAAGCGCTCGTCGTAGCCCTTGCGGTCCACCAGGGACGCCGGGCTCGCGGTCTCCGCGTTCTGCGGGGGATCGGGGGGAGTGGCCATGCCGTTGTCGGTACCGTGCCGCCCGATCACATAATCGGACTGGACCTCTCATCCCGCCCGTATGGTCGAGCGGACTCGCTCCACCAGGCCGCATCACGGCGGCAGGACCGCGCCCCTGCCAAGGCGCGGCCGAACAGCGCCCCTACGAGCTCGGCGCCGGCCAGGTGGGAAACCTGGCCGACGCCGAGCACTCGACGGTGAGAGGGTCAGCCCGCGTGGCCGGGCTCCGGCGCGTTCGTCCCCGCCGACAGGACCCGGTCCGGGCGGATCGGCAGGTTGTGGTGGCGGACGCCGGTGGCGTGCCACACCGCGTTGGAGATCGCCGCCGCGGCCCCCACGATGCCGACCTCGCCGACGCCCTTGATGCCGACCGGGTCGTCCGGGTCCGGGTCGTCCACCCAGTCCGCCTCGACGACCGGCACATCGGCGTTGGCGGCGAAGTGATAGCCCGCGAGGTCGGGGGAGACGAGGCCGCCCGAGGCCCGGTCCCTGACCGCCTCCTCGTGCAGCGCCATGGAAATGCCCCAGATCATTCCGCCGACGAGCTGGTTGCGCGCGGTCAGCGGGTTGACGATCCGGCCTGCCGCGAAGATGCCGAGCATCCGCCGCACCCGGACCTCTCCGCTGGTGACGTCCACGGCCACCTCGGCGAACTGCGCTCCGAAGGAGTGCCGTTCCTTCTGGGCCAGGGCGCCGATGGCCTCGGTGGTGTCGGACCGCGCGGTGATCCCCTCGGGCGGGATGTCGCCGCCCAGGGCCAGCCGCTCGCGCAGTTCGCTCACCGCGATCGCCACCGCCCACGCCCAGGAGCGCGTGCCCATCGAGCCACCGGCGAGCATCGCCGGGCCGAGGTCACTGTCCGCCATGACCACCCGGACCCGCTCCGGATCCACCGCCAGCGCGTCCGCGGCGACCAGGTTGATGGCGGTCCGGGCGCCGGTGCCGATGTCCGCCGCGTTGATGCGCACGGTGAAGGTGCCGTCCGCCTCCGCCGTCACGGCCGCCGTGGACGGTCCGGCGCCGGAGTGGAAGCTGGCCGCCGCCATACCGGTCCCGAGCAGCCACCGCCCCTCGCGGCGCACCCCCGGACGGGGGTCTCGGTCGGCCCAGCCGAACCTGCGGGCGCCCTCCTCGTAGCAGGCGACCAGATTGCGGCTGCTGAACGGCAGGCCCGAGACCGGGCCCCGGTCGGGCTCGTTGCGGACGCGCAGCTCGATCGGGTCGATGCCGGTCTTCTCGGCGAGCTCGTCCATGGCGCACTCCAGCGCGAACGAGCCCGGTGCCTCGCCGGGCGCGCGCATGAAGGTCGGGCTCGGCACATCGAGCCGTACGACGCGGTCGCTGGTGTAGTGCGCGTCGGCGTCGTACATCACGCGGGCCACCGTGGCGCTCCGCTCGATGAACTCGTGGACGGTCGACGTGACGCACTCGGACCGGTGGTCCAGCACCCGCAGCCGCCCCGACTCATCGGCGCCGAGCCTGACCCGCTGCGCGGTGGGGCTGCGGTAGCCGATCGTCGAGAACATCTGGCGGCGGGTCATGACGACGCGCACCGGGCGCTGGAGAACGGTCGCGGCCATGGCGGCGGCCACCTGGTGCGGGCGGGTGGTCTTGGAGCCGAAGCCGCCGCCGACGTGCTCGGACCGCACCCGCACCGACTCCGCGTCGAGGGAGAAGATCTGCGCGAGCTCGGCGGCCACCATCGTGCTGCCCTGGTTGGAGTCGAAGACCTCCAGCCGGCCGCCGTCCCAGTGGGCCGTCGCCGCGTGCGGCTCCATGGGGTTGTGGTGCTCTTCCGGGGTGGTGTACTCGGAGTCCACGACGAAGGCGGACGCGGCCAGTTCGGCCTCGACGTCCCCCTTCGACGTCACCGCCGGCCCGAAGGGCGAATCCGCAGGGGTGTACATGTCCGGGTGTCCGGCGGCGAAGCCGATGTCGTGCGGCTCCTGCTCGTACCGGACGACCAGCGCTTCCGCGGCCTCCCTGGCCTGCTCGGGCCGCTCGGCGAGGACCAGCGCCACCGGCCAGCCCATGAAGGGGACACGGTCGTGCTGGAAGACCCCGAGGATCGGGTCGGGCTTCCCGATCATGCCCATGTAGTCCAGGTTGACCCGCGGGGCGTTTTCGTGGTGGATGACCGCGAGGACACCGGGCATGGCGAGCACCGGCTCGGACTCGACCGCGCTGACGCGGCCGCGGGCCACGGTGGACAGCACCATCCAGCCGTGGGCGAGGTCGGGCAGGGGGATGTCGCCCGCGTAGCGGGCCGCTCCGGTGACCTTCTCCCGGCCCTCCACGCGGGTGCGCGCGGTGCCGAAGGCGCCCGTCGTCGTGGTGGTTCCGGTCGTCGTGGTCATCGGGCGGCCTCCTCGGTGAGTTCGGTCAGCAGGGCCACGACGAGGTTGCGCATCAGCGGCACCTTGTATCCGTTGTGGGGCAGTGGATCGGCGGCGGCCAGCTCCGCGTCCGCGGCGGCGGCGAACGCCTCGGCGGTCGCCGGGCCCCCGGTCAGCGCCCGCTCGGCCGCCAGCGCCCGCCACGGCCGGGAGGCGACCGCCCCGAAGGCGAGGCGGACCTCCTGGACGATCCCGTCCCGGACCTCGAGGGCGGCGGCGATCGAACCGATCGCGAAGGCGTAGGACGCGCGCTCGCGGACCTTGCGGTAGCGGGAGTGGGCGGCCACCGGGGCCGGGGGCAGGGTGATACCGGTGATCAGCGCGCCGGACGGCAGCGCGGTCTCCAGGTGTGGGGTGTCGCCCACGGGCAGATAGAAGTCCGCGAGCGGCAACTCGCCCGGCCCGTCGGCGGTTTCGTACCGTACGACGGCGTCGAAGGCGGCGAGCGCGACCCCCATGTCCGAGGGGTGGGTGGCCACGCAGTGCTCGGAGGCGCCGAGGATCGCGTGGTTGTGGTGCTCGCCCTCGATGGCCGGGCAGCCGCTGCCGGGGAGGCGCTTGTTGCAGGGCCCGGCCACATCGGTGAAGTAGCCGCAGCGGGTGCGCTGGAGGAGGTTGCCGCCGACGGTGGCCATGTTCCGCAGCTGCCCGGACGCACCGGCCAGGACGGCCTGGGCGAGGGCCGGGTAGCGGCGCCGCACCTCGGGGTGGGCGGCGAGATCGCTGTTGGTGACGGTGGCCCCGATGCGCACGTCCCCGTCCGGCGTCACCTCGACGTGGTCCAGGGGCAGTTCGCGCACGTCGACCAGGCGTCCCGGCCGCTCGACGCCGGTCTTCATCAGATCGACCAGATTGGTGCCGCCGCCGAGGAAACGCGCGTCGGGGTCGGCGCCGAGCACGGAGACCGCCTCGGAGACCTCGAGGACCCGCTGGTAGCCGAACTCCTTCATGCGAGGGCCTCCTCGGTCCCGGCCGTGCGCGCCTCGGCCGCCCGCGCGACCGCCTGGACGATCGACACATAGGCGCCGCAGCGGCACAGGTTGCCGCTCATCCGCTCCCGGATCTCGTCCGGGGTGAGGGGCGGGGGCCCCGCTTCGGGGCGGACGTCGGCGGTGGCGGCGCTCGGCCAGCCCGCCGCGTGCTCCTCGATCACGGCGAGGGCGGAACAGATCTGCCCCGGGGTGCAGTAACCGCACTGGTAGCCGTCGAGGTCGAGGAACGCCTGCTGCACCGGGTGCAGCTCGTCGCCCTCGGCCACGCCCTCGATCGTGGTGACCTCACGGCCCTCGGCCGCCACCGCGAGCTGGAGACAGGAGACGGCCCGGCGGCCGTCCATCAGCACGGTGCAGGCACCGCACTGGCCCTGGTCGCAGCCCTTCTTGGTGCCGGTGAGGTCGAGCTGCTCCCGCAGGGCGTCGAGCAGGGTGGTGCGGTGGTCGACGGGCAGCGTGTGTTTCTCGCCGTTGATGGTCAGCGTGATGACGCTGGACGTCGATGGGGCCATGATCAGCCTTCTTTCGCGGGTGTGGTGCGCGCTGAAGTCGTCCGATGGAGGGGGCCCGGGGCCTAGGGAGGGAGTCCCGAGGATATGGGATGCGGGACAATGCCGGTCGGCGCTCGGTTTCGGCCATCCACACCGGCCGTTTCAGCCGGTAAGGTGGACCTAAGCGGACAAGTGTCCGCTGGGTAAGAAACTTAGCGGACAGCTGTCCGGTGAGCAAGGTTGGGGCTACGGCGGGGTCCGGAGGAGGGCGAGTGCGGGCAGAGAGGGACGCGCGTCTGCGCTCGGACGCGGCTGCGAACCGCGAGCGCATCCTGGAAGTGGCGCTGGCGGAGCTGACGCGCTCGGCGGAGGTCCCGCTGAGCACCATCGCGAAGAAGGCGGGCGTCGGGCAGGGCACGCTGTACCGCCACTTCCCCAGCCGCGAGGCCCTCGTCCTGGAGATCTACCGCCATGAGATGCGGCAGGTGGCCGACACCGCGGCCGAGCTGCTGCGCACCCGAGCGCCGGATCAGGCGCTGCGGGAGTGGATGGGGCACCTGGCCCGGTTCGCCATGGCCAAGGCCGGTCTCGCCGACGCGCTGCACAAGGCCATCAGCGCGTCCTGCGGCCAGGAGAAACCGGGGCACGGCCAGATGACCGAGGCAGTGGCGCTCCTGCTGCGGGCCAACGAGGAGGTCGGCACCATCCGCCCGGGCGTCACCACCGACGACTTCCTGCTCGCCATCGCCGGCCTGTGGCAGATCGGCCCCGGCGAGAACGGGCAGGCACGCGCCAGACGGCTGCTGGACCTCGTCATGGACGGGCTGCGCACGGGCGCGCCCGGGGCGGAGGCGGCAGCCGACGGGGCGAGCTGAGCCCGGCCGGAGGCCCCCGCCCGGCGGCAGGGGTCCCGCCCGGCGGCGGGCGGGGGCCTCCGTGGCGCGGGCTGTCCCGCGGATCAGCCCGGGACCGGGAGCGCGGTGCGCGGCCGGGGCGGGAACCCGGCGGCGCGGTAGCACGCGTCGATCAGGGACATGGTGGTCAGCGCGTCCTCCGCGTCCAGCGGAAGCGGTGTGCCGTGCCGCACGTGCGCGGCGTACGCGTCCAGTTGGTAGGTGTACGAGGACCGCTTGCCCAGCTCCTCCGTCCGTTCACCCGCGGGCGTACGCACCACGACCCGGTCGTCCAGATGAGGCTGGACGAAGTTCATGGCCGTCGCCTCGCCCCGTGAGCCGATGACCCTGAAACTCATCCGCCACTCCTCATGTGCCATGTGGCAGCGGGCGGATCCGGTGGCACCGCCGGGGAAGGCCAGGTCCGCGTCCAGCCACTCGTCCACGTCCGGTGCGCCGTGCCGGGCGCCGCCCCGGGCGGTGACCAGGCGCGGGGGACCACCGGCCCAGGGGGCGAGGGTGGCTTGCGCGTGCAGGCTGTAGCAGCCCAGGTCCATCAGGGCGCCCCCGGCCAGGGGCAGGGACCAGCGGGGGTCGGACCCGGGCGGGGCGGGCATGGTCATCGTCGTCTCGATGTGCCGCGGCTCCCCGAGCTCCCCGGAGTCGAGCAGTTCGTGGAGGCGGCGGGTGACGGGGTGGAAGAGGTAGTGGAAGCCCTCCATGAACACGGTGCCCGCCTTGGCGGCGGCGTCGCGCACCTCGGTGGCCTCCTCCGCGTTGCTCGCCGAGGGCTTCTCGGTCAGCACATGCTTGCCCGCGGCGAGCGCGGCGAGGTTCCACGGCCCGTGCAGGCTGTTGGCCAGCGGGTTGTAGACGACCTCCACCTCGGGGTCGGCGATCACGTCGGCGTAGGTGTCCAGGACGCGCTCGACGCCGTGCTCGGCGGCGAAGGCATCGGCCCGGTCACGGGTGCGGGCGGCCACGGCGACGAGGCGGTGGCCGCCCGCACGGGCGGGGCCGACGAGGGAGAGCTCGGAGATCCGGGCGGCGCCCAGGACCCCGATGCGCAGCGGCTCGGCTGTCGTCATGCCTTGCGTACCTCTTCCATGGTCACGGGGCGGTGTTCGCGCAACGAAAGCGTGCAGGCCTCGGCGATCCAGCCGGCCTCGACGGCGTCGGCGACGGTGCAGGGGGAGGACCGCAGACCCGCCACGACCTCGGTGAAGGCGGTGAGCTCGGCCCGGTAGGCGGCGGCGAAGCGGTCCATGAAGAAGTGGTGCGGTGTGCCGCCGGGGAAGGTGGCGCCCGGTTCGACGGAGCGCAGCGGCAGCCTGTCCTCCAGGCCCGCGGCCACGCTGTCCGTCATGCCGTGGAGCTCCAGGCGGGCATCGTAACCCCGGGGGTTGTGGCGGGTGTTGGAGACCACGGCGAGGGTGCCGTCGTCCAGGGTGAGGAGGGCGGAGGCGGTGTCCACGTCTCCGGCGGCCGCGATGTACTCGGCGCCGCGGTTGGCGCCGGTCGCGTAGACCTCGGCGACCTCGCGGCCGGTGATCCAGCGGACGGTGTCGAAGTCGTGCACGGCGCAGTCGCGGAAGATGCCACCGGAGACGGCCACGTAGGCGGCCGGGGGCGGCTCGGGGTCCAAGGTGGTGGACCGTACGGTGTGCAACGGCCCGAGCTCACCGCTGACCACCGCCGCCCGCGCGGCCGCGTAACCGGGGTCGAAGCGCCGGTTGTAGCCGATCTGGACCTCCACCCCACCGCCCTCCACCGCGCGGAGGACATCGAGGCTCTCCTCGATCGTGCGCGCCACGGGCTTCTCGCAGAAGACCGGTACGCCCGCCCGCACGGCGGCGAGGATGAGTTCCGGGTGGGCGTCGGTGGCCGCGGCGATCACGACGCCGTCCACTCCGGCCGCGAGTACGGCCTCCGGCGAGTCGACCGCGTGGGCGCCGAAGCGCTCGGCGGCGGCGGTGGCGGCCGCGGCGACCGGGTCGGTGACCACGAGGGAGTCCACCGCGTCGAGCGTGGCCAGGGTCTCGGCGTGGAAGGCGCCGATCCGGCCCAGGCCCATGATGCCGATACGCATGGGGAGTCGTGTCCCTTTCTGTCTGGACGGTGGTGTTGCCTCTGGTGACGCGGCGGGTCAGCCGAGTCCGCCGAGGACGTTCTGGTCCCAGTCGATGACCGAGCCGGTGACGACCCCGCTGCGGTCGGAGAGGAGGAGGACGACGAAATCGGCGATCTCGTCCACCTGGCCCAGCTTGCCCATCGGCTGGGCGCGGGCCGCCTCCTCGCGCCAGTCGTCGCCCGCGCCGTGGAAGGCGCGCTGGATGGCGTCCTCGCCCTCGGTGTCGGTCCAGCCCAGGTTGAGGCCGTTGACGCGGACGCGGTCCCAGCGGTGGGCGTGGGCGGCGTTGCGGGTCAGGCCCGCGAGCCCGGCCTTCGCGGCGGCGTACGGCGCCAGGAACGGATATCCGCCGTGTGCGCAGTTGGAGATGATGTTGACGATGGTGCCCGGGGCCTTCCTTGCCACCATGTCGGCGACGGCGGCCTGCATGGCGAAGAACGGGGCGCGCAGATTGATCGCGATATGCGCGTCGAAGAGCTCGGGCGTGGTGTCCAGCAGCGTGCCGCGCGAGGTGAGCCCGGCGGAGTTGACCAGGCAGTCGATCCTGCCGTGGGCCGCCACCACCTGTTCCACGCTGCCGCGTGCCTGCGCGGGATCGGCCAGGTCGGCGCGGAGGAAGGAGGCCGTGGCGCCCTGGGCGGCCAGCTCCCCGGCCAGCGACTCACCGGCGTCGGGGCGGCGTCCGGTGAACGCCACCGTGGCCCCCTCGCGGGCGGCGGCGCGGACGATGCCCGCGCCGATCCCCTGGCTGCCCCCGTTGACCAGGACGATCTTGTCCTGAAGCAGTCCCATGAGCGGTCCGTCTCCTTCAGCTCTGGCGGCGCTCGGCGCCGGCCCGCAGTTCCGTACGGAGGGTCTCCGGGCTCCAGTCCCGCTCCAGGGCCCGCCGGAGGGTGTCGGCCTGGGAGTCCGGGGCGAGGCCGCCGACCGGCGGGTCGAGGTCGAGGTTGGTGGGGAACGGGTAGCCTTCGGCGCAGGCCGCGACCACGTTGTGCAGCCAGTCCTCGGTGGCGCCTTCGGCCTTGCGCCGCCGCAGTACGGGGAAGACGGCGTTGGCCACCGCCTCACGGTCGACGGTCTCCATGGCGCGGCCGAACGCGGAGGAGATCTGGAGCAGGTTGGCCATCCGCCGGATGTCCGCCGAGCGGTTGTGCCCGGCGGCGTGGAACAGCGCGGGGTTGAAGAAGACCGCGTCGCCCGCCTCCAGGGGCAGCTGGACGTGGTGCTCGGCGAAGTAGGCCATGAACTCCGGGCGGCGCCAGGCCAGATAGCCGGGCTCGTACGCCTGCGAGTAGGGCAGATAGAGCGTCGGGCCGGACTCGACCGGCATGGCGCAGTGGGCGACCGCGCCCTGCAAGGTCAGCACGGGGGAGAGCCGGTGGACATGGGCGGGATAGGCCGCGGCCCGCGCCTCGGAGAGGAAACCGAGGTGGTAGTCGCGGTGCACGCTCTGGGCCGCGCCGCCCGGGTTGACCTGGTTGATCTGCGAGGTGACCTGGTAGCCGGGGCCGAGCCAGGCGGTGGCCACGAGGGCGATGAGGTCGTTGGCGTAGTAGTCGGCGAAGACCTCCGGTGCGCTCAGGGCCAGCTTCTCCAGCGCGTTCCACACCCGGTCGTTGGCGCCGGGCCTGGCGAAGTGGTCACCGCGGGCGCCGCCCGCCGCCCGTTCCCGCTCGATCAGCGCCGTGAACGCCTCGGTGGCCCGGTCCAGGACCGACACGTCGGGGAAGGCACCCTTGAACACCACGATGCCGGGGCCGTCCAGCAGGGCGTGGACCAGTTCCGCCTGCGCCTCCCGGCGGCCGGAAGCCGTGGCGGCCCGGGTCCGCAGGCGGTCGCCGTCGTAGACGGGGATGTTCTGCTCCACGGCGTCGGCGCCGGGGTGGTCGCCGGGGTCGGTGGTCCGCTCGACCAGGGTACGGAAGGCATCGAGGGAACAGTCGGCCTCACTGAGCCAGGCATGAGACCTCGGAGCGATGAGGGGCATTGCTGTCCGATCCTTCCCGTGGGCTGCGGCTTTCTGTCAGTGTTGTGATCGGCCGAGCATCGGGCAATCCTCAGCAGCCCATCAAAAACCCCTCAGGGAGGCGTGCCGATGGCCCATCCGTATCCCATCCGGGAGATCGCCCGGCAGGCCGGTCTGAGCGAGGCCACCGTCGACCGGGTGCTGAACAACCGGGGCGGGGTGCGCGAGAGCACCACCCGGGAGGTCCATCAGGCGATCAAGGACCTGGACCGGCAGCGCACCCAGGTCCGCATCGGCGGCCGCACCTTCATGATCGATATCGTGATGCAGGCCCCTGAGCGCTTCTCCTCGGCGGTCCGCGCCGCACTGGAGGCGGAGCTGCCCTCGCTGCGCCCGGCGGTGATGCGGTCGCGCTTCCACTTCCGCGAGACCGGTCCGGTGGAGGAGCTGATCGCCACGCTGGACCGCGTCGCCCAACGCGGCGGCTGCCAGGGGATCGTCCTGAAGGCGCCCGACGTACCCGAGGTCACCGCGGCCGTCGGCCGACTGGCGGCTGTGGGCATACCGGTGGTCACCCTGGTGACCGATCTGCCCAGCAGCGCCCGCCGGTCCTACGTCGGCATCGACAACCGCGCCGCCGGCGCCACCGCCGCGTACCTCGTGGGCCAGTGGCTCGGCGACCGCCCCGGCAATGTGCTCACCACCGTCAGCCGGGGGTTCTTCCGCGGTGAGGAGGAACGCGAGATGGGCTTCCGCAGCGCCCTGCGCAACGCACACCCCGGGCGCACGCTCGTCGAGGTCACCGACAGCGACGGCCTGGACGCCACCCAGCGCGACCTGGTCCTGCGGGTGCTGCGGCGCGACCCGGACATCCGGGCGGTCTACTCGATCGGTGGTGGCAACACCGCGACGATCCAGGCCTTCGAGGAGCTCGGCCGCGGCTACGAGGTGTTCATCGCCCACGACCTCGACCACGACAACACCCGGCTGCTGCGCGAGCGCCGGCTGTCCGCGGTGCTCCACCACGACCTGCGCCAGGACATGCGCCGCGCCTGCCAGATCATCATGCGGGCCCACGGCGCCCTGCCCGACGACGGCCCCTCCCTGCCCTCGCCCATCCAGGTCGTCACGCCGTACAACATGCCGCCCGACGTGGCCTGAGACGCCTGATCGCGGCACCCTCCCGCATGCCCCGGCCCGCTTGGCGAGATCCCGTTGAACCATGTCACTCGTGCCACTGGGAGCCGTTTCCGCCCTCGCATAGCGTCGGAACGGGGCCAGACGGACTGGCCATCACCGCATGTGAGGGAGCGTTTTCATGCTCGCCCAGATCGTCCTGTTCGACGGCTTCGACCTCCTCGATGTGCTCGCCCCCTACGAAGTGCTGTACGCCGGTGGCATGGCTTCCGGAGGAGCGCTGCGCGTGGAGCTGGTGTCCGCCGAGGGGCCGCGTGAGGTGGTGAGCGGGGTCGGCGGCGTACCACTGCGCGCCACGGCCGCCCTGGATCCCGCGAGGGCGGACCTGGTGGTGGTCCCCGGTGCCGCCGGCCGTGTCGGAGAGCCCGGCGAGGTCCCCGACCACGACGCGGACGCGGATACGGGCGAGTGGCGGGAGGACGAGTTCATCCCCGTCCTGCTGGGCCGCACCCTGAACACCGACCTGCCGGGGCTGCTGAAGGCCGCCATGGACCGCCCGGAGGCGACCGTCGCCACGGTGTGCGGCGGCTCGCTCGTCCTGGCCATGGCCGGTCTGCTGGAGGGCCGCTACGCCACCACCCACCACATGGGCCTGGACATGCTGGATGCCACGGGCGTCAACGCCGTCAGGGCCCGCGTCGTCGACGACGGCGACCTCGTCACCGGTGCCGGTGTCACCTCCGGGCTCGATCTGGGCCTGTACCTGCTGGAGCGCGAACTGGGGCCGCAGATCGCCCACGCCGTCGAGGAGCTGTTCGCCTACGAGCGCCGTGGCACCCCCTGGCGCCACCACGGGCCGTCGCCCGTCGCCGTGTGACCACACCGCCCCACCGCCATCCGTCCCGACCCACCGTAAGGAAACACATCACCATGTCCGTCGCAGACTCCGTCGAAGGCACCTGGGATCTGTCCATCTCCACACCCATCGGCCGGATCCAGGCCGTGATCGAACTCCGCGACGAGGGCGGCACCCTGACCGGCACGGCCCACGGTGCGGGCGAGGAGGTCCCGCTGGCCGATGTGGCGCTCGACGGTGACCAGCTCTTCTGGCGTCAGGCCATCACCAAGCCGATGCGCCTGAACCTCGCGTTCACGATGACCGTCGGGGGCGAGACGATGACCGGCACCTCCAAGGCCGGGCGGCTGCCCTCCTCCAAGGTCACCGGACAGCGCCGCGCCGTCCCCGTGGCGGCGGAGGGCTGACCGAATACGCCTATGAGGGAACCGGGCCGATGGCCCGGTTCCCTTACGCGTTCCCCCGGTCAGTGGCGCACCGCGAGGCTCATGAGATCGGCCCCCACGATCAGGCGGCCCGAGTAGCCCTTCTGGGCCAGCCGCCAGCGGCCGACCTCGTTGTCGGCGGGGACGAGATGGGTGAGCACGAGGTTCCGGGCGCAGGCCGCCTCGGCCACGTCCCGGCCCACCTGTTCGATGGTGGTGTGCGAGGCGAGGAGGTGTTCGCGCAGCGCGTTCGCCTGTTCGGGCGGCAATTGCGAGACCGTCCGGTCGACATATCGCTTATCGATCACTTCGTGCACGAGGTAGTCGGTCCCGTGTGCGAGGTCGATGAGGTTCGGGGTGACCGTGGTGTCGCCGGAGACCACCACGGATCCATCGGGGGTGTCGAACCGGTAGGCGAAGGCCGGGGCCGTGGGGTGGTGGTCGACCAGGGTCGCGGTGATCCGGACCTCGCCGTCCTCCCACACCGGAATCGGTCCACTCAGCCGCGGTGGCTTTCCGGCGGCGTCGACGTCCCACACCCCGGTCAGGTCGATGTCCCGCGGTTCGAACACGCCCGAGGGATCGGGGGTGGCGCTGTCACGCGCCCGGTCGTTCAGGTCCGCCGCGAACGCCTGGCGCAGATACGACGTCATGGCGGAGATTCCGGGCATGGGGTCATCGGGGTTCACGATCGGGGGCTCGGGGGACCCGGGCGGGAATACCCGCGGCAATTCCGAACGCCGGCCCGGGCCGAATACGCGGATCGGCGGTTGCGTACGCCCGATGGAATTGAAGGCGGCCGTGGCGTACAGCGAAGGCCAGTCGACCATATGGTCGCTGTGTAGATGGGTGAAGAAAATTCCGCGCACATTGGCCAGCAGATTTCCGGGCCCCGCAGGGTCGAGACCGGCCTGCCCCAGCCGCCGGTATGACCCCACGCCGAGGTCCACGACATAGACCCGGTCCTCGTGGACCACGGCCGTGGACACACCCGCACGACCGGGATCGAACACGGACGGACCACCGGCGGTGCCGAGCAGGACGACACGGGTCCGGCCCTCCTCGCGCGGCGTCGCCGCGGCGGCGGTCGGCGCCCCGCTCGTCGACAGGGCGGCCGTGGCCGAGGCCCCGGCCAGGAGGGACAGGACACGGCGCCGATTGGCGTGCGCGAAACCGCCAAGGTGATGCTCGGGTTGCGGAATTCCGTCGCTGCCGACATTTTCCGGCGGAGCCTCGGGCATGGGGAAATACCTTTCGCTGGCGAACGCGCTTGTGGCGTCGGGGAGATGAGCAAAATCGAGGCTAGACGGGCTGTTCGGGCGCAAGAAGAAGCGGCAGTGCCAACTTTCAACGGAAAAGTGCCGCCCGGCTCAGACGAACTGCTGGACCACCAGCACCGTCGCGCTCGCCACCGCGAGCACCATGGCCACGGCCCTGGTGCGGCGCATGTCCAGCCGGCTCGACATCGGGCGGGCCAGCAGCACCGACCGCCGCCGCGGCGCGGGCACGAAGCCGCGCAGGCTCACCGCCACGCCCGTGACGACGACCGCGGCCACCAGGAGGGCGAGGTACCGGGCGGGCAGCACGGCCACCAGCGCCGCGCCGCCCAGCACCCCCGGCACCCGGCCGGCCAGCGCCCACCCCGCGCCTCGCAGGTCCAGGTGGCCGCCCTCCAGCACCAGCACCGCGGCCGTGACCCCGGTGGCGAGCAGCAGGACCGCCACCGGGGTGAGCGACGGGTCGAATACCGCGATCACCGGGGCGGCCAGCAGGCCGAGCCCGAAGCCGATGGCGACCTGGAGCAGCGCCCCGACCGCCACCGTGATGAAGAGCAGGGTGAACTCCGGCGAGCTCATGCTTCCATCGGCCCGGCGTCCAGCGGGAAGTGGCACAGGCCCGCATGCGGCTCCCGCCCGGTGTCCGCCGTGCCGTCGCGGATCACGACAGGTGGAGCGAGCTCGGCACACCGGGCCTCACTCTTCCAGCAGCGGGTGCGGAACCGGCAGCCCGACGGGATGTCGTACGGGGACGGAATCTCCCCGCGCAGCTGGATCTCGTCGTCCCGGGCCTGCCCGGAGACGTCGAGGGTGGGCGCGGCGGACATCAGGGCGGCGGCGTAGGGGTGTACGGGCCGGTCGAAGACGTCCTCGGTGGGGCCGTGCTCGATGACCTTGCCCAGGTACATCACCGTCACCCGGTCGGAGACATGCCTGACCACGGACAGGTCATGGGAGATGAAGACGTAGGAGACACCGAGCCGTTCCCGCAACTCGGAGAGCACATTGAGCACTTGGGCCTGCACCGACAGATCGAGCGCGGACACCGGCTCGTCGCACACGATGAGATCGGGGTCGAGCGCCAGCGCGCGGGCGATGCCGATGCGCTGCCGCTGCCCGCCGGAGAACTCGTTGGGGTAGCGGTGGGCGTCGCTCTCCCGCAGCCCGACGAGGGACAGCAGCTCACGGACCCGCCGCTCCCGTGCCTGTGCCGTGGGCACGATGTCGCGGTGGGTGCGCCACGGCTCGCCGATGAGGTCGGCCGCGGACATCCGGGCGTTGAGCGAGGCGAAGGGGTCCTGGAAAACCATCTGCACCCGGCGCCGCCAGGCCAGCAGTTCCCTGCCCCTGAGGGTGAACGGATCGGTGCCCTCGAAGCGCACGGTGCCCGAGTCCGGCCGCTCAAGACCGAGCACCACTCTGGCCAGGGTCGACTTACCACATCCGGACTCGCCCACCAGCCCGAGCGTCTGCCCGCGCTCGACCCGCACATCGACGCCGTCGAGCGCGGTCAGGCGCCGGCGGCCATGGCCGAACGACTTGGTCACGCCGCTGACTTCGAGCAGTGGCGGGGGAGTGGCGGAGCCATCGGCCCGGGGACCGGTTGCGGTGGCGTCGGTGAGGGGCGTCTCAGGCACGGTCGAGCTCCTCGGAGAAGTGGCAGGCGGCCGAACGCGCGGCCCCGACGGACATCAGACGGGGGCGCTCCTGGGCGCAGCGCTCCTGGGCCAGTGGACATCTGGCCTGGAAGACACAGCCGGACGGGACCGCGCTGAGCTCGGGCGGGCTGCCCGGTACGGCGGGCAACGGGCGGCCCCTGACGGCGTGTTCGGGAACCGAGTCGAGCAGGCCCTTGGTGTAGGGGTGGCGGGGGCGGGAGAACACCTCCGCCACCGGGCCGGTCTCCACCACATTGCCCGCGTACATCACCACGACCTCGTCCGCTCGCTGGGCCACCACCGCCAGATCGTGGGTGATCAGCACCAGCGCCATGTCCCGCTCGGTCTGGAGATCCCGCAGCAGCCGCATGATCTGCGCCTGTACGGTGACATCGAGCGCGGTCGTGGGCTCGTCGGCGATGAGCACATCGGGGTCCAGCGCGACGGCCATCGCGATCAGCAGCCGCTGGCGCATACCGCCGGAGAACTGATGCGGATACGCGCGGGCCCGCAGCCGGGGCTCGGGGATACCGACGCGGGTCATCAGCTCGACCGCCTGCTCCCGGGCATCGCGGCGCGACATCCCGCGATGGATGCGGAACGGCTCGGCGAGCTGCCTGCCGACCGGCTGTACGGGGTTGAGCGCGGTCAGCGCGTCCTGGAAGACGATCGACAGCACGGGACCGGCGAGCTTCCTGCGCCCCGCCTGGCCCAGCCGCAGCACATCGGTACCGGACACCTTCACGGCTCCGCCCGTCACCTCGGCGGTCGGATCGAGCAGCCCGACGATGGACAGCGCGGTCATCGACTTCCCACAGCCGGACTCGCCCAGCAGCGCCAGCGTGCGCCCCTTGCGCACCCGGAAGCCGACGTCGTTCACCGCCCGGACGGTGCCCGAGGGGGTGCGCAAGTCGACACAGAGCCCCTCGACTTCGAGCGCGGGGCCGCCGGTCCCGGTGGGCGCGGGCAGGGTGGAGGACTTCACGCGATCATCTCCGAGGGAACAGCGGCCCGGTTGCCGCGCCGCTTCCTGGGCAACGTCAGACGCCAGCGCTGGGCCGGGTCGGTGGCCAGCCGGACCCAGGCGGCGAGCACCGTGGCCGACACCGTGGTGAGCACGATCGCGACACCCGGCAGCACGGCGATCCACCAGGCCGTCTGAAGGTACTGGCGCCCCTGCGCCACCATCAGCCCCCAGCTCACCTCGGGGGGCTGGATGCCGATGCCGAGGAAGCTCAGGCTGGACTCGGTCAGCATGACGAAACAGAAGTCGAGCGTGGCCACGGTCAGCAGCGTGGGCAGCGCGATCGGGAGAACGTGCCGGTAGATGATGTTCCGGCTCGGGGTGCCGAAGGTCCGGGCCGCGTCCACGAACAGACGGCTCCTCAGCTCGGCCGACTCCGCGCGGGCGGTGCGCAGATAGACCGGGACGCGCGCGATGGCCAGGATCAGCACGATGTTCATCGCGCTGGGCGCGAAGACATACAGCACGACCACCGCGATCAGCAGGGAAGGGAAGCTGAGGATGACATCGGCCACCCGCATCGCGACGTTCTCGCGCAGGCCCCCGTGGTAACCGGCCCACAGCCCCAGTGCCGAGCCGATCAGCAGCGAGCACAGCACCGCGGGCACCGCGACGGACAGCGTCGTCCCCGCGGCGTCCACCAGCCGGGCCAGCACGCTGCGGCCCAGCACATCGGTGCCGAGCAGCCCGTAGAAGCCGTGGTCGAGGGAGGGCGGGCGCAGTGAGGCGCGCAGATCCTGCCGTACGGCCCGGTCCCCGATGAACACCTGGCCGAACAGCGCGACCAGGAACACCCCGGCGAGGATGACGGCCGCGACGGCCGCGGCCCGGTCCCGGCCGAGCAGCAGCCACCAGCGGGGTGGACGGGCGCGCGACGGGGCGGTCTCCCCAGCGGGACGGTCGGCCGGGTCGGTCATGGTGGCTCCTTCGCTCACGCCGGCACCGCCTGGCGCACTCGGGGGTCGATCAGGGCGTGGCAGACGTCCACGAGGATGTTCAGCGCGAAGATCGTCACCGCCGTGAGCAGGACGGCGGCCTGCAACACCGCGAAGTCGCGCTGGAGAATCGAGTCGATCATGAGCTTGCCGATCCCGGGCCAGCCGAAGATCGTCTCCACCACCACCGCGCCGTTGACCAGACCGACGGTGAGATCCCCGGCCACGGTCAGCACGGGCGTGATGGAGTTGCGCAGCGCGTGTCCGAACACCACGCGCTGGGGGCCGGCTCCCTTGCTGCGCGCGACCTTCACATACGGCGCGGACAGCGCGCCGACCATGCTGCCGCGGACCACCTGCACCAGCACCCCGAACGGGCGGATCAGCAGGGTGGCGATGGGCAGCACCCAGATCTCCGGGCCGCCCAGGGTGCCGGAGGTCGGCAGCCAGTCAAGACCCACTCCGAAGACCAGCACCCCCACGATCGCGAACCAGAAGTCGGGGATGCTGGCCGCCGTCATCGACAGCAGACCGGCGATCCGGTCGATGAGCGAGTTGGGCCGGTACGCGGCGAGGCTTCCGACCAGCAGCGCCCCGAGGATCGCCAGGAGCATCGTCATCCCGGCCAGTTGGAGCGTGACGGGAAACGCCGTGAGCACCATCGAACCGGCCGACTCCCCGGTGCGCAGCGACGTCCCGAAGTCGAGTCGCGCGGCATTGGTGAGGTAGTCCCACAGCTGCACCGGGATGGAGTCGTCGAAGCCGTGGGCGGCGGAGAACTCGGCGCGTTGCTGGGGCGTGGCGCTCAGCGGGAGGTAGAGATCGACGGGATTCCCGGTCAGCCGGGCCAGGCAGAACACGCCCAGCACCACGAACACCAGGGGGATCGCGCTGGAGATGACGCGCTTGCGCAGGAAGGACGTCATCTCAGTGCCTCCCCGGCTTCGCGGCGCTGACCTCGGCCAGCCGCATCTCGTCCCCGGTGGCGGAATCCGGCCGGTACCGCACCCTCGGCGACAGCCCCAGCAGCCCGCGCATATGGGCCAGACAGGCGTACTGCACGACCGTGTCGTTCTGGTACTCGAGCACCTCGGCGAACGCCTTCTCGCGGGCCTTGCCGGACAGCGCGTCCGCCGCGGCGATGCGCCGGTCGAGCTCCTTGGTGCCGAAGGTGGACTGCGGGCCGTCGCTCACCAGGTACTGACTGGTGGTGAACGCCGCGTCCCCGGCCTGGTTGCCGTGCATGATCAGCAGCGCCACCGGCCCGACGTCACGGGGGAGCGGACGCAGCTGGTACTGAAGGTGGGTGGCGGTGTCCGCCATGCGAATCCTCACGTTCAGCCCCACCCGTGCCATCTCGTACTGGAGGGCCTCGGCCACTTCCGAGATCCCGGCGAACATGCCGTTGCGCGCCACGAGGGTGATCTGCCGGTGCACCGGGACGCCGTCGGCGGCGGCCTGTTTCACCAGCGCGCGTGCGGCGGCCACCTGGTACGGGACGGGGGCGAGGTCGTCGTTGTGGCCCACCACACCGGGCGGGACGAGTTGGGCGGCGGGCTTGGCCAGTCCGCCGAGGAGCGCGTCGATGATGCCCTTGCGGTCGACGGCCATGCCGATCGCCTTGCGCACCCGGATGTCGTCGAGCGGCGCCTCGCGGCCGTCCAGGCGCAGGGCGGTGGTCTCGTTGTTGGGGTAGGCCACGGTGTTGCCCTTGTCGGCGCTGGTGTGGTCCAGCGCCGTCGCGATATCGGCCTCGCCCTTGTCGATCATCGCGGCGCGGACGCTGGCGTCACTGCGCCAGACATACCGGGCCCGGGGGTAGGCGGGCGCCTTCCCCCAGTAGTTCTCGTTGCGGGCGAGCGAGATGGAGACACCGGTCTGCCATGACGTGACGGCGTAGGGGCCGGTCCCGATCGGTATCCGCACCTTGGCCTTGGTGCTGGTGGTGCGCGGCACGATCTCGACGAAGCTGAGCCGCAGGGGGAGGATGGGGTCGTTCTTCTCGGTGGTGACGGTCAGCCGGGTGGGGCTGACGGCGTGTACTTCGAGCTTCTCGTCGCCGAAGACGTACCCGTCCACGTTGCAGGCGAGATCGGAGTTGACGGCGCGGTCGATGGAGAAGGCGGCGTCCTTCGCCGTGAACGGCTGCCCGTTCTGGAAGGTCACACCGGGGCGCATATCGAAGGTCCACGTCATGGGCTTCGTCTGCCGCCACCCGGTCGCCAGCAGCGGATCCAGCTTCCCCGAGGTGGGGTCGCGTTCCACCAGCGGCTCGGTGATGTTGGAGCGGACGACGACACCGGTCGCGGTCAGCGATGACTCGCAGGGCTCCAGCGTCGGGGGCTCCTGGGTGAGGACCACCCGCAGGGTGCGGCCGTCCGCGCTTCCGGCGTCACCCGCCGCGTCACTGTTCGCCACGGCGCACGCGCTGGTCAGCAGCAGCGTGCCGGTTGTGAGAAGGGCGAGAACTGTATGGGCCCGGCCCCGTTCCCGGTGCGGGCCGGAGGGTACGGAGGACTTCATCGTCGGCGTATCTCCGTGGGTGCTGGCGGGGTGCCGCCCGAGAACGACAGTCGACATGGCTGTCTACACTTACGTACCCGGTCTGCATTTGTGGACGCCGAAGCTAAACCGGAGGTGCCTGAGCGTCAAGGGATCTGACAACAGGCGCAGGTGGAGCGGTCCTTGGCCGAGGCCTCCCGCTCATTGACAGCCTCATGAGCCTCATGCACAAATGAAGACAGCGCCTATATATGAGGACGGTGGTCATGGTCGGCACGGCTGTCCTCGGTGGTGACCGGGGGATGCGCATCATGCTCAACCACCGGATTCTGAGCAGGTTCGGCGAGCGGCTGAGGGCACGGACCGAGGACCGGCACGAGTGGCTGGACGTCTGCGACTGGGACGCGGCACGGATCGCCGACGCCATCGCCTCCGTCGATGTGTACGTGGGCTCACAGCTCAGCGAGGACCACGCGCGCCGGGCCCAGCGCCTCCGCCTCGTCCATGTCGTCGGCGCGGGCTACGACGGCATCCCCCTGGAGGCGCTGGGGCCCGATGTGACCGTGGCGAACACCTTTCACCACGGCGCGTCGATCGCCGAACACGTCCTGATGTGCGTGCTGACGCTGTCCCGGCGGGTGCTCGCGGCCGACCGGGAGCTGCGGGCCGGGCGGTGGCGGAACGTGGCCGTCGATGCCACGCTCCCCTTCGGGGACACCCTGCGGGGCCGCCGGGTCGGCGTCATCGGCTTCGGCGAGACGGGGCGGGAGATCGGCCGGCTGTGCCAGGCGGTCGGCCTGGGGGTACGGGCCGTGCGCCGCGATCCATCGGCCCCGCTGCCGGACGGTTTGCGCCCCGACTGGGTGGGCGGCACGGACCGGCTCCCGGAACTGCTGGCCGACTCCGACATCGTCGTGGTGACCGTTCCGCTGAGCCCCGCGACCCGCGGACTGATCGGCGCCGCCGAACTCGCCGCGATGGGCCCTCAGGCGCTCCTCGTCAATGTCGCCCGTGGCCCGGTCGTGCAGGAGGAGGCGCTGTACGAGGCGCTGTCGGCGGGCACCATCGCCGGGGCCGCCCTCGATGTGTGGTGGGCCGCCCCGCCCCACGCGCCGAGCCGTCTGCCGTTCCACGCGTTGCCCAATGTGGTGATGACACCGCACAACTCGGGACACACGGAGGAGACGTTCGCCGCCCGCGCCACGGAGATCGCGGCCAACATCAACCGTCTGGCGGCGGGGACCCCGCTCGGCAATGTGGTGCGCGCCGGACGGGCGCGGGCCGTGCCCGACGGCCCCGCGGTGGAGAGCGTCTGAAGCGGCTCAGGGGGCGATGGTGAACTCGGAGGTGGCGCGGTCCAGCCACCGCTCGATGGTGGGGATGGCCGCCTCGCTGATGGTCTGTCGGATGGGGATTCCCGGTCGGTTCTCGGTGGGGACGGCTCTCAGACGGTGGGTACGGTGCCGCCGTCGATGACGTGCTCGGCGCCGACGATGGCGGAGGCCCGGTCGGAGACGAGGAAGGCGACGAGCTCGGCGACCTCTTCGGGCCGGTTGGGGCGCCCGAGGGGGATGCCGCCGAGGGAGTCCATGAGCGACGCCAGAGCGGACTCCCGGTCACCGGTCTGCTCGGCGATACGGTCGATGAGCGCGTCGGCCGCGCTGGTCTGGATGAACCCGGGGGACACCGTGTTCACCCGCACCCCGAGCGGTGCCACCTGGTTGGCCAGGCCCTTGCTGTAGGTGGTGAGCGCGGCCTTGGCGGCGGCGTAGGCGAGCGTGCCGTTCCACAGTGGCATCCGCCGCTGGATCGAGGAGACATGGACCACCGCGCCCCCGCCCCGTTCGATCATGCCCGGGATCAGGGCGCGGTCCAGGCGGACGGCGCCGAGCAGATTGTGGTTGAGCTCCTGCTGCCAGATCTCCTCGGACATCGCCTCGAAGCCACCGGCGGGCGCTGCCGAGCCGCCGAGCGTATGGACCAGGATGTCCGTGCCGCCCAGCCGCCGCTGCGCCTCCCGCGCGATGTGTTCCGCGCCTTCCGGTGTGGTCAGGTCGGCGCCGACGAAGTCGTCGTCGCGGACGTCCTCGGGCTGGGAGCGGGCGGTGACCAGTACGGTCGCACCGGCCGTCCGCAGCCGGGCCGCGATCGCCGCCCCGGTGCCCTTGGTGCCACCGGTGACGAGGGCCCGACGGCCGGAGAGAGAGTCATTGAGTGTGGGCAAGGCTGTCCGTTCCGGAATGTGCGCAGGGCACACTCCTTGTGACTGCTAAAATAGAAGCAAGTGACTTTCACATTAGCAGTAACTCGGGAGGGTGTCGCAATGGCAAGCCGGATCAGGCTGGAGGACCGTGAGTGCCCGCTGTCGACCACGGTTCAGCACGTGGGGGAGTGGTGGACGCTGCTGATCCTGCACGACGCCTTCGACGGCTATACCCGCTTCGACCAGTTCCAGCAGAGCCTGAACATCTCCACCAGCATGCTCACCACGCGGCTGAAGAGCCTGGTGGCGGACGGCCTGCTGGAGCGGCGCCCCTACCAGAAGAACCCGGTGCGCCATGAGTACGTGCTGACCGAGCGCGGCCGTTCGCTGCGGCCTGTCGTCGTCGCGCTGGCCGCCTGGGGCAATCAGCACCTCGCGCCGGAGGAGCGTGCCATGATCCTGGTCGACGCCCGCACCGGCGAGGAGGCCGAACCCGTCGTGGTGGACGCGCGCACCGGCCGAAGCCTCGACGACAGCGAGATATACGTGTTCACCGCGGGCCCGGCCGCGAGCGAGGCGATGCGCGCCCGCTATGTCGAACTCGAGCGGCAGCGGCCCGCGCCCGGCACTTCCGCGTCCGAGTAGAGAAACAGGCTGGCTGGAAGGCGGCGATCGTGTCAGAAGAGCGTCAGGACACCACACAGGATCAGGGCCAGGATGAGACGGGGGGTCAGGACATCACGCGGGCCGAGTTGATGAGTCGGCCCACACCGCTGGAGCCCGCGCCCCGCCTGGCCCGTGCCATCGGGCTGGAGCCCGAGGATCTGTGGGTCAAGCGTGACGATCTGATCGGCCTTGGCGGCGGCGGCAACAAGGTCCGCAAGCTGGAGTGGACGGCCGGTGCCGCCCGCGCCGAGGGCGCCACCACCCTGGTGACCAGCGGGGCCGCCCAGAGCAACCACGCCCGTCTGACGGCCGCGGCCGGTGCCCGGCTGGGCATGGACGTGGTCCTGGTCCTCGCCGGTGCGCCGACCGAGGGCATGACGGGCAACATCGCGCTCGACGGTCTCTTCGGCGCCCGCGTCGTATGGGCGGGCGAGGTGAGCGAGGCGGAACTCGCGGCGGCGGTGCAGGACGTGGCCCGCGACCTGCGCGAGCGGGGCGCCCGGCCCGCGATGATCCCCTTCGGCGGGTCCAGTGCGCTGGGCGCCCTGGGCTATGTCGCGGCGGGGACCGAACTCCTGGTGCAGGACCCGGACCTGACCACGGCGGTGGTGGCGGTCGGATCGGGCGGCACCATGGCCGGTCTCGTCCACGCCCTCGGCGCCGAGCGGGTGCTGGGGGTGCACTGCGGAGCCGTCGCCGATCCCGAGCACACCGTCGGCGACCTGGTCGAGGGGCTGGCCGGACAGCCCGCGGCCACCTCCCTGCGGCTGCGCCTCGATCAGGTCGGGCCCGGCTACTCCGCGCTCACCGAACCGGTCATGGACGCCATCACCACGGCGGCCCGCACCGAAGGCATCGTCCTCGACCCCATCTACACCGGCCGCGCCCTGGCCGGTCTCATCGCGGCCGTCCACGACGGCCAGGTGCGCCCCGGGCAGCGCACGGTCTTCGTGCACACCGGCGGACTGCCGGGTCTGTTCGGACACCCCGAGACCCTGGAGCGGGCGCGTTCCGCCGTGGCCGACACCGCCGTACGGTGGCCCCGCGGCTGAGCGTCGCACCGGCACGACCGTGCCCGCACGATCCGGTGTCACTCCGCGCGGGGCTCCGCTCCCTCGGCGGCATCGACGACCGCGTCGGCGCACGTGGCGAGCCGGCCGGCCAGGGCGCGCACATGGTCGCGCAGGGCGTCCGGACACTCGATCACGAACGGGAGGTCCAGCCAGGCGAGTACGGAGGGCACCCACTCCAGCCGCTCGGCCCGCAGCTCGACCCGCACCCACGCGCCGCCTTCCCCCTCCCCGGAGACGGCGGCGTCCCGCGCCGGTTCGGCGGGGAGTTCCCGTACGGTGGCGAGCCCGGGCGGGAGCCGGTGGCGGACCTGGTCGGCCG